>JAEKKI010000204.1 GCA_019510485.1 Catenulisporales bacterium
GCGTGTAGTGGGTCATCAGGACGCCGGAGCCGAGCTTGGTCAGCTTGCCGGCCATACCGACGAACACGACGCGGCGCACACCGTGCTCCACACAGCGCCGGATCGCGGCCCCGGTGAAGTCGCCGACCTCGACGAAGCTAACCTCGGGCAGGTCCGGGAACAGGGCCATCGCGCCCTTCTCGGTGCGTCCCCCGGTGCACAGGACGAGGACAGGGTCCTGCGACGTGGCGGCGGCCTGCGCGGCGAGGACTGACACCGCCTGCTCGACGCTGGCGCGCCAAGCGGCGGTCGAGAACGGCCGGACGATGCCGGTGGTGCCGAGGATCGAGATGCCGCCGAGGACGCCGAGGCGCGCGTTGGTGGTCTTGCGCGCCATGACCTCGCCTTCGGGTACTGAGATGACGACGCGCAGGCCGCGGCCCGCGGGGGTCGGAGCCAGGGCGAGCGCCTCGGTCACGGACGCCTCGATCATGCTGCGCGGCACGGGGTTGATCGCCGGACCGCCGACCTCCAGGCCCAGACCCGGCTTGGTGACGACGCCGACGCCGACGCCGCCGTCCAGCTGCAGGCCGCTGCCGCCGGGGAGCCAGGAGACCGTGGCGGTGAGGTGGGCACCGTGGGTGACATCGGGATCGTCGCCGGCGTCCTTGACCACGACCGCCTCCGCACGGCCGGGTCGGGACAGCTCGCAACGCTCGGTGGCGAACGTGACGCGGCGGCCGGAGGGCAGGGCGATCTCGGTCCACGTCTGCGGCTCGCCGGTGACGAGCGCGACGGTCGCGGCCTTGGCGGCGGCGGCTGCGCAGGCTCCGGTGGTCCAGCCTGGGCGCAGGGCCTTTGAGCGGACCTTCATGGTGCGGGGCAGGTCGGGTTCGCGGAGATCGGGGACGGCGTGCGGGCCGGGGCCGGTTGCGCCGGCGGTGCCGGCGTCGGGCGCCGAAGCCACCGGGTCGGCCGAACCGGTCGGGCCGACAGAAGCAGCCAGATCAGCCGAACCAGCACCGGGCTCGCGACCGGTCGACTCGAAACCGCCGGAATCAGACATCCGACCCGGCCTCCGTAGCAGCAGCCGCATCAGCGGCCAGCAACACCTTCCGCGCCGCCCGGTCCGCACGCCGGAACCCGTGGAAGTGACCCGGATGGTACAGATGCGAACGAGTCCCGTGCGAACCGAGCGCCGGCCCGACCAGGAACAGCGTGTGTTTCCAGAGCTTGCGCGACTTCACCGTCTCTTCGAGCTCTGCGATGGTGCAGTACGCGAGCTCCTCGTCCTCCCACGTCGCGCGATAGGCGACGATGACCGGCGTGTCGGGGGGGTAGCCGCCTTCGAGCAGTTCCGCGGCAAGCTGCCCGGAGCGCGCAGCCGAGAGGAAGACCGCCATGGTGGTGCCGTGGCGGGCGAATTCGCGGATCGACTCCTTCTCCGGCATGGGCGTCTTGCCGCCACCCAGCCGCGTGAGAATCACCGACTGCGCGACCTCAGGGATCGTCAACTCACGCTGAGCAATCGCCGCGACCGCCGAGAACGCCGAGACGCCCGGGATGATCTCGGTCTCCAGCCCCATGGCGCGGCAGCGTTCCAGCTGCTCCTGCACCGCGCCCCACAGCGCGGGGTCACCGGAGTGAATCCGCGCGATCCGCAGCCCCTCGGCGACCGCGCGGCCGTAGATCTCGACGACGCCCTCCATCGGCAACGCGGCGGAGTCCACGATCTCGGCGTCCGGCCGCGCGTGCTCCAGCACCGCCTCCTGCACCAGGCTGGAAGCCCAGATCACGACGTCCGCATCGGCGATCGCCCGCGCCCCGCGCAGGGTGATCAAGTCGGCAGCGCCCGGACCGGCCCCGATGAACGTCACCTTCGCGCTCACAGCGCTCCTCCTCGTTCGCGCCGCCGCGCAGTGGTGATGACAGTGGACAGATACGGCGCGCCGTCGACCGTCTCAGGAGCCAGATCCGCCACCGGACCGACCACCTCCTCCGGCAGGCCGAGGGCCGCGCCGAACACGGTCTCGGCAGTGCGTCCGGTCTTGTCGACGGCACGCAGCATCTCCGGCAAGAACCGGCCACCCTTATACGCGACGACGGTGTCGAACGCCTCCAAGGCCTGCTCATAGGCGTCGAGGCCGGCAGTCATCGGAAACAGCGCCAGAACCTCGCGCCCCTCGGCCAGCACGGTTCCGGACCGCGACGCCAGATCCTGCATCGCGGTGATCCCGGGAACGGTGGCGACGTCCACCGAGGGCATCAGCGTTCGAACCGTCTGCGCGAGGTAGCTGAACGTCGAGTAGATATTCGGATCCCCGATGGTCGCGAACGCGATACGCGACGCACCTTCCTCAAAGGCTGAGACCACAGCGCGCGCCGCCTCGTCCCACGCGTCAAGACGCTCAGCGCTACGCCCACCCCGATCCGACAAGGCGAACGGCACGGCGCGCACAGTGTCACCGTCGACATGCGCCCGCACAGTGGCCTCGGCCCGCCCCGGGCCCTCGGGCCCGTCGGCGAGCACAGGCACGAACACGACATCGGCCTCCCGCAGCACCCGCACAGCCTTGACCGTCACCAGTTCCGGATCGCCGGGCCCGACCCCGACCCCGGTGAGCAGCCTCACCGCAGCACCCCGCAGCTCTCGACCAGCCGCCGGGCGATGGACGGCGCCCCGGCCCAGTGCAGATGCAGATAGGAGGCGTGGATCCGCGCCCCTGCGAAGCCCTCCGTCACCGGGCCGCCTTCGCGTCGCCAGTGCCAGGCCGGCGGCGAGCCCGCCGACGGGGTCGTGGCGGTGCGATGGAACTCGTGCCCTGACACCCGCGTCCCGGCGGCGGCCAGCACCGATTCGGCGGCGGCCACAGCGTGCCGGTAACCCAGCGTGAGCCGGTCGGTCATCGCCGCCTCGGCGTCCACGACCCCGCACATCGGCAGCCCGTCCAGGCTCTTGCCCAGATACAGCAGCCCGGCGCACTCGGCGGCGACCGCGCCGCCGCGGCGCACGAACCGCCCCATCTCCTCGCGCAGCGCCTCGTTGGCGGCCAGTTCCGGGGCGTAGACCTCGGGGAAGCCGCCGCCGATGACGACGCCGCCGACGGCCGCCGGGAGCGCCTCGTCGTGTAAGGGGTCGAACGGGCACAGCTCGGCGCCGGCGGCGGTGAGCAGTTCGGCGTTCTCGGCGTAGGAGAAGGTGAACGCGGGCCCGGACGCGATCGCGATCCGGGCCTTGGCGCCGCGCCGGGGGCCGATCTCGGCGGCGGGGTCCCAGGGGGCGACGGGCAGCGGTCCGGCGGTGCGGGCCAGGCGGTAGACCTCGTCCAGGCGGATCCCGGCGTCCACGAGGGCGCCGAGGGCGGCGACCGCCTCGACCGCCTCCGCGCGGCGTTCGGCGACCGGGACCAGGCCGAGGTGGCGGGCGGGGGCCGAGACGGCGGCGGCGCGGCGCAGCGTGCCCAGGACCGGGACGCCGAGATCGTCCAGGGCGTCGGTCAGGATGCCGCGATGGGTCTCGGAGCCGACGCGGTTCAGGATGACGCCGGCCAGGCGCACCTCGGGGTCGAAGGAGCGGAAGCCGTGGACGAGCGCGGCGATGGAGCGGCCCTGGGCGGCGGCGTCGACCACGAACAGGACCGGGGCGCCCAGCAGCTTGGCGACCTGGGCGGTGGAGCCGAGTTCGCCCTCGCCGGTGGCGCCGTCGTACAGGCCCATGACGCCCTCGACGACGGCCAGGTCGGCTCCGGCGGCGCCGTGCGCGAACAGCGGCTCGATCCGCTCGGCGCCGACCAGGTAGGGATCGAGGTTGCGGCCGGCGCGGCCGGCGGCCAGGGCGTGGTAGCCGGGGTCGATGTAGTCCGGGCCGACCTTGAACGGCGCGACGGCGAAGCCGCGGTCGGTCAGGGCCTTGATGATGCCGGTGGCCACGGTGGTCTTGCCGTGGCCGGAGGCCGGGGCCGCGATGACGATCCGGGGGACGGCGGATCCCCCGGTCACCGGGACGACGGGCGCGGCGCTCACCACTCGATGCCCTTCTGGCCCTTCTGCCCGGCGTCCATCGGGTGCTTGACCTTGGTCATCTCGGTGACCAGGTCGGCGGCGGTCAGCAGGTCACCGGCGGCGTCCCGGCCGGTGATGACCACGTGCTGGGTCCCGGGCCGGTCGGCGAGGGTCTTGACGACGTCGTCCACGTCGACCCAGCCCCACTTCATCGGATAGGTGAACTCGTCCAGGATGTACAGGCGGTAGGTCTCGGCGGCCAGGTCCTGTTTGATCCGTTCCCAGCCGGCGCGGGCGTTCTCGGCTTGCAGCTCGGGGTCGGAGTGCAGATCGCGCTGGATCCAGGACCAGCCCTCGCCCATCTTGTGCCAGTCCACCGGGCCGCCCTGCCCGGTCCGGACGTGCAGCTCGCCGAGGGCCTTGAGCGCGGTCTCCTCGCCGATGCGCCACTTCGCCGACTTCACGAACTGGAACACCCCGATCGGCCAGCCCTGGTTCCAGCCGCGCAGCGCCAGCCCGAACGCGGCCGTCGACTTCCCCTTGCCGGGGCCGGTGTGGACGATGGTCAGCGGCCGGTTGCGGCGCTGGCGGGTGGTGAGGCCGTCGTCGGGGACGTGGGCGGGTTGCCCTTGGGGCATCAGGCTGCCCTCCGGTCGGATCGGGAACGGTCGGTACTGGAACGGTCGGATCTTGGACGGCTGGTGTGCACGGCCGCGGTGAGGGAGTCGGCGGCGAGGTCGGTGAGCTGGAGCCAGTCGGCGCCGAGGTCGGCGGCCAGGCGGACGGCCAGGCCGAGGCGGACCGGGCCGGCTTCGCAGTCCACGACGACCGTGCTGCCGCCGAGGGTGGTGACGGCGGCGGCGAGGTGGGCGGCGGCTCGGTCGGAGTCGGCGAGGGGGTCCTTGGTGTGGGTCGCCTGGGTCGCGCGGCCGTCGGTGACGACGACGACCAGCGGACGGCGTCGCGGGTCGCGCAGGCGCTCGACGCGGAGGACTTCGGCCGCTTGCAGGAGTCCGGCGGCGAGAGGGGTGCGGCCGCCGGTGGGGAGAGTGGTGAGGCGTGCGGCACCGGTCTCGACGGACCAGGTGGGCGGGAGGACGAGTTCGGCATCACGGCCGCGGAAGGTGATCAGGCCTACTTTGTCGCGCCGCTGATAGGCGTCTAGGAGCAGGGAGATGATCGCGCCCTTGACGGCTGCCATGCGCTGGCGGGCGGCCATGGAGCCGGAGGCGTCCACGACGAAGAGAACCAGATTGCCTTCGCGGCCCTCGCGGATCGGCTCGCGGAGGTCTTCGGGGCGGAGGCGGAGGGCGCCGTCGCGGCGACCGCGCGCGATCTGCTCGGGTGCGGCGGCTCGGACGGTGGCGACGAGGTGGAGTCCGCGGGCACCGGGACGCGCGCCGATCGCGCGGCCCCCGGTGGCCCGGGAGCGGGAGCGGCGGCCTTCGGCACCGGTGCCGACGCCGGCGACTTGGAGCAGACGGGCTTTGAAAGGCTCGCTCGGCGGTGCCGGAGGCTGCTCGGGTCCCGCGCCGCCGGATCTGTCGGCTGAACCGGCACCCGCCGCGTCCGATTCGGAGGTGCTCGCACTCGAGGTCGCCGAGTCGTCGCCGAGCGAACCGCCCTGGCGCTCGTGACTCGCGTCAGCCGCTTCCGGCGCCGAAGAGTTCGCACTCGACCGGTCGCGGCCGGCTGCGCCGCTCGGCGTGCCGCTGCCGGAACCACCGTTGCCGGAACCACCGTTGTCGCCGGGACCGCCGCCGGCCGGACCGCCGGGATCCGGCTCGGGATCCTCATCCCCGTCCGACATGGCCTCGTCCAGCCGCTCCTCATCCAACCCCGGCGCGTCGAACGGATGCCGCCGCCGCCGATGCGGCAACGCCAGCATCGCCGCCTGCCGCACGTCCTCGGCCGTCACCACGCTCCGCCCGGCCCACGCCGCGAGCGCCGTCG
Organism: Catenulisporales bacterium; assembly: GCA_019510485.1. GTDB lineage: Bacteria > Actinomycetota > Actinomycetes > Streptomycetales > Catenulisporaceae > Catenulispora. Next base: position 5,935 of record JAEKKI010000204.1, read on the forward strand.
CCGCCCTGGCGGTGACCAGATCCGCGCGCATGCCGTCGACCTCGAACGACGCGCAGATCCGGGTGATCCGCAGCAGCTCCGGCTCCGGCAGCACCACCGACGGCAGCAGCGCCCGCGCCGTGGCGATACGAACAGCCGTCTCTTTATCAGCGGCCTCCCACGCCGCCGCGAAGCCATCGGGATCCGCCTCGTAAGCCAGCCGCCGGCGCACGACCTCGGCGCGTTCGGCCGGGTCCCGGCTGGCGCGGACCTCGACGGTCAGCCCGAACCGGTCCAGCAGCTGCGGACGCAGCTCCCCCTCTTCCGGGTTCATGGTGCCGACCAGCAGGAAACGCGCGGCGTGGCGAACCGAGACGCCCTCGCGCTCCACGTGGGCGATGCCCATCGCGGCGGCGTCCAGCAGCAGGTCCACCAGGTGATCATGCAGGAGGTTGACTTCGTCCACATACAGCAGGCCGCGATGCGCCGCCGCGAGCAGCCCCGGCTCGTACGCCGCGACACCGGAGGCCAGTACCTTCTCCAGGTCCAGCGAACCGACCAGGCGGTCCTCGGTGGCGCCGACCGGGAGCTCGATCAGGCGCGCCGGGCGGGAGTCCACTCGGCTGACCGAGTGCGGTCCGTCGGGGCAGCCCGGATCGGGCGCCGCCGGATCGCAGGAGAACCGGCAGTCCCCCACCACGTCGATCTCCGGCAGCACGGCGGCCAGAGCGCGCACGATCGTGGACTTCGCCGTCCCCTTCTCGCCGCGCACGAGGACGCCGCCGACCGCCGGGGAGACGGCGTTGAGCAGCAGGGCCAGCCGCAGGTCGTCGAGACCGACGACGGCGGCGAACGGGTACGGCGGCACGCCGAATCAGCTCCTCACGGGTGTCCACGCCCGGCAGGTCCGGTTGCTCGGACGCGCCGCGGGAGCGGCGCGCCGGGGACAGCCGGAGTCTCCTGACTCTCAGATCGCGGCGCCTGGCCAGCCTTCCCAGGACGGTGAGATCCCAGTGGCGTTCCAAACGGGAGGCGCTCCCTGATCACAGTGGCGGGACCGTTCCGGATTCGCACCGGATTCCTGCCGACTGCCCCGCGTGCAGCATCCCGCAGCGATCACCGGGCGTCAAACCGCGTCCGGGGGCGTGTCGGATGGCGTCGGATGGCATTGCCGCGGCGTCCGGTGGCGGGATGTCCGGAAGTGTCTGTCAATGAGAAGGTGAGCGATCGGCGGCGCGGATCCGGTGTCCTGGGCGAATACGACCTGGAAGGTGGTGCGTTCGGGTCGGCGGCGATCATGGCGGTCCGGATTCGGGGTGAGCAACGTGACACCGATGGCGCGAGTGCTGAAGATCGCCGGAGTCGGGCCCGGGCCCGGGGCGCTCGGGTAGCGCTCAGCAGACCTGGGACGTTGTGGCTCGCCGTCCTGCGGCGGATACGCACTGGCTGCTGACTCGAGGCGCCATTACAGCGGCGGTCCGTCTCCCGGGTCTTCCTGATACGAGTACCGCTGCTCCCGCCACGGGTCCCCGATGTTGTGGTAGCCCCGCTCCTCCCAGAACCCGCGGCGGTCCTCAGTCAGGTATTCGATCCCCCGGACCCACTTGGGTCCCTTCCACGCGTACAGGTGCGGCACGATCAGCCGCAGCGGGAAGCCGTGCTCGGGGGTCAGCAGTTCGCCATCGTGGTGGGTGGCGAACAGCACGCTCTCGCGCCGCAGGTCCTCGATACGGAGGTTGGCGCTGTAGCCGTACTCGGCCCAGACCGTCACGTGCGTGGCCTCCGGGGCCGGCGGCGCCAGCTCCAGGACCGTGTCGGCCGCGACGCCGCGCCACGGGGCGTCCAGCATCGTGAACTTGGTGACGCAGTGGAAGTCGGTGACGACGTCGATCGCCGGCAGCGCGGTGAACTCCTCGTGGAACCAGACGGCCTCCTCGCCGTCGGCCGTGGCGCCGGTCACGCGGAAGTCCCACGTGTCGGGCTTGAAGCGGGGCACGGGGCCGTAGTGCAGCACCGGCCACTCGCCGCGTTGCATCCGCTGACCGGGTGGGAGCCGTCCCGACGTCTGCGCCTCGGCCTCGATATCCACGTCCACCCCAGTTCCCGGCTGCCCCATGGGGTCCATGCTTCCAGATGTGGTGGACGGCACGTGCGGCGGGGACTTGGCAGCCGCGCGAATGTAGCTTAGGCTCGCCTAAGTCGTAATGGAGCAGGGCGGACGATCCGCCCGCCGGCCGACCATGAGCCGCCCCCGACAACCCGGAGCCGAAGCTTGTACGCCTGCATTTGCCACGCGGTGACCACCGCCGAGGTCGACGCCGCGGTCGCGCTGGGAGCCACCACGGTCCGCCAGGTGCGCACGGCCACCGGCGCCGGCGGCTCCTGCGGGACGTGCGTGAAACGGCTGAGCTGCCTGCTGGCCGCCGCACGAGTCGCGGACTCCGCGCCGGCGGAGGCGATGCCGGAGGCGGAGCGGCTGCCCGCGGTCAAGGAGCCGCCGGGGGTCAAGCGGCTGCCGCAGCAGGTCCCGGCCCAGGTCAGCGTGCACGCCGCGCACTGCCCGGCAGCGCTTTCCGCCCTGGGCTGATCCCGCGCGCCACGCGCCCGTTCGGCCCAATCGGCGCTCATGGCGCTACCCCTGCCGTCGAGGGCTCTGGCAGGATCAGGCGGCATGCAGGGTGACAAGGACATCATCGCGATCCTGAACGAACAGCTCACCGCCGAGCTGACAGCGATCAACCAGTACTGGCTGCACTACAAGCTGCAGGAGAACCGCGGCTGGAAGAAGCTCGCCGAGTACACCCGCCACGAGTCCATCGACGAGATGAAGCACGCCGACAAGCTCGCCGAGCGCATCATCTTCCTGGAGGGGCTGCCGAACTTCCAGAAGCTCTTCCCGCTGGAGATCGGCCAGACCGTCACCGAGATGTTCCAGGCCGACATGAAAGTCGAGATCGCGGCGGTCGAGCGGCTGCGGCGCGGGATCGCGCTGATGCGCGAGCGCGGCGACGTCACCTCGGCGAACCTGTTCGAGGAGATCCTCGCCGACGAGGAGCACCACATCGACTACCTGGAGACCCAGCTGGACCTCATCGGGCAGCTCGGGGAGCCGCTGTACTGCGCGCAGCTGGTGGAGCAGCCGGAGGCGTAGGCGGGCTGCCGGACCGGCGCGGGGTCCACGCATCGGTTAGCAAAGTAGGCGCCCCAGGGTGGCGACGGGTTTCCGACTCGGGGCGCGTGAGCCTCTGACGTCCACAGCCGGCGGCCATCAGGTTGCCGGGGCCGCCGACTCGATGAGATGTGCGTGAAGCGACGTGTAGGCCCATGCCGCGAAGCGTCCTGCCGACCACCCGCGATCGCGTACGAACAGCAGGTGCAGTTCCGGGCTCAGCGCCGCGTACAGCATGTCGGCCGCGTCGCGGGTGGTGACGTCCGGCCGGGCACCGGGCTTGCCGAGGAGCGCCTGCGCCGCGGCCTCTTGGACGGCGAAGCGCTGGGCACCGCCTTCGCGCCACAACTCGTCGAGTTCTGGTTCCAGCGCCGCGGCGACGCGTAAGACCTCGAAGATCGGGCTGGTCCGGTCCGAGACCGCCACGGCGCCGTCGATGTGAGCGCGGAGGTGGGCGTCGGCGGTGGGGGCGGCGATGGCCGCGGTGAACCAGGGTCGTTGCATCGTCGGGATCGGCTCGTCGTCGCCCGCGACCGTTACGTCGACCAATTCCTTCAGCAGCGTGCGCTTGTTGCGGAAGGTGAAGTAGATCGTCTGGACCGCCACGCCGGCCCGATCAGCGACTTCCTGCAGCGTCGTGGCGCCGTAGCCGCGCTCGACGAAGAGTTCTCCGGCCGCGAGGAGCACTTTTCGCCTGGTCTGTCGGGCCTTCTCCGCCTGCTTGCTGTTGACCGCGCTCATGACTGAAGTCTAGCTTTAGAGTTGAACACTAGAGTTTGACTCTAGAGGCGAACGCCTTCGAGGAGGAGCAGGACCATGGCAGTTCTCCGCAGCATCCGCTTCACCGTCGCCCCGGACCTGGCCGACGACATGCCGGCCCGGCGAGCCGGCCTGATAGCGGCCACCCTGGAGCGGTTCGACGGATTGGCCGAGATGATCGATGAAACCGGCGGGTGGGAGCGGTGAGCGCTGTCGAATACGTCGTTTCCGCTGACCGGGTCTTCGATGGATATGTGATGCACGAGCGGCATGCGGTGGCCGTCGTGGGCGACCGGGTGGCCGCGGTCGGGCCGGTCGAGGAGTTGCGCGACCACGGGCGGCTCATCGACGTCCGCGGCACGCTGCTTCCCGGCTTCATCGACCTGCACACCCACGTGCACCTGGACCAGACGCCTCGCGACGTGGTGCTCCAGCACGGCCTGACCACGGTGCGGGACACCGGCGGGCCGCTGGTGCCGCCGGAAGGCGGCGACGGGCGGCTCCGGGTCCTCGGCTCCGGCCCCATCCTCACCGCGCCCGGCGGGTATCCGGTGCCGGTGTTCGGCCCGGAAGCCGCCCGCGAGGTCGGCGACGCCGACGAGGCGCGCGAGGCCGTGCGGCGCCTCGCCGCCGACGGGGCCGCCGTGATCAAGATCGGGCTGGAACCGGGCGGCTCGTCCGGGGCCCCGTGGAGCGCGCACCCGACGACGTCCCCGCCGCCGTGGCCGCTGCTAGGTGTCGAGACGGTGGCGGCGATAGTAGAGGAGGCGCATGCGTGCGGTCTGATGGTCACCGCACACCTGTCCGGCCCCGCGGGCGCTGAGATCGCGCTGGCCGCCGGCGTCGACGAGTGGGCGCACGTTCCCTGCGACCCGCTGTCCGACGGGCTGATCGAGAAGGTGGCAGCGGCGGGCGTGAGCGTGATCGGGACGCTGGACACGCAGTCCCGCACGTCCGGTGTCTTCCCGAATGCGGTGCGGATGGCCGAAGCCGGAATCCGGCTGCTGTAC
>JAEKKI010000292.1 GCA_019510485.1 Catenulisporales bacterium
CTGGACGGCCTGGTCAGTGGCTAGGCAGGAGTCCAGCTACTTCCGAGCGCATTAGTAACACGCGGGTGTCAGAGGTCCACGCCGATCAGATCTCCAGCACGACCGTGAACGGACCGTCGTTCACCAACGCCACCTTCATGTCGGCGCCGAACCGTCCGGTCTCCACCTTCGCGCCGAGCGCCCGCAGTTCGGCGACCACGGCGTCGACCAGCGGCTCGGCGACCGGACCGGGCGCGGCGGCGCTCCAGGTGGGGCGGCGGCCCTTGCGGGCGTCGCCGTAAAGAGTGAACTGGCTGATCACCAGAAGCGGCCCGCCGAAGTCGGAGCACGACAGTTCGGTGCCGGGCTCGCCGCCCTCGCCTTCGAACAGGCGCAGCGTCCACAGTTTGCGTGCGAGCTGCGCGGCCTTGGCGGGAGTGTCGTCGTGCGTGGCGCCGACCAGCACGCACAAGCCCGGGCCCTCGATCGCCCCGACCGCCTCGCCGGCCACCGTCACCGACGCCTCGCTCACCCGCTGCACGACCGCTCGCATGCGCCCATTCTGCACGGTCGCCCGCGGCGCCCCGGGCCATGAGACGACGAATGCCTCACCCCCGCTTCGGCGTCGTCACCACCACCAACTCGCTCCCGTCCTCCGACAGCATCAGCTCCGCGGTCAACGACGCCAGTTCGCCGAGCCGGTGCAGATGCGTGCCGCCGCAGAAGATCGCAACCTTCTCTTCCGGTAGTTCGCACACCCACTGCCGGCGCGCAGTCAGCTCCGGCCCGGGCGTGTCGATGCGCACCGGCGCGTCCTGCGCCAGCCAACCGGCCAGCCTCGTGTTGATCGTCGCGGTCAGCTCCGGCAGCGCCTCGCGCAATCCTTCGGGGTCGAAGCCCTTCTTCCGCAGCGATTTACCCAGGCGGTAGCGGTCGGTGCTGGCGTCCAGACCGATGCGGGAGGTGTCCATGGCGACGCTGTCGAAGTCCGGGTGCCCCAGGCCGTCGGTGCGGGCATCTTTGCGCCAGCGGTCGGCCAGCGCCTCATTCAGGGCCAGCGCCATCAGGTGGCAGCCGGTGTGCGCCGCGGACAGGGCGGCGCGGCGCGCGGCGTCCACGCGCAGCTCGATCTGCTGGCCGACGTTTGGTGTGGCGGAGGCGTCGGCCAGGACGTGCACCGCGAGCCACTGCCACGTCTCGTCGCCACGCCGCACCGGGATGTCGGTGCCGACCGCGAACTCCCCGTCCGGGCCCAGGCCGCCGGTGACGCAGTCCGCCACCGGGAACTCGGCGCCGTCCGCGACCAGCACGCCGGTGTCCCCGGGCTGGTCCGGCCAGCTGTGGTCGAGCGGGTGGAACGGCGTGGTGTCGACGATCACTCCGGCGGTGGCGTCCAGCGTGCGCACGGCCAGCACGGTCGCGGTCCCGGACGTCGCGCCGGCGGGGAAGGTGACGAGGGTGGTGGTCAGCTCTGGCATGCGGCCATCGTCTCATCCACTGATCGCTCGCCGCGGGCGATCGCGGGTCCGCATCGCGCCGCTAGCAGGCTGCCGTCTCCAACACGGCGACCTCAGCGTGAACGACCGCTGTTCTCTGTGCCGCACTCGCCGCCTTCATCCCCGCGAACCGCTGATACCCCAACATCACGGCGGCCAGCGCCACGCCGATCGTGCCGGTCGCCGCGAACGCCCACGGCGGCGACGAGGCGTCCACGACCGTCCCGGCCAGCGGAGCACCTATGGCGGCGCCAAGGGTCATCGCCGAGCCCTGCAATCCCATCGCCTGCCCGCGCGCCGACGCCGGGACCGCGGCGGCCACCGCCTCGGCGGTGGAGGACAGCGTCGGGGCGCACATGAAGCCGGCGGGCAGCAGGATCAAGGCCAGCCACCACCAGCCGAACTGGCCGACGAAGCCGACCGGGATCGTGCCCGCGCCCAGCAGCAGCATCAGGACCGGAAGACGCCACGGCCGCGGCGTCGAGCCGTGCCAGAAGCCGCCCAACAGCGACAGCAGGCACCAGGCGAAGATGCACACGCCGGCCCACTTCACAGCATCCTGCTGGCGTAGCAGCGCGGTGATGGACAGGTCGGTGCCGGCCAGGACCAGGTTCGCCGCCATGCCGGTGGCCAGGACCAGGACGAAGCCCGGGGAGAACCACAGCGTCAGCGGTAGTTTCGCCGCCGGTGCGCCGGTTTCGGCATCGGCGCCGGCTGTGGCGTGAGCGCCGTGCCCGATCGGCGGGTTCAGCACCCACAACGTCGTCACGGCGCCGACGGTCAGCACGCCGATCCCCGCCAGCGTCGCCGTCGCGGAGCGCATCGTGGTGATCGACGCGATCGCCAGCGCCGGCCCGACCATGAACACGAGCTCCACGATCATCGAGTCCAGCGCGAACGCCTGCCGCCGCAGGGTTTCGGGCACCCGCGCCGCCACCGCCTGCCGGATCACCGAGAACACCGGCACCCCGAGCACTCCACCGAGCGCGAAGCTCGTCACCAGCAGCACCGGATACGGCAGGAACGGCGCGCTGACCCAATACCCGGTATCGGCCACCCCGGTCAGCACCAGCACCGGTTTGAGCCCGCGCCGGTCCACCATCCGCCCCAGCAGCGGCGCGCCCACGCCCATGCCGACGGTCATCGCCATGCTCGCCGCGCCGGCGGCCGCATAACTTCCACCCTGGTCCAGCACGACGTGCAGGGTGAGGGCCATCGACTTGGCGGTCAGCGGCAACCTCGCCAGGAACGCCACGACGAACAGTGCCCTGGTCCCGGGCATGGCGAGAACAGGCTTGTAAGGGGCTAAAAGCTTGATCACACGTTTCCTTCCCGGGAAATCATCGCAGACGCGGGTGACGAACTCGAACAGTTAAGGGGGTGGACTGTAGTAAGAGTGGAGTCATGACCGACGACCGCTGCCGCACCCGCGCCGTCGCGTCGCTCCGCGGCCTGGCCCTGGGCGACGCGGTGGGCGCCTGCTATTTCCTCCCGCTGAACCAGCCCTTGCTGCCCGACCGCCTGCTGCC
>JAEKKI010000145.1 GCA_019510485.1 Catenulisporales bacterium
CCCGGCGGTGTCGATCGACCAGAAGTCGACGTCGAAGAACCCGCGCTCGACCGTGGGCACCATCACCGAGGTGTACGACTACCTGCGCCTGCTCTACGCCCGCGCCGGCCGTCCGCACTGCCCGGTCTGCGCCCGCCCGATCGCCCGGCAGAGCCCGCAGCAGATCGTCGACCGGGTGCTGGAACTGGAGGAGGGCACCCGCTTCCAGGTGCTGTCGCCGGTGGTGCGCGAGCGCAAGGGCGAGTACGCCGACCTGTTCAACGAGCTCCAGGCCAAGGGCTACAGCCGGGCCCGGGTCGACGGCGTCGTGGTGCAGCTCACCGAGCCGCCGACGCTGAAGAAGCAGGAGAAGCACACCATCGAGGTGGTCGTGGACCGCCTCGCGGTGAAGGCCTCGGCCAAGCGCCGGCTCACCGACTCGGTGGAGACCGCGCTCCAGCTCGGCGGCGGCATGATCACGCTGGAGTTCGTCGACCTGCCCGAGGACGACCCGAACCGCGAGCGCATGTATTCGGAGCACCTGTACTGCGTCTACGACGACCTGTCGTTCGAGGAGCTGGAGCCGCGTTCCTTCTCCTTCAACTCGCCCTTCGGCGCCTGCCCGACCTGCTCGGGCCTGGGCGTGAAGATGGAGGTCGACCCGGAGCTGATCATCCCGGACCCGGCCAAGACCCTGCACGAGGGCGCGATCACGGCCTGGGGCGCGGCGGCGATGGGCGCGGAGTACTTCTCCATCATCCTGGAGAGCCTCGGCGAGGTCCTCGGCTTCGACATGCACACGCCCTGGGAGCGGCTGCCGGCGAAGATCCAGAAGGTGATCCTGGAGGGCTACCCGAAGCGCTACACCGTGCGCCGGGTGAACCGGCACGGCCGCGAGCGCAGCTGGGAGGCCAAGTACGAGGGCGTGATCCCCTGGATCACCCGCCGCTACGCCGAGGCCGAGACCGACTCCGCCCGCGACCGGCACGCCGGGTTCATGCGCGAGGTGCCCTGCGAGGCCTGCGACGGCACCCGCCTGAAGCCCGTCATCCGCGCCGTCACCCTGGGCGGGGAGCGGACCGAGGGCGGCATGTCGATCGACGAGGTCGCCGCGCTGCCGGTCGGGGAGTGCGCACAGTACCTGCGCGCGCTCAAGCTCACCGACCGCGAGGCGCAGATCGCCGCCCGGGTGCTCAAGGAGGTCAACGAGCGCCTGCAGTTCCTGGTCGACGTCGGCCTCGACTACCTGTCCCTGGACCGGGCCAGCGCCACCCTGGCCGGCGGCGAGGCGCAGCGCATCCGGCTGGCCACGCAGATCGGCTCGGGCCTGACCGGCGTGCTCTACGTGCTCGACGAGCCGTCCATCGGCCTGCACCAGCGCGACAACCACCGGCTGATCGAGACCCTGATCCGGCTGCGCGACCTCGGCAACACCCTGATCGTGGTGGAGCACGACGAGGACACCATCGCCGTGGCCGACTGGGTCGTCGACATCGGCCCCGGCGCCGGCGAGCACGGCGGCCAGGTCGTGGTCTCCGGTACCGTCGAGGAACTGCTGGCCTCGGAGGATTCGCTGACCGGCCAGTACGTCTCCGGCCGCCGCCGTATCGAGATCCCGGCCATGCGCCGGCCGACCGACGCCGAGCGGCAGCTGGTGGTGCGCGGCGCGCGGGAGAACAACCTGCGCGACATCGACGTGGCGTTCCCGCTCGGGGTGTTCGTCGCCGTCACCGGCGTCTCCGGCTCCGGCAAGTCGACCCTGGTCAACGACATCCTCTACACGCACCTGGCGCGCGAGCTGAACGGCGCCCGCGCCGTGCCCGGCCGGCACACCCGCGTGGACGGAGTGGACCTGCTGGACAAGGTCGTGCACGTCGACCAGTCGCCGATCGGCCGCACCCCGCGCTCCAACCCGGCCACCTACACCGGCGTGTTCGACCACATCCGCAAGCTGTTCGCCAACACCACCGAGGCCAAGGTCCGCGGCTACCAGCCGGGCCGGTTCTCCTTCAACGTCAAGGGCGGCCGCTGCGAGAACTGCCAGGGCGACGGCACCATCAAGATCGAGATGAACTTCCTGCCGGACGTCTACGTGCCCTGCGAGGTGTGCCACGGCGCGCGCTACAACCGGGAGACGCTGGAGGTCCACTTCAAGGGCAAGAACATCGGCGAGGTCCTGGACATGCCGATCGAGGAGGCCGCGGGGTTCTTCGAGGCCGTACCGGCGATCGCCCGGCACATGCAGACGCTGGTCGACGTGGGCCTGGGCTACGTGCGCCTGGGCCAGTCGGCCACGACGCTGTCCGGCGGCGAGGCGCAGCGGGTGAAGCTGGCCGCCGAGCTGAAGCGGCGGGCCACCGGCCGCACCGCCTACGTGCTGGACGAGCCGACCACCGGTCTGCACTTCGAGGACATCAACAAGCTGCTCGGGGTGTTGCAGCGGCTGGTCGACCAGGGCAACTCGGTGATCGTGATCGAGCACAACCTGGACGTCATCAAGACCGCGGACTGGATCGTCGACATGGGGCCCGAGGGCGGCCGCGGCGGCGGCCTGGTGGTCGCGCAGGGCACGCCGGAGGACGTGGCGCAGGTGGCCGACAGCCACACCGGCCGGTTCCTCGGGCCGATCCTGTCCGGGGAGGCCCACGCGCCCACCGCGGCGCTGACCGCGGCCGCCGAGCGCAAGCCCACGGTCGCCAAGGCCATCGCCGCGGCGAAGAAGAGCAACGCACCGAAGGCGACGGCGGCGGCCGCGGTGGCCGCGGTGGCGGACAAGCCCGCGGCGGCGGCGAAGAAGGTGACGGCCAGGAGCGCCGCGGGCAAGAAGGCCGCCGCGAAGAAGTGAGTGACCGCCGCGGCGGTACGACGTCCGGCGGCGGCACGGAAAGGGCAGGTCGGACCCTCAGCGCGAATTCACAGGTGGACATGATGGACTACTCCCCATGTCTGAACAGTTCGAAGTCGAAGAGTCCGGGCCGGACCGCCGCTCCGTCATGAAGGCCGCCGCCCTGGCCGCCGTCCCGGTCGCAGGGGTGGGCACGGTCGCCGCGTGCTCCTCCGGCGGCTCCGGGAAGTCCTCCGGCAGCGGCGGCGGGAGCGCCGGTATCACCGTGCCGTCCTCCTCGGTGCCGGTCGGCGGCGGGTTCGTCGACACGTCGAAGCTGGTCGTCGTGACGCAGCCGCAGGCCGGCGTCTTCAAGGCGTTCTCCGCCGTGTGCACACACCAGGGCTGCACGGTCAAGGACGTGTCGAACAACCAGATCCACTGCCCCTGCCACGGCTCGATCTTCAGCGCGCAGGACGGCTCGGTCCTCAACGGACCCGCCACCTCCCCGCTGGGCGCGATGCCCGCGACGGTGAACGGGGCGAACGTGGAGGTCGCCGGCACCGCCAAGAGCTGACCCCAGCACGGATATCCACTGATACCCACTGACACCGCGCGGCCGGGAACTGTCTGCCCGGCCGCGTAGGCTTTTCCCGTGGCAGATCCGGCAACCTATCGCCCCAAGCCCGGCGAGATCCCCACCTCACCGGGCGTCTACAAGTTCCGCGACCCGCACGGCCGGGTGATCTACGTCGGCAAGGCCAAGAACCTGCGGTCCCGCCTCACCAGCTACTTCCAGGACCTGGCGAACCTGCACGTCCGCACCCAGACCATGGTCACCACCGCCGCCGGCGTGGAGTGGACGACCGTCGGCACCGAGGTCGAGGCGCTCCAGCTGGAGTACACCTGGATCAAGCAGTTCGAGCCGCGCTTCAACGTCAAGTACCGCGACGACAAGTCCTACCCCTCGCTGGCGGTCACCGTCGGCGAGGAGTTCCCGCGCGCGCAGGTGATGCGCGGGCCCAAGCGGCCCGGCGTCCGCTACTTCGGCCCCTACTCCCACGCCTGGGCGATCCGCGAGACGCTGGACTCGCTGCTGCGCGTCTTCCCGATCCGCACCTGTTCCGCCGGCGTGTTCAAGCGCGCCGCGCAGACCGGCCGGCCGTGCCTGCTCGGCTACATCGGCAAGTGCTCGGCGCCGTGCGTGGGCCGGGTCAGCGCCGAGGAGCACCGGGCGATCGTCGAGGACTTCGTGTCCTTCATGGCCGGGCGCACCGACCGGTTCATCAGGGGCCTGGAAGAGGAGATGAAGGCCGCCGCCAAGGAGATGGAGTACGAGAAGGCGGCCCGGCTGCGCGACGACCTGCAGGCCCTGAAGCAGACGCTGGAGAAGAACGCGGTCGTGCTGGGCGATGGCACCGACGCCGACGTGATCGCGCTTGCCGAGGACCCGCTGGAGGCTGCGGTCCAGGTGTTCCACGTGCGCGGCGGCCGGATCCGGGGCCAGCGCGGCTGGGTCGTGGACCGGGTCGAGGACGTCGACACCGCCGGGCTGGTCGAGCACTTCCTGCAGCAGCTCTACGGCTCCGAGCAGGGCGAGCCGGGCGTGGACACCGAGACCATCCCGCGCGAGATCCTCGTCCCGGAACTGCCCGACAGCGTCGAGGCGATAACGGTATGGCTCGCCGAGCGCCGCGCCGCGAAGGTCGAGATCCGCGTGCCCAAGCGCGGCGACAAGGCCGCGCTGATGGAGACCGTCGCGCAGAACGCCAAACAGGCTCTCGCCCTCCACAAGACCCGCCGCGCCTCGGACCTCACCACGCGTTCGGTCGCGTTGCAGGAGTTGACCGACGCCCTCGGCATGGACCAGGCGCCGCTGCGCATCGAGTGCTTCGATATCTCGCACCTGCAGGGCACCAATGTGGTCGCGTCCATGGTCGTGTTCGAAGACGGTCTGCCGCGCAAAAGCGAATACCGGCGCTTCACGATCAAGGGCAGCGACGGGGCCGGGGCCTCCAACGACGATGTGCGCTCGATGCACGAAGTCGTCACCCGCCGTTTCAAGGCGTTCCTGAAGGAGCAGGAGGAGGCGAAGCTCCTCGATACGGAGACAGGTGAGCGCAAAAAGTTCGCCTACCCGCCGCAGCTGTTGGTGGTGGACGGCGGACAACCCCAGGTCGCCGCGGCCGCGGCCGCGCTGGCGGACCTGGAGATCAGCGACGTGACGCTGATCGGCCTGGCCAAGCGGCTGGAGGAGGTATGGCTGCCCGACGAGGAGGACCCGATCCTGCTGCCGCGCAGCAGCGAGGGCCTGTACTTGCTGCAACGCGTCCGGGACGAGGCGCACCGCTTCGGCATCGCCTTCCACCGGCAGAAGCGGTCCAAGTCGATGGTCGCCAGCGCCCTGGACGATGTGCCGGGTCTGGGGGAAGTGCGGCGCAAATCCTTGTTGGCGCATTTCGGAACATTGCGCAAACTGCGCACCGCGACCGTCGAGGAAATCTCCGAAGTGCCTGGTATCGGGCCCACGACCGCCCGGCAGATCCAGGCGGCGCTGGCCGAACTTCCGGTAAGTCGTGCAGTGAACGCCGCGACAGGTGAGATCCTGGAAGGGGGAGAGAGTGAGCCGAGGCCGGACGAGGAGTGACGGGCGTGAGTGACGAGGACAGGCCGAGCGAGCAGGACCGGCCAGACGGCAGGGGCAGCTCCGGCGCGGCGGCGCCGCCGGACGCGCCGGACGCCGGCCAGGTCGAGGACGTCCCGGATACCCGGCACCGGCTGAACACCGACGCGGCCGACCCGGCGGACCCGACCGATGACGCCGACGCCGACAGTGAAGACAGCGCCGACAACGCCGGCGAGGGCCTGCACGCCCCGGAACTGGTCATAGTCACCGGCATGTCAGGCGCCGGCCGCTCCACCGCCGCCAAGATCTTCGAGGACCTCGGCTGGTACGTCGTGGACAACCTGGCGCCGACCCTGATCGCGCCGATGGTCGATCTGGTGATGCGCGAGTCCGGCGGCACCGACCGGCTGGCGTTCGTCGTCGACGTGCGCGGCCGCGCCTTCTTCGACACCCTGCGCAGCACCCTGGACGAGCTGGACTCGGCCGGCCTGAACCACCGCATCATGTTCCTGGAGTCCGACGACGACGTCCTGGTCCGCCGCTACGAGGGCGTGCGCCGCCCGCATCCGCTGCAGGGCGACGGCCGCATCCTGGACGGCATCGCCCGCGAGCGCGAACTGCTGCGCGAACTGCGCGGCGAGGCCGACCTGGTGATCGACACCTCAGCCCGCAACGTGCACGAGCTGCGCGCCACCGTCGAATCCGCCTTCGGCGACCCCGGCGAGGTGCCGCTGCGCGCCACGGTCATGAGCTTCGGATTCAAATACGGACTGCCCGTCGACGCCGACCTGATCGCGGATGTACGGTTCTTGCCAAACCCGCACTGGGTTCCGGAGCTCCGCCCGCACACCGGTCAGGACCCCGAGGTGAGCGGCTACGTGCTCTCCCAGCACGGGGCCAAGGAGTTCCTCGACCGCTACGCGGAGGTGTTGAACATCGTCACCGAGGGATACCGCCGCGAGGGCAAGCGCTACATGACCCTGGCGGTGGGCTGCACCGGCGGCAAGCACCGCAGCGTCGCCATGTCCGAGCAGATCGCCGCCCGGCTGTCCGCCGAGGGCGTGGACACCGTTGTCGTCCACCGGGACGCGGGTCGCGAGTGACGGCGGCTGGCTCCAGTGCAAGTGTCGGCTCCGCCGACAGCTCAGATCGGCTGAGACTCTCCTCTATGACAAGTGTCGGCTCCGCCGACGGCTCAGATCGGCTGAGCGCTTCGGCCGGGTTCGCGGGGGTGGTGCCGGGGTGGGGTGTGCGCCGGGACCACTATCGTCAAGCTGTGTCCGGTGCTCCGCACAGCATGCCCGGCGGCATCCCCGCCGCCGCCCCTGTCCAGCCGGCGCCCGGCGCCGTGACAAACGCGCCCGCGGCCGCCGCCGAGGACGCCCCCACCGTCGAGTTCAAAGCCTTCGCCCCGCCGCCCGGCGGCGCCCCGGCGCCCCGCGTCGTCGCGCTCGGTGGCGGCCACGGCCTGTACGCCACCTTGTCCGCGCTGCGCACCGTCACCGACGCGCTCACCGCGATCGTCACCGTCGCCGACAACGGCGGCTCCTCCGGGCGCATCCGCCGCGAACTCGGCGGCCTGCCGCCCGGCGACCTGCGGATGGCGCTGGCCGCGCTGTGCGGCGACGACGAGTGGGGCCGCACCTGGGCCGACGTCCTGCAGCACCGCTTCGGCGGCCCCGCCGACGGCTCGCTGCACGGCCACGCCGTCGGCAACCTGCTCATCGCCGCCCTCTGGGAACGCCTCGGCGACCCGGTCGGCGCCCTGGACTGGGTCGGCCGGCTGCTCGGCGCGCGCGGCCGGGTGCTGCCGATGTCCACCGTGCCGCTGGAGATCGAGGCCCTGGTGGCCGGAGCCGACCCCGCCGACCCGGCCGCCACCGGCGTCATCCGCGGCCAGCACGAACTCGCCGTCACCCCCGGCCGCGTGCGGTCGGTGCGGCTGAGCCCGCCGCGGCCCCCGGCCGCCCCGGACGCTGTCGCCGCGATCCGTGCCGCCGACTGGACGGTCCTGGGCCCCGGGTCCTGGTTCACCAGCGTCATCCCGCACCTGCTGGTGCCCGGGCTGGCCGCGGCCATGGCCGAGTCCCGCGCCCGCAAGCTGCTGGTCTTCAACCTGTCCCCGCAGCCCGGCGAGACCGACGGCTACACCGCCGAGCAGCACCTGGAGATCCTCGCCGACCACTGCCCCGGCCTGCGCCTGGACCTGGTCCTGGCCGACGAGCTGTCCTGCGGCGCCCCGCGCGTCTACGTCCCGCTGGAGAAGGCCGCCGCGACGCTTGGCGCGCGCGTGGTGCTGGCGCCGCTGGCCGCGCCGTACCGGGCCGGGGACAAGAGCCCGCGGCACGACCACGCGCTGCTGGCGCGGGCTTTCCGCGGGGTGTTCGCCCAGGCCTGAGCGGCGGATGATCGAGGCAGTGTCCGTCGGGTAAGGGGCACTGTCCACCGGGTGAGAGGAACCGTTCGGCGGATGATCGGGCACCCGATCGGTGCCATTAGGCCGAACGAGCGTCATCCGACCTCGTGAATGCGGCCGGTGGAAGCAGGCGCCGCCGCCCGGCGTTGGCTACTGTGGACCGGTCACGGGAAAGGTTTCAGCTCGGTGCGTTGAGCTGCGAGAACAGGCGAAAAAGGGGTAGACGGCGCTATGGCGATGACGGCCGCGGTCAAGGACGAGCTGAGCCGCCTGGCGGTGACCAAGCCCTGCTGCCGCAAGGCCGAGGTGGCGTCGGTGTTCCGGTACGGGGGATCCCTGCACATCGTCGGCGGGCGCATCGCCATCGAGGCCGAGCTGGACACCGGCGCCGCGGCCCGCCGGCTGCGCAAGGACATCTGGGAGGTCTACTCCCACCGCGCCGACCTGGTCATCCAGTCACCCGGCGGGCTGCGCCGCGGCCACCGCTACCAGCTGCGGGTCACCGCCGGCGGGGAGGCGATGGCCCGGCAGATCGGCATGGTCGACGGCCAGGGCCGTCCGGCCTTCGGCCTGCCGCCGTACCTGGTCAACGGCCCGCTGTGCGACTGCGAGGCGGTGTGGCGCGGCGCGTTCCTGGCGCACGGCAGCCTCACCGAGCCCGGCCGCAGCTCCGCGCTGGAGATCACCTGCCCGAACATGGAGTCGGCGATCGCCCTGGCCGGGGCCGCGCGCCGGCTCGGCATCCCCGGCGCCAAGCACCGCGAGGTGCGCGGCAGCGACCGCGTGGTGATCCGGGACGGCGACGCCATCAGCGCGCTCCTGACCCGGCTGGGCGCGCACGAGTCGGTGCTGGCCTGGGAGGAGCGGCGGATGCGGCGCGAGGTCCGGGCCACCGCCAACCGGCTGGCCAACTTCGACGACGCCAACCTGCGCCGCAGCGCCCGCGCGGCGGTGGCGGCCGGGGCCCGGGTCTCGCGGGCGCTGGAGATCCTCGGCGACGACGCGCCGGAGCACCTGGCCGCCGCCGGCCGGCTGCGCCTGGACCACAAGCAGGCCTCGCTGGAGGAGCTGGGCACGCTGGCCGACCCGCCGCTGACCAAGGACGCCATCGCCGGGCGGATCCGGCGGCTGCTGGCGATGGCCGACCGGCGGGCCTTCGAGCTGGGGATCGACGGCACGGACGGGCCGCACCCGGCCGCGGGCCAGGCGTCCCCGGCGATCGCCGCGACCGGTCCGGAAGGCTCCATCGGACCGCAGTCGGTTCCCGCCGCGCAGGCTCCGCACGGCACCGCCGTGACGGTTCCCACGCAGGCCGGTGGCGTTTCGGCCGATTCCGCCGCCCAGCGTTCCCAAGAGCTACCGGCGAGTACGGATACTTCCATCGTCTCGCAGGTCGGGCCGGGTGCCCTCAGTTCCCCGGGTTCGCGATAGGCTCGTGATCGTGCGAGTCCGATTACGGAATCGCCACGGAATGCGTCGACTCTGGACCGGGTGTGCACAGGCGCCCGGCCACCTGAAGGGAGCCCTGCGACAGTGACCGTCCGGGTAGGCATCAACGGATTCGGCCGCATCGGCCGCAACTTCTTCCACGCGATCGTGGCCTCCGGCGCCGACATCGAGGTCGTCGGGATCAACGACCTGGCCGCCGCCCCGATCCTGGCGCACTTCCTGAAGTACGACTCGATCCTGGGCCGCTTCGAGGGCGAGATCGACGCCAAGGACGGCGAGCTGGTCGTCAACGGCAAGGGCATCAAGGTGCTCTCCGAGCGCGACCCCGCCTCGCTGCCGTGGAAGGAGCTCGGCGCGGACGTGGTCGTGGAGTCCACGGGCCTGTTCACCAACGCCGACGACGCGCGCAAGCACATCGAGGCCGGGGCGAAGAAGGTCATCATCTCCGCGCCCGCCAGCAACGAGGACGTCACCGTCGTGATGGGCGTCAACCAGGACAAGTACGACCCGGCGAACCACCACATCATCTCCAACGCCTCGTGCACCACCAACTGCCTGGCGCCGCTGGTGAAGGTGCTGCTCGACGAGTTCGGCATCGAGCGCGGCTACATGACCACCGTGCACGCCTACACCACCGAGCAGCAGCTGCTGGACCAGATCGCGCTGACCCGCAAGGGCACCATCGACCTGCGCCGCGCCCGCAGCGCCCCGCAGTCGATCATCCCGACCTCCACCGGCGCGGCCAAGGCCATCGGCGTGGTCATCCCGGAGGTCAAGGGCAAGCTCGACGGCTTCGCGATGCGCGTGCCGGTCCCGACCGGCTCGGTCACCGACCTGACCGTGGACCTGGGCCGCGAGGCCACCAAGGACGAGATCAACGCCGCGTTCAAGAAGGCCGCGGAGTCCGGTGCGCTCAAGGGCTTCCTGAAGTACACCGAGGATGAGATCGTGTCGCGGGACATCGTCACCGACCCGCACTCGTGCATCTTCGACAGCAAGCTGACGATGGCGAACGGCAACCAGGTCAAGGTCGTCGGCTGGTACGACAACGAGTGGGGTTACTCCAACCGCATCGTCGACCTCGTGAACTTCGTCGGCGCCTCGCTGTAAAAAGCCACCTATGCCCGCACGAGATCCCTCGGTAGAGGATCCTCGTGCGGGCTTTCTCGTGAAGAGGGGCTCAGCCGATCTGAGCCGTCGGCGGAGCCGACACTTGGAAAAAGAAGCAAGTGCTCAGCCGATCTGAGCCGTCGGCGGAGCCGACACTTGGAAAAAGGACAAGTGCTCAGCCGATCTGAGCCGTCGGCGGAGCCGACACCTGGAAAAAGAACAAGTGCTCAGCCGATCTGAGCCGTCGGCGGAGCCGACGTTTGTAATAGAAAACAGACTAGGACTCAGTCATGAAGACCCTCGACGACCTCGACGTCGCCGGCAAGAAGGTCCTGCTGCGCTCGGACCTGAACGTTCCGCTGGACGGCGCCCGCATCACCGACGACGGCCGCATCCGGGCCTCCGTGCCGACCATCAACGCCCTGCTGGAAAAGGGCGCGCGGGTGATCATCGCGGCGCACCTGGGGCGGCCCAAGGGCGCGCCGGAGCCGAAGTACAGCCTGGCCCCGGTGGCCGAGCGGCTCGGCGAGCTGCTGGACGTACCGGTCACGTTCGCCGCCGACACGGTCGGCGAGTCGGCGCGGGGTGCCGTGGCGGCGATGCCGGAGCGGTCCGTGGTGCTGCTGGAGAACGTCCGGTTCAACGCCGGCGAGACCGCCAAGGACGACGCCGAGCGCGGCGCCTTCGCCGACCAGCTCGCGGCGCTGGCCGACGTGTACGTCTCCGACGGCTTCGGCGCCGTGCACCGCAAGCACGCCTCCGTCTACGACATCGCCAAGCGGCTGCCCGCCGGCGCCGGCCTGCTGATCCAGGCCGAGGTGGCGGTGCTGAAGAAGCTCACCGACGAGGTGCAGCGGCCGTACGCGGTCGTGCTCGGCGGGTCGAAGGTCTCCGACAAGCTCGCGGTGATCGCGAACCTGCTGGAGAAGGCCGACAGCATCCTGGTCGGCGGCGGCATGGTGTTCACCTTCCTGAAGGCGCAGGGCTTCGAGGTCGGCAAGTCGCTGCTGGAGGCGGACCAGATCGACACCGTGCGCGGCTACCTGCGGCGCGCCGCCGAGCGCGGCGTGGAGTTCGTGCTGCCGGTGGACGTGGTGGCCGCCACCGAGTTCTCCGCGAGCGCCGACCACGACGTGGTCCCGGCCTCGCAGATCCCGGCCGACCGCCTGGGCCTGGACATCGGCCCGGAGTCCGGCAAGCTGTTCGCCGGCAAGCTGGCCGGTGCCAAGACCGTGTTCTGGAACGGCCCGATGGGCGTGTTCGAGATGGAGCCCTACGCCGGCGGCACCCGCGCCGTGGCCCAGGGCCTGATCGACTCCGGCGCGTTCACGGTGGTCGGCGGCGGCGACTCGGCCGCGGCGGTGCGCCAGCTCGGCTTCGAGGAGTCGTCGTTCGGCCACATCTCCACCGGCGGCGGCGCGAGCCTGGAGTACCTGGAGGGCAAGACCCTTCCCGGCCTGGCCGTGCTTGAGGAAGGGAACTGAGCATGACCGAGCGCAAGCCCCTCATGGCGGGCAACTGGAAGATGAACCTCAACCACCTGGAGGCGATGAAGCACGTCCAGGAGTTGGCGTTCTCGCTGAACGACAAGGACTTCGACGCCGTCGACGTCGCGGTGCTGGTGCCGTTCACCGACCTGCGGTCGGTGCAGACCCTGGTCCAGGGCGACAAGCTGCGGATCCGGTACGGCGCGCAGGACGTCTCCGAGCACGCCTCCGGCGCCTACACCGGCGACATCTCCGCGGCCATGCTGGCCAAGCTGGACTGCGCCTACGTGGCCGTCGGCCACTCCGAGCGCCGGCAGTACCATGGCGAGACCGATGCCCTGGTGGCCGCCAAGGCGCTTGCCGCGGTGAAGCACGGCATCACCCCGATCATCTGCGTCGGGGAGCATCTGGACGTCCGCAAGGCCGGCGAGCACGTCGCGCATTGCGTCGAGCAGAGCCGCGGGTCGCTGGCCGGGCTGACCGCCGAGCAGGTCAAGGCCTCCGTCATCGCCTACGAGCCGGTCTGGGCGATCGGCACCGGCGAGGTCGCCACCCCCGAGGACGCCCAGGAGGTGTGCGAGGCGATCCGCGGCGAGCTGGCCTCGCTGTTCGACGCGGGTGTCGCGGCCGCCACCCGGATCCTGTACGGCGGCTCGGTCAAGGGCGCCAACGCCGCCGAGCTGATGTCCCAGCCGGACATCGACGGCGCACTGGTCGGCGGCGCCTCCCTGGACGCGGCGGACTTCACCCGCATCGTCCGCTACCGCGATTCCGCCGTCGCCGCTGGCTGAGCGCGGCGGTGTGGCCGTAAGGTAGGGGGCGGGGTGTCCTGCGATGACGGACGCCTCGCCCTGTCGTCTCCCGATCAAGCGAGTGGACCGCCGAAGTGACTCTTTACCAGTGGATCGTCGCGGGCATCCTGGTCGCGACCAGCCTGCTCCTCATCATGTCGGTGCTCCTGCACAAGGGCAAAGGCGGCGGCCTGTCCGACATGTTCGGCGGCGGCGTCTCCGGCGGCCTGTCGGGGTCGTCCGTGGTCGAGCGGAACCTGGACCGGATCAGCGTCGTGCTGTCGGTCATCTGGATTTCCTGCATCGTCGCCCTGGGACTGATGTACAAGCACAACTTCTGAGTGGTTGACGGTGGGCGCCCGGCCGGATTCGGCCGGGCGCTTCGCCGTTCTCGGCGCCGGGCGCGATGGGTGGAAAACACCTAAGCCGAGACGTTCGTAATACGCGGCCGGTAGGCTGGCGCGCCCGTCGCCGGGCGACGTGCGCACCCGGCGACCGTATCCAAGGAGCCGTACATGGTCATCGGCCTCGGAGTGCTCGTGCTCGTCGTGATCGGGTTCCTCGTGTTGGCGAACCGCGACTGATCGGTGCCGCGGCGCGAGGTCGTGACCTCGCGTTTCTTCTGGGGCGAAGGCGGCGACGACAAAGGCCGCCGCCTCCCGGGGGGAGTAGAGGCGGCGGCCTGTCCCGGGCCGAGGGGAGAGCGCCCGGGCGTCTGCGACACCGTCAGCCGTTGCCGTCCGCCGGTGTCGTCGTGGTCGTGTACCCCTCAGACTTGTTCGCATTCAGCGCGAACTCATTCGTGAAGGTATCGCCCAGTTTCACCGAGTCGTCGGCCTGGCCGATCAGCTTCTCGGTGGCCAGGACCACCTTCGGGCCGCCGGCGGGCATGAGGCCGTCCGGGAGGAACTGGCCCTTGTCCTGGGTCAGGGCCGCGACGTAGTCGGCCTTGGTGATGATGGCGTTGTTCGTGTACTGCGCGGGCAGGGCGTCGGCGATCTCCTGCGGGGAGTGCGTGTTGATCCAGTGCATGGTGTCCACCAGGGCGTTCACCACGCGCTGGGTCTCGTCCTTGTGGCTGTTCACCCAGTCCGTGCGGGACAGCACGGCGGCCGCCGGCCAGGCGCCGCCCAGGGCCTTGGTGGCGCCGTCGACCGTGGCCAGGTCCACGGCCGAGTAGCCGAGGTTCTGCTTCTCGATGGCGGTGACGGTCGGCTGGGTGGTCATGACGCAGGAGATCGCGCCCTTCTTCAGGGCCGCGATGGCGGTGGAGCCCGCGCCGACGCCGGTACGGCTGAACTTGTCCTTCGCGACGCCGGCCTTCGCGGCGATCAGCTGGGTCAGGGTGTCGGTGCCCGAGCCGAGGTCCGTGACGCCCACCGTCTTGCCGGCGAAGTCGGTGCCGGCGTGCACGTTGCTGGTCGTGGCGCACATCTCGCGTTCGCCCGGGGCGCCGGACAGCTGCACCACCGACTCCACGGCCTTGTGCTTCATCTGGAAGTCGATCGTGTGGATGTACCACGCGCCGGCCATGTCGACCTGGCCGGAGATCATCGCCTCCTCGGCGCCGACGCCGCCGTCCTGCTCGGTGCTCAGGGTGACGGAGACTCCGTACTTCTTGTAGAAGCCGAGCTGGTCGGCCAGCTTGTAGGGCAGGTAGATCTGCTTGTCCAGGCCGCCGACCATCAGCGACACGTGCTTGACGTCCTTCGGCGCGCCGGAGCCGGCGGCCGCGGCCGGGCCGCTGCCGCCGGAGCTCTTGGACGAGGAGCAGGCGGTCAAAGCGGTCAGGGCCAGCGCGCCGGTGGCGGCCAGTACCAATGTCTTCTTAGCGGTGATCACGACGGATGTCGCCTTTCTGGTGGGGGTGGGGTCCCGTGGGGGAGTCAGACGAGGACGCTCTCGGCCTGCGTCGTGGGGCGCCAGGCCAGCAGCCGGCGCTCGACGCGCTCGATGACGAACTCGACGATGAGGACCAGGGCGGCGATCACGAACATGTTCGCGAACACGCCGTCGGGGTCGAAGTTGCCCTGCGCGGACTTGATGAGCAGGCCCAGGCCGTGCTGGGCGCCGAGCACCTCCCCGACGACCGCGCCGACGATGGCGAAGCCGAAGGCGCTGTGCAGCGAGGCGATGATCCAGGTCATCGCCGAGGGCAGGGTGACGTGCCAGATCACGTGGCGGCGGCTGGCGCCGAGCACCTTGGCGTTGTTCAGCACGTTGCGGTCCACCTCGCGCACGCCCTGGAAGGCGTTGAAGAACACGATGAAGAACACCAGCACCGCGGCCAGCAGCACCTTCGGGGTGATGCCGACGCCGAAGGCGACGACGAAGATGGCGCCGAGCACGATGCGCGGGATGGCGTTGACCACCTTGATGAACGGGTCCAGCACCTCGGCCAGGAACCGGTTCAGCCCCAGGGCGATACCCATCACGACGCCGACCCCGGTGCCGATCAGGAACCCGTACAGCGCCTCCTGCATCGTGGTCTCGATCTGCTGCGGGTAGGAGCCGAACTCGGTGCCGTTCTCGAAGTAGTCCCACAGCCGGTTCCAGATGCCGGAGGGCTGCGCGTAGAAGAACTTGTCGACCCAGCCGAGGCTGGTGAACAGCTGCCAGCCGCCGATGATGAGCACCGCGAGTGCGGCCCGGGCGCCCCAGACCTTGAGTTTGCGCAGGCGGAACGCCGAGGCGGCGCGGCGGGTGCGGTCGTCCGGCTTCCGCCGGCCGACGGCGACGGTGTCCTGAACGGTGCTCATGCGGCGGCTCCTGCCGTGCGGGCGTACGCGTGCTCGACCTCGTCGCGCAGCGTCGCCCAGATCTCGTGGTGCAGTTCCAGGAAGCGGGCGCCGAACCGGATCTCCTGCACGGAGCTGCGCGGCCGCGGGATGTCGATGTCGAAGACCTGCTTCACCGCACCGGGGGAGGAGGTCATCACCACCACCCGGTCGGCCAGGGCGATGGCCTCCTCCAGGTCGTGGGTGATGAACAGCACCGAGGGCCGGCTCTGCTCCCACAACCCGGTCAGCTCGTTCGACATGATCGCCTTGGTCTGCACGTCCAGGGCGCCGAACGGCTCGTCCATCAGCAGGACCCGCGGCTCGGTGATCCACGCCGCCGCCATCGCCACCCGCTTGCGCATGCCGCCGGAAAGCTGGTGCGGGTACCGGTCCTCGAACCCGGCCAGGCCCACGCGCCGGATCCAGTCGCGGGCCCGGGCCACGGCCTCCTTCTTCGGGACCTTGCGGAAGATCAGGCCCAGCGCCACGTTCTGCAGCACGGTCTTCCACGGCAACAGCGCGTCGGCCTGGAACATGAAGCCGACGCCGTCGGTGATGCCGTCGACCTCGCGGCCGTCCACCGACACCGTGCCGCTGCTGGGCCGGTCCAGCCCGGAGACCAGCGACAGGGTCGTGGACTTGCCGCAGCCGGTGGGGCCGACGACGGCGCAGAACTGGCCGGGCTCGACCGTGAACGTCACATCGCGGATCGCGGTGAACACCTCACCGGAGGGGGTGAGGAACCGTTTGGTGACGTCCCGGATCTCGATCACGGTGCCTGCCATGGCATCGGTCTCCCTTGCTGTGCGGTACGGCTCGATGTGGCGTACGCCTCACTCGGTGGTGGCGTAGAGCGAAACTAGATCGGGAGCCGCTGTTACGTCGCCGTTTCGTGCGCAACCCGCGTTTGCTTCGTTACTCGCTGTTTTGCTCGTTTTGCTCACGCTCCGGACCCTTGTCCGAGCTGCGGAAACGGCACACAATCTGACGATGCGGCGGGTATTGGGCAGGCGGAAGCTGAGCACCCAGATCTTCGCCAGCCAGGTGTCGATCCTGCTGGCGGTGGTGCTGGTGGGCTTCGGCCTGTTCGCGCGCGAGGAGCGGCATCAGCTGGACCGCCAATACATGGACCAGGCGTTACAAGTCGCGCAGACTGTGGCCGATACGCCGGAGGTCAAAACCTGTATCGAGTTCCCGTCGCCGGACTGTGACGGCAAACTCCAGGCGATCGCCGACACGATCGAGCGGGACACCGATTCCGACTACGTGGTCATCGTCGACGAGAACCGGGTCCGCCACACGCATCCGAAGCCGGAGCTGCGCGGCCGGCCGCTGGAGGAGACCGTCCTGGTCACCAAGCCCGATGTCCGCTTCGACTCCGGCAGCGTCGGCGAGTCGGTCAACGGCCGCGTCCCGCTGATCGGACCGCTGGGCGTCCCGATCGGCGAGGTCTCCGTGGGCCGCACGGTCACCTCCGTCGCCGGCGTCTTCACCGGGCAGCTGCCGGTCTACGCCGCCTGGTTCGCCGTGGCCCTGGCCGTCGGCGCCGCCGCCTCCTACGTCCTGGCCCGCCGCCTGAAGAAGCGCACCTTCGGCCTGGAACTCGACGAGATCGCCAAACTGCTCCAGGAACGCGAGGCGGTCCTGCACGGCATCCGCGAGGGCATGATCGCCTTCGATCGCGCCGGCCGGGTCACCATGGTCAACGACGAGGCCCGGCGGCTGCTGGGCCTGCCGCTGTTCGGCGGCGTCGGCGGCCACCTGGCCGACGTGCTGCCGCCGGGGCGGCTGCGGGACGTGCTCTCCGGCGAGATCGAGGGCCAGGACCAGGTGGTGCTCACCGACGACCACTACCTGACCGTGAACCGGATGCCGGTGACGCTGGCCGGCCGGCCGCACGGCGCCGTGGTGACGTTGCGCGACCGCACCGAGCTGTCCGGACTGCTGCGCGAGCTGGACAGCGTCAACAGCCTCACCGACGCGCTGCGCGCCCAGCAGCACGAGTTCTCCAACCGCATGCACACCGTGGCCGGGCTGCTGGAGCTCGGCGAGACCGAGGAGGCGCTGCAGTACCTCACCGACCTGTCCGGTGCCGAGGCCGCGTTCGCCGAGTCGGTGCGGGCCCGGATCGCGCCGTCGGTGCTCGTCGGGCTGATCCTGGCCAAGGCCGCGGTGGCCGGGGAGCGCGGCGTGGAGCTGGAGCTGACCGAGGACACCTGGCTCGGCGACACGCCCGACAAGGTGCAGGCGCTGACCACGATCCTCGGCAACCTGATCGACAACGCCTTCGACGCCGTCTCCGGGCCCGGTGTCGACACCGGCAAGCCCGGCCGCGTCCTGGTGGCGATCGTCGAGGACGACGACGGCGTCACCGTCCGCGTCGCCGACAACGGCCCCGGCATCCCGGCCGGCGCCGCCGAGACGATCTTCACCGACGGCTACACCACCAAGCCGGCCACCGGATCGCTGCGCCGGGGCCTCGGTCTGGCCCTGGTCCACCGGCTGGTTCAACGGCTCGGCGGGACCATCACGGCGACCGAGGGCCCCGGCGCGGTGTTCACCGTGCACCTGCCCAAGGCGATCGCGGTGCGGCGGGCGTTGCTGGGAACCGGCGGAGGGACGAGGACACGATGAGCACTGATACCGGCACCACCACCGCGGCCACCGCCGTCCGGGTCCTGGTCGTCGACGACGACTACCGGGTGGCGAAGATCCACGCCGCCTACGTCGACCGCACCGCCGGCTTCACGGTCTGCGGCCAGGCCCACTCCGCCGAGCAGGCGCTGACGGCCATCGAGGAGCTGCGGCCGGACCTGGTCCTGATGGACGTGTATCTGCCCGACGGCGACGGCCTCGGCGTGGTCCGCACGCTGCTCGAAGCCCGCCGGGGCGGCGCCGACCGGCCGCATCCGGACTTCGTCGTCATCACCGCCGCGCGCGACGTCAGCACCGTGCGGACGGCGATGCAGCTCGGCGCGGTCCACTACCTGGTGAAGCCGTTCGGCTATCCGGCGATGGCCGAGAAGCTGTCGTCGTACCTGGACCTGCGGCGGCGGATCGAGACCTTGGACGACGCCGACCAGTCCGATGTGGACGAGCTGTTCGGTCTCCTGCGCACTCCCGGCCTTCCGGCCCAACCGGGCAAGGGCCACTCGGCCCCGACCCTGGAACTGGTGCGCAACGCGGTGCGCGCGGCCGGCGGCGACATCTCGGCGGCCGAGGTGGCCGAGCGGGTGGGGATCTCCCGCCCGACGGCGCAGCGCTATCTCAGCTACCTGACTCGGCACGGCGTGGTCCGGCTCCAGCTGCGCTACGGCACCACCGGAAGGCCGGAGCACCGGTATTCGGCGCTGGGCTGAAGCCGTTGGCAGCGGCGGTTTTCACGTAGTTTCACACCGGCGAGCCGGCCGAGGTTCAAACGTGGTTCACTGGACTCGCTTCGATAACGAAACCCTGAGTTCCGGCCTATTTTGTCCGTTTATCACAGCGCCAAGGCGGCGATTTCCGGCTGGTCCTGCTGAATCGCGCATCAGCACATGCCTACACTGTCTGCACCGCAATCTCACAGGCGCTCGGGCACCTGCGGAGGCGCGGGGTGTGTAGATCGGAACCCAAGGGAGACCAGACAGTGGCAAGTGGAAACGCGATCCGAGGCAGCCGCGTCGGGGCGGGACCGATGGGGGAGGCCGAGCGCGGCGAAAGCGCCCCTCGGGTGTTCGTCTCCTTCTGGTGTGTGAACAAGCACGAGACCAGGCCCTCGTTCGCCAGCGACGCGCAGATCCCCGACACCTGGGACTGCCCCCGCTGCGGATTCCCCGCCGGCCCGGACAAGGACAATCCGCCGGCGCGCTCCCGCACCGAGCCCTACAAGACGCACCTGGCCTACGTCCGCGAGCGCCGCTCGGCCGAGGACGGCGACCAGATCCTGGCCGAGGCGCTGGCCAAGCTGCGCGGACAGATCTGACTTCTTGTGGTGTGCCTCGCCCCGGCTCTTGGAATCCGTCGTACGGGAGCCGGGGCTTCGGCCGTCTTCGCGCGCTTTAACCGGCTGCCGGCTCCAGTCGCACCACGATCGCCTTCGACGTCGGCGTGTTGCTGACCTCCGCGGTCGAGTCCAGGGGCACCAGCACGTTCGTCTCCGGGAAGTACGCCGCGGCACACCCGCGCGCCGTGTCGTAGGCGACCACGCGGAAACCCGGCGCGCGCCGCTCGGAGCCGTCGGTCCACTCCGATACCAGATCCACCATTGAGGCGTCTTCGAGCCCCAACGCTTTCAGGTCGTCGGGATGGACGAACACGACGCGGCGCCCGGCGCGGATACCGCGATAGCGGTCGTCGAGCCCGTAGATGGTGGTGTTGTACTGGTCGTGGGAGCGCACGGTCTGCAACAGCAGCCGGCCCTCCGGCACCTCCGGAGCCTGGAAGACGTTGGCTGTGAAGTTCGCCTTGCCGGTCGCGGTCGGGAACGTGCGCGAGTCGCGTGGCGCGTGCGGCAGCGCGAAGCCGGAGCCGCGGCGGATCCGGGCGTTGAAGTCGCCGAAGCCGGGGACCACGCCCTCGATGCGGTCCCGGATGCGGTCGTAGTCCGCGGCCAGTTCCTCCCACGGCACCGGATGGTCCGCGCCGAGCACCGTACGCGCCAGCCGGGCCACGATCGCGACCTCCGACAGCAGCGCCTCGCTGGCCGGGGCCAGGCGCCCGCGTGAGGCGTGGACCAGGCCCATGGAGTCCTCCACGGTCACGAACTGCTCGCCGCCGGCCTGCCGGTCGACCTCGGTGCGGCCCAGGGTCGGCAGGATCAGCGCGCGCCGGCCGGGTACCACGTGCGAGCGGTTCAGCTTGGTGGAGACCTGCACGCTCAGCGCGGTGTTCCGCAGCGCGGCCTCGGTGACCTCGGTGTCGGGGGTGGCCGCGACGAAGTTGCCGCCCATGGCGAAGAACACCTTCACGCGGCCGTCGCGCATCGCGCGGATCGCGTCCACGGTGTCGAGGCCGTGCTCGCGCGGCATCGGCAGGCCGAACTCGGCCGCCATGGCGTCCAGGAACGCCGGCTTCGGCTTCTCGTAGATGCCCATCGTGCGGTCGCCCTGCACGTTGGAGTGCCCGCGCACCGGGCACACCCCGGCGCCGGGTCGAACGCTTCCTGGATCTCCTGGCGGGTCAGACCGGTCGCGGCCAGGATCTCCGGCCAGTCGGTGGTGCGCGCCTGCTTGGCGTACTCCTCGAAGCCGTGGGTGTGGGCGTCGATGAACGCCTGGTCCAGGACGCTCCCGGGCGCCGCGTCCTCGGCCTCCAGCAGCAGTTTGCCGAAGGCCCGGAACAGCGCCAGGTCGCCGCCGACCCGGATCTGCAGGAACCGGTCGGCCAGCGGCGTGCCGTGCCCGACCAGACCCGCGGCGTTCTGCGGGTTCTTGAACCGCAGCAGCCCGGCCTCCGGCAGCGGGTTGACCGCGGTGATCCGCACGCCGCCGCGCTTGGCCTTCTCCAGCGCGGTCAGCATGCGCGGGTGGTTGGTGCCCGGGTTCTGGCCGACGACCAGGATCAGATCGGCCTTGCCCAGGTCGGCCAGCGACACCGAGCCCTTGCCGACGCCGAGGGTCTCGGTGAGGGCCGAGCCGGAGGACTCGTGGCACATGTTCGAGCAGTCGGGCAGGTTGTTGGTGCCGAAGGCGCGGACGAACGTCTGGTACAGGAACGCGGCCTCGTTGGAGGTGCGGCCGGAGGTGTAGAAGACGGCCTCGTCCGGGGAGTCCAGGCCGCGCAGCTCCTCGGCGATCACGCCGAACGCCTCGTCCCAGGTCACCGGCCGGTAGTGGGTGGCGCCGGCGGCGAGCAGCATCGGGGTGGTGAGCCGGCCCTGCTGCCCGAGCCAGTAGCCGCTGCGCTCGCCGAGCTCGGCGACGGAGTGCTCGGCGAAGAACTCCGGGGTGATGCGCCGCAGCGTGGCCTCCTCGGCGACGGCTTTGGCGCCGTTCTCGCAGAACTCGGCGATGTGCCGCTTGTCCTCCTCCGGCCAGGCGCAGCCGGGGCAGTCGAAGCCGTTCTTCTGGTTCAGCCGCAGCAGGGTGCGGGCCGAGCGCTTGACCCCCATCTGGTTCACCGAGTCCCGCATCGCCACCGCGATCGCCGGAACGCCCGCCGCGGAGTCCTTGGCGTGGCCGACGCGGAGGTTCTCCTCGCCGGGATCGGTGGTCGGCGCCTTGCGGGCCATGGTGCGGGCTCCTTTGCCTCGACGGTTGTGCCCGTCCATTCTCCCGCCGGGGACCGCCGCCGGGAAATGGGCCGTGGCCGCTATCGTTGGCTGCACGTGGTACCCGTGGTGGAAGGCGATCACGCGGGTGGCCGCGGGGGCTTCGTATGGGAGGAAAGTGCGCGTGACGGGGACGGCGACCGGACTGCGGACCGGTCTTCAGGAGCGGACCGCGCGGGCGGTGCCCGCCGAGCCCGAGCATGACCAGCGGGTCGGCGGCTGGTGGCTGCGGCATGCTCCGGGCTGCTCGTGGTGGGTGGCGTCGGTGCTGCCGCACGGCGGGAGCTCGCGCGCGGAGCTGGCCGAGCGGATCGAGGCGGCCGAGGCGTACTGCGCGGATCGGGGGATTCCCCCGCTGATCCAGATGACGCCGGGCGCCGCTCCGGCGGAGCTCGACGCGATGCTGGCGGCGCGGAGTTATGCGCGAAAGGCTTCTGTGTCGCTGCAGACCGCCGTGACGGCCGAGGTGCTGGCTTCGGTTCCGCAGGGTTCGTTGTCGGACGGTCCGCTGCGGGTGCGGCTGGAGGAGCGGCCGACGCGGGAGTGGTTCGAGGTCTGGCACGGGGTCGCCGGCGGGGAGAGCGAGCCGCAGTGGCGGCTGTTGCAGCGGATCTCCGAGCGCAGCGCCTATGCCAGCGTGCTGCTGGGCGACGAGGCGGTCGCGGTCGGGCGCGCGGTGGCTGAGGACGGCTGGGCCGGGGTGTTCGGCATGGCGACGCTTCCGGCGGCGCGCGGCAAGGGCGCGGCCGGCGCTGTGCTCGCGGCGCTGGCGGACTGGGCCGCGGGGAACTCCGCGGGGCGGATGTATTTGCAGGTGGAGCACGAGAACGAAGGTGCGTTCCGGCTCTATGGGCGGCTCGGGTTCAGCGAATTGTGCGCGTTCTCGTTCCGGGTGAAGGAGTAGGGGCCCTCGTAGCTTCCGGCATTCGCTACCCGATCTTCAGCCCCAAATAGCCCGCCAATGCCGGCGCCAACTCCACGAGTTGTCCGCCGTCGATGGTGGCGCCGCGCAGTGCGTCGAACCCGGCTTTGAAATGCAGGCGTGCACCTCGCAGATCGACGTCGGAAAGCTTGGCCCGGCTGAAGTCGGCGTCTTCGAACGTACATCCGGGGAACCGCACCCGCGTCAGCTTCGCCCCGCCGAAGTCCACCTCGCGCAGCAGGCATTCGGTGAACACGACATCGGTCAACGCTGCGCCCCGGAAGTTCACCGCGTCGAGCTTCACCTGCTCGAAGTGCACCCGCCGCACGTCCGCGTCATGCCACTGCACGCCTGAGGCGACCCCGCGTACCACCTCGGCGTCTCGCCAATGCGACGCCGGCAACTCCGGTGCCAGGAGCCGCGAATCCTCGAACCGCACATCGGCGAAGATGGTGTTGCTCCACTCGCCGCCGGTCACCGTCACATCGGAAAGCAGGCACTGGCTGAAGCGCGCGTGCGTGGCGAACACGTCTTCCCAATTCAGGCCCTCGGCACGCTGGCACTCGTATTGCCCCTCGTCCCGCACCGGCGTGTCGAACATCGCCAGTTCGGACAGCGACGGCAGATCGGGGTGGGGGAGCGGGCTCGGCTTGGCGCTAGACATGCCGGTCATTGTGTACCTTCGCTGTGACCCGCGAGGGTTTTATTTCGCGGAACACCAGGTCTCGTGGCGCTGTGATACATATGGTCGACGAAAGTTCCTCGCGAGTCCACGACGCCGGTTTGCTCGCGCCCCGGGGCACCTGCCTTATCGGGCCGCCAGTCAGACCGACGGCCCGCTCATCGCTCCCGTTTCTAGCTCCCGGTCACGAACCCCAAGTTCTCGTACACCGTGTCCTGCACCCCCGGCGCCCCGTAATTCGCCAGCTTCGAGTTCGTCGCCACAATCTGCGGCCGCTGATACAGCGGCACGATGGTGTCCAGTTTCCAGATCGCCGCGTCGGCCTGGTTCGCGTACTGGGTCGCCTGGTCGCGGTCCAGGGAGCTCAGCGCCTGCGTGAACAGGCCGTCGATCTCGGGACTTCCGAGCCGGCCGTAGTT
The DNA here is from genome assembly GCA_019510485.1 of Catenulisporales bacterium. Classification (GTDB taxonomy): domain Bacteria; phylum Actinomycetota; class Actinomycetes; order Streptomycetales; family Catenulisporaceae; genus Catenulispora. The sequence continues at coordinate 23,736 of JAEKKI010000145.1, forward strand.
CTGCTGGATGTTCACCTTGCCGTCGGCGCCGGTCGTCGGGTTGGCGAACACCGGTTCGGCGGTGCTGATCGGGTAGGCGTTGCCGCCCAGCACGACCGGGGCGATGTCGTAGTCGCCGGTTTCGACGTACTTGGTGTAGAAGTCGGCGCCGGGGACCGGGACGATCGTGATCTGCACGCCGATGTCCCCGAGCTGGCTCTGGACGATCTCCGCCAGCTGCTTGGAGGTGTCGTTGGTGGAGGAGATGGTGAAGCGCAGGTTCAGCGTCTTGCCACCCTTGGTGCGGGTCTTGCCGCCGTCGGTGCTGACCCAGCCGGCCGCGTCCAGCAGCTGCTTGGCGCGCGCGGCGTCCGGCTTGCCGAGGTCGCCGGAGTTGTCCTGGTAGCCCTTCTGGTTGGTGAGCAGGATGTGGTTGTTCAGCGGGTCGGTGCTCACGCCCAGCGGGCCGACGATCGCGGTGTCGATCTGCTTGCGGTTGATGCCGATGGTCAGGGCGTTGCGGACCTTGACGTCGGACAGCGGGCCGGTGCCGGCGCCGTTGAACGTCAGGTTCCCCCACACCGGGCCGGCCGCCTTGTGCACCGTCACGTTCGGCAGGTTCTTCACCCGCGCGTAGTACGCCACGTGCGCGCCGATGCCGTACTGCAGGTCGATCTCGTTGTTGGCGAGGGAGTCGCTCTGCGCGTCGGCGTCGATCGCCCGGAAGATGATCTTGTCCAGCTTGGCCTTGTCGCCCCACCACTTCTCGTTGCGCACCAGCGTCAGGGTCTTGGCGGTCTGGTCGATCGCGTCCAGCCGGAACGGCCCGTCGGCGGTCGGGATCGCGTTCTTGAAGTCGTTCTCGAACTTCTTCGGATCGCTGTTGGTCGCCGCCGGATACAGCGGCGAGAACAGGCCCTGCCACTCGCTGAGCGGCTTGGCGAAGGTGATCACGACTTCCTTGGCGTCCTTGCCGGGCTTGACGCTCGCGATCTGGTCGTAGCCGGCGGTTGCCGCGACCTGGAACGCCTGGTTCGTGCCGTTCAGCGCCTTCCACTGCGCCTCGAAATCGGCCTCGGACACCGGCGTGCCGTCGGACCACACCGCCTGCGGGTTCAGCTCCAGCGTCACGACCTGCTGCGGCGAGGACGCCACCTGGAAGGAGGCGACCAGGTTCTTGTTGTTGTGCGGCACGCCCTGCGCGTCGGCGTAGAACGGCTGCTCCAGGACCGCGCCCATGATGTCCGACACCGAGCCGTCGGGGCCGTCGACCTCGTTGTAGTTCATCTGCTCCGGGATCGAGACCTCCGGCCAGCGCAGCGTGCCGCCGTCGGCGAGCTTGTCCCGCGGCTGCGGGTTGATGTCGTTTCCGACCTGGGTGTTGATGTTCTTCGCCGGTTTGCCACCGGACGGCGTGCCGCTACTGCTCGACCCGCCCTTCGATGACGAACTGCACGCGCTCATTCCCAGCGCCAGTGCGGCCACCGCGGCCACGGCCGCCAGCCGGGATCGGGAATTGTGCGTCATAGTGCTGATCTCCTTATATAGGGGATGGGCGATCATGCGGCGGTGCCGTGCGGGATCAGGGCGGGCGACCGGGCGCCCAGGTGGTGGCAGGCCGCAGACCGGCCCTCGCCGCCGACCGGCAGCAACGCCGGATCCTCGGTTTCGCAGCGCAGCCGGGCCTCGGAGTCCTCCAACGCCGCGTACAGCGGACATCGGCCACGGAACCGGCAGCCGCGCAGTGCGTTGGCGTCGCCGTCCAGCACCACCGGACTCGGCGGATCGCCCGGCAGCACGATCCGCTCGCGACGTCGCTCGACCTCCGGGTCCGGCACCGGGACCGCCGACAGCAGCGCGCGGGTATAAGGATGCTGTGGATCCTTGAACACCGGGTCCGCGTCGCCGTACTCCACGACCCGGCCCAGATTCAGCACCGCCACGCGGTCGGCCACGTGCCGCACCACGGCCAGGTCGTGCGACACGAACAGATACGCCAGCCCCAGCTCGCGTTGCAGATCGGCCAGCAGGTTCAAGATCCCCGCCCGCACCGACACGTCGAGCGCCGACACCGGCTCGTCCAGCACCACCAGCCGCGGCTCCAACGCCAGCGCCCGCGCGATCGCCACCCGCTGCCGCTGCCCGCCGGAGAACTCGCGCGGGAACCGGTTGGCGTGCGCCGGCTCCAGCCCGACCATCCGCAGCAGCTCCTGCACCCGGGGCCCGACTTTGCCGACCCCATGCGTGCGCAACGGCTCGGCCAGCACGTCCCCGACCGGCAGCCGCGGATCCAACGACGCCAGCGGATCCTGGAAGACCGCCGCGATCCCGGCCCGCAACGGCGCCGCCCGGCGCCGCACGCCCCGGCCCCGGTTCAGCGCCGCCAGGTCCTGACCCAGGACGCTGATGCTGCCGGACTGCGGGGTCCGCAGACGCAGGATCTCCATCACGGCTGTCGTCTTGCCGCTGCCCGACTCGCCGACCAGCGCCAGCGTGGTGCCCGGTGCGATGTCGAGACTGATGCCGTCTACGGCGCGGACGGTTCCGATGCGCCGGCGGAAGATCGAGCCTTTGCTGAGCGGATGGTGTTTGACCAGGTCGCGGACGATGAGGACCGGGTCGGTGGTGACATTCGGTCCAGCGGCGCCGGCCAAGCCGGCGAGGGCATCAGCAGCCTGTTCCGCCAGCGAACCGCGCACGACAGCCGTATCAGCCAGCTGATCAGCGGTCGAACCGGGCCGGACAACCGCCTCAGCTCGCCGACTCGGCGCGCCAATCGCGCTGCCGGACAGATCGGTTCGCGTACTTTGCGCATCGAGCGCTTCGGCGGCTGGATCTGGTCGCCGACCCGGTAGGTCCTCCGTGTCGGCCGCCTTATCGGTTCGCGGGTTCGGCAGGTCGGCCGCGTCGGCATCCGCATCGGTTTGCCGGCTCGGCACGTCGAGCGTGTCGACCGCCGGGTCAGCCTGCTGAATCGGGGCGCCGACCCCGCGGCCAGCGTGATCGGTCGCCAGGCTCACGCCATCAGCCGCTCCGGCAACGCTCGGATCCACCGCCTCCCGCGGCGCCCCCGCCATCAGATCCAACCCCTCCAGAACCCGATGACAAGCCGCCGCCCGCCCGCCCCCGATCTCCAGCAGCTCCGGTTCGACCGTCCGGCACCGGTCCACCACGAACTCGCACCGCGGCGCGAACGGGCATCCCGCACCCAGCTCCGTCAGCGACGGCGGCGCGCCCGGGATCGCCCGCAGCCGCGCCCCGCGCGCGGCGTCCAGCCGCGGCAGCGAGCTCAGCAGCCCGGCGGTGTAAGGCATCTTCGGTGCCGCGAACAGCTCCGGCACGGTCGCCGTCTCCACCGGGCGCCCGGCGTACATCACCGTCGCCCGGTCGGCGAAGCCGGCGACGACGCCGAGGTCGTGGGTGATCAGGACGATCGCCGCGCCGGTGGCCTGCTTGGCGGTGGCCAGCACCTCCAGGATCTGGGCCTGCACCGTCACGTCCAAGGCGGTGGTCGGCTCGTCGGCGATGATCACCTCCGGGTCGTTCGCGATCGCCATCGCGATCATCACGCGCTGCCGCATGCCGCCGGAGAACTCGTGCGGGAACGCCTGCGCCCGGCGCGCCGGGTCCGGGATGCCGACCAGCTCCAGCAGCTCCACCGCCCGCCGCAGCGCGGCATCCTGCGACACGTCGCGGTGCACCCGGATCGCCGCCGCGATCGCCTCCCCGACCCGGTACACCGGCGTCAGCGCCGAAAGCGGGTCCTGGAACACCATCGCGATGCCGGCGCCGCGGACCCGCGACAGCTCCTTGTCGTTCAACCCCAGCAGCTCCCGGCCGCGGAACCGCACCGAGCCCGACACCCGGGCGTTGGTCGGCAGCAGTCCGATCACCGCCAGCGACGACACCGACTTGCCCGATCCCGACTCCCCGACGATCGCCAGCGTCTCCCCGCGCCGCACCCGGTAACTCAGGCCTCTGACGGCGTCGAGCCGCGTCCCCTTCTCGCCGGGGAACGACACCCGCAGATCCGCGACTTCCAGCACCGCGTCGTCGCCCGGGCCGAAGCCCGCGGTCCCGCCGGATACGAAGTCCCCGGTCATGCCGCCACCTCCGCCGAACCCGACTCTGATGCCGATGCCGATGGCGATGCCGGTCCCGATTCCGACGTCCTGGACGCCGACGTCCCCGCCGCGTCATCCATCGCGTCCCGCAACCCGTCGCCGACGAACGCCACCGCCATCACCGTCAGAATCAGCATCAGCCCGGCCGGATAGAACAGCCACGGGAACGAGATCGCCGAACTGGTCCCGTCGGCGATGATCGTGCCCAGCGACACGTCCGGCGGCTGCACCCCGAACCCGAAGTAGCTCAGCGACGTCTCGGCGATGATCGTGCCGCCGACGTTCAACGTCGCGTCGATGATCAGCAGCGAGGCCATGTTCGGCAGCAGATGCCGGCTGATGATCCGCAGCGGATGCACCCCCATGATCTCCGCCGCCGTCACGAACTCCCGCTCCCGCAGCGACCGCGCCAGCCCGCGCACCATCCGCGCCGTCACCATCCAGTTGAACGCCGCCAGCAGGATCACGAACACCAGCCAGGTCCGGCCGTGGAACAGCGGCGAGGTGATGGCCAGGATCAGGAATGAGGGCAGCACCAGCAGCAGGTCCACGAACCACATCAGAACCCTGTCGGCCCATCCCCCGAAGTATCCGGCCGTCGCCCCGACGATCCCCGCGACCCCGGTCGACAACACCGCCGCGAGCAGCCCGATGATCAGCGACTTCTGCAAGCCCCGCACCGTCTGGGCGTAGACGTCCGACCCGATCTGCGTCGTGCCGAACCAGTGCGTCGCCGACGGTCCGGTCAGGAAGTTCTCATAGTCCTTGTCCTTGTAGCCCCACGAGTTCAGATACGGCCCGATGAACGCCAGCGCGAACATCAACGCCAAGATCACCAGCCCGGCCACCGCCGGCTTGCGCCGCAGGAACCGCCGCAGCACGATCCGCCCCCGGCTCAGCGCCACCGGCTCGGCCGGGGGAAAAGCGGTGTCCTCCTCGAAGACCGCGAACTCCGTCTCCGGCGCCGCCATCACACACGCACCCGCGGATCCAGCAGGGCGTGCGCGATGTCCGACACCAGACCCGCGATCAGGACCAGCACCGCCGTGAACAACACCATCGCCGCCACCGCGTTCACGTCGGCCCGCCCGATCGCGTCCACGAACCACTCGCCCATCCCGTGCCAGCCGAAGATCTTCTCGGTGAACGTCACCCCGGTCAGCAGCAACCCCATCTGGTAGGCGAACAATGTCGCCATCGGTATCAGCGCCGTGCGCAGCCCGTGCTTCACCAGCGCCGGACCGCGCCGCATGCCGGTGGCACGAGCCGTGCGGATGTAGTCGGCGCCGAGCACGTCCAGCATCGCCGAGCGCTGATACCGGCTGAACAGCGCCGCCTGGCCCAGCATCAGCGACAGCGTCGGCACCACCAGGTGCTGCGCACGGTCGGTGAGGTGCCGGACCCAGCCGCCGGCCAGACCCGGCGTGGTCTCGTTGGTATAGGGGAGCAGGGTCGTGCCGGCGGCCTGGTCGACCTTCACCGTGCCGATCTTCAGCAGCACGGCCAGCAGGAACACCGGCGCGGACAGCACCAAGAACGACAAGAACGTGATGGCGTGGTCCGACGGCCGGTACTGCCGGATCGCCGAGACGAACCCGAGCGCCACCCCGACCAGCGCGCCGGACGCCGTCCCGATCACCACCAGGCGCAGCGTCACGCCGGCCCGCCGCCCCATCTCCGCCGACACCGACGTGGCGTCGATGGTCTGGCCCAGATCACCGGTCACCACACCCTTGACCCAGTGCCCGAACCGGTCCGGCAGCGGCGTCTTGTCGTTCAGGTTCAGCTCGGTGAGCGTCGCGTCCACCGATGCCACCGGCGGCGGGGGCTGGCGCTGCGAGAAATGCTCGCGCGGGTTCAGGCTCGCCGCCGCCAGCAGATAGCCCAGGCACGTGGCTATGGTGATCAGCACCAGATAGTTGACGATCCTGCGCAGCAGGAATGGGCCCATAGCGTCGTGAGGCTCCTGTGTCGGGGCACGCTTGTGGCGTGTCGGAGGACAACATGGCAAGGCACTGATGTGGTTCTCGGACCGATCGGTACCCGAGAATCCCGGCTTATATGCGGCAGCCCGCCTAAAGACCGGCCTGCCTTGGGCCGGAACTGTAGCGGCAAACCTCTATCGAACGCACGAAGCGCCCGATCCTCTCAAGATCCGAGAAGATCGGGCGCAGGTCCAAGATGTCAGGACACAGAACGATTCTGGCTACGAAGAATCCCGTATTCGATCGCGGTGAGCCGAGCGGGCGCTATCAGGCCACGCACACGATTTCGCCGTGCACGACGTTGAACCAGCCGTCGGGCTGCTCGGCCCACTCCCGCCAACCGGCGGCGACCGCGTTCAGTTCCTCGGTGTACGCGAAACCGCAGCGGATGTACTGCTCCGCGGTCGACGACTTCGTGGTGCGATCGGCCCACAGGTCCGCCCACCACCGCCGCTCCGCGTCCGTGGCGTACACCCACGACGAAGCGCTCGCCGTGACGTCCTCGGCGGCGAATCCGGCGGCCAGCGCCCACGAGCGCAGCCGGCGCCCGGCATCGGGATGGCCGCCGTTGAACGTCGCCAACTTCTGATACAGCCGCAGCCACTCGTCCACCGCCGGAGCTTCCGGGAACCAGCGGAAGCCGCCGTAGTCGCCGTCGCGGGCCGCGACCACGCCGCCGGGCTTGCAGACCCGCCGCATCTCCTTCAGCGCCAGCACCGGATCGGCGACGTGCTGCAACACCTGGTGCGCGTGCACGACATCGAAGCTGTCGTCGGGGAAGTCCAGGGCGTGGACGTCGGCGACCGCGAAGTGGACGTTGCCGATCCCGCGCGCCGCCACCTCGTCCTGCGCCAGCTTCAGGATGTCCTCAGAGACTTCCGTCGCGGTCACCGCGCCCGGCGCCACCGACTCGGCCAGGTCGGCGGTGATGGTGCCGGGCCCGCAACCCACGTCCAGCACGGACTTCCCGGTCGCCAGGTGCGGCAGGAGGTACGCCGCCGAGTTCGCCGCCGTCCGTGAACGGTGCGACCGGAGCACCGACTCGTGGTGGCCGTGGGTGTACGTGTTCTGCGGAGTCTCCGGTTTCGGCGTCGTCGTCATGCCGGAGACTCTAACAAACATGACCGCCATTCGAGAAGATTCGTATCGCTATATGAGATCAACTAAGGAAGAACTCTTCCACGACCCGCGCCACACCGTCCTCGTCGTTGCTCGCCGTGATCCCGCTCGCGGCCGCCTTCACCTGCTCGTCCGCGTTCGCCACCGCCCACGACCGCCCGGCCCAGCGCAGCATCGGCACGTCGTTCGGCATGTCACCGAACGCCACCACGTCCGCGGCGTCGATGCCGCGCGCCGCGCACCAGGCGGCCAGCGTCGAGGCCTTCGTGACCGCCGGCGGCCCCAACTCCAGCAGCCCGCGGTGCGTGGAGTAGGTGAGGTGGGCCAGCGTCCCCACGGCCGGCAGCGCCTCGGCGAACATCGCGGCGCTGTGCCGCTCGCGGTCGGCGACCACGATCTTCAGCAGGGGCGCGCCCGCCAGCGAACCGGCCATCTCCTCGAAGCCGACGACGCGCCGTCCCGGATCGTCCTCGTCCATGTCGAACGGCGACAGCACGTACTCCGGCTCGCGCAGCATCCCGGTCGGCGTCTCCAGCGCGAACCGCGCCGCCGGCAGAGCGGTCCGCATGGCGGCCAGCAGTTCGGGCAGCGTCGCCGCCTCGAACGGCCGGAGGTCGTAGGCGAGCGCGGCCGCCAGGTCGTAGCACGCCGCGCCGTTGGAGGCGATGACGTGCGGCAGCCGCCCGAACGCCGGCGCCAGCCGGTCCAGCCACCGGATCGGCCGCGCGGTGACGGCGATGACGTGGACGCCGCGCTCCATGGCCAGATCCAGGGCGGCCCGCGTGCGCGCGGAGGTGCTGCCGTCGGTGCGCAGCAGCGTGCGGTCCAGGTCGGTGGCGATGACTTTGGGAGGGTTCACGCGATCAAGCGTGGCACGCATGGTGTACCGACCGAAACGGGCTGCCATGCCATCCGCCGCGGGCATCGCCGCGATTCCGGCGCGCGCTGTCGGGCCGGGACGATAGCGTGCCCGCGTGATTCAGGACTTCCGCCACGACGCCCTGGCGACCTTCCACGGTCTGCCGATCTTCGCTTTCGGGTTCGGTGAACCAGCCGATCTGGAACCGGCCGGCGTCCCCGATGACATCGAGAAGTGGGCTTGGCACGTCGGCTGCACCGACTACGAGGGCCCCGAGGGCCCGCGGATCTGGGAGCTGTTCCTGGCCTCGGTCGACACCACCCGGATCAAGGCTCTGACGCTGGGCGCCTGGGAGTCGGAAATGGCCGGCGAGGGGCAGGACGCGTTCCAGGAGGCGGTGCTCGCCGCCGCCGATCGGTTCCCGGCCCTGGAGGCGCTGTTCGTCGGCGACATCCCCGCCGACAGGTCCGAGGTCTCCTGGATCGAGCAGGCCGATCCGGGACCGCTGCTGGCCGCCCTGCCCGAGCTCGTCGAATTCGGTCTGCGCGGCACGACCGATCTGACCATCGAGCCGCTCGCGCACGACCGCCTGCGCGAGTTGACCGTCCAGACCGGCGGGCTGCCTCCGCAGGTGGTCCGCGCCATCGGCGAGTCGCGCCTGCCCGCGTTGACCGCCCTGGACCTCTATCTCGGCACCGTCCACTACGGCGGCGGGGCGGAGCTGGAAGACCTGGCCGCCATCCTGTCCGGTGCGGCCTTCCCGAACCTGCGCCATCTGGGCCTGCGCAACGCCGAGGACACCGACAACCTGGCCGCCGCCCTCGCCCACGCCCCGGTCGTCGCCCAACTGGAATCGCTGGACCTGTCCCTGGGGATGCTCGGTGACGCCGGCGCCGCCGCGCTGCTCGCCGGGCAACCGCTGACCCATCTGCGGGCCCTGATTCTGCGCCACCACTTCCTGAGCGAGGAGATGATCGCCCGGCTCCGGGAAGCCCTGCCGGAGACCGACATCGACGTGGACGAGAAGCTCGGGGCCCGCGATGAGGACAACCGCTACATCGCAGTGGCCGAATGATCATGCCTGCCAGTCCCCTGAACTGGGTCGTGGTCGTAGCCGACGGCGACCCGGTGCGAGCCGGGTGGAACCGGGCGGCGCAGGCGGCCGGGGTCGCCGCGCCGCGGTTCGTGACCTGGGCGTCGGTGCTTGCCTCCGAAGCCGGGTTCCGGCGCGGTGAACACGTGTTCTTCGAGCGCCTGCACGGGTGGCGGCCCTCGAATCCGGTCGGCGGCCAGCGGGCTCGCCACCAGGCGTTCGAGGCGGCGGTACGGCGGCTGGACGCGACCGTGGCCGAAACCGGGGCGGTCCTGGTCACGGCGCCGGAAACGGCCGTGCTGGCGCTGGATCGGAACGACCGGGACGCCTTCCTGCGCGAGCGCGGCGTCCCGGTCCTGGAGCCGTCGGACCCCATGCAGGCCGGAACCAACATCATGCAGCCCCGGTTCGCCGCGGCCGACGACTGGATCGCCGACCGTTCGCACACCACGTTGTATCCGCACTACACGCGCAGTGGCGTCGAGGTTCGGCGCGGGCCGGCCGAGTCCAGCGCGAACGCCCTGGACATCCGGAACATGGCCGAGATGCTGGAGCCGGACGGCATCCACGCCGTCGCCTGGCTGCACCGGGCCTACCTCGACAACGATTTCTACGACATGCGCTTCGGGCTCGTCGACGGGAAGGTGACCCACGCCGCCGGCGTCGTCCGGGAGCGGATCATCGCCCGGGAATGGTACGGCGGCCGGCGCCGCGAGCTGGCGGACTTCCAGGACCGGTTCGGTGACGCACGATGGTCGAAGCTGGTGGCGCTGGCCGAGCGGACTGCCGCACTGTTCCCCGGTATCCGATCTCTGGGGGTTGACGTCATCCTGGACAACTTCGAGGCCGAGTACGTGTTCGACGTCAATCCCTTCGGCGCGCATCTGCCCGGACTGGTCGGCGATCCCGGCACGATCGGTGAGGGGGTATCGGTGCGGGCCGCGGTTCTGCGTTCGTTGTCATCTTCCGACCGATGAGAGGCGAAGCCGGCTGATCGGTGAGCGACGATCGCGCATGGCCCGCCGCCGCTCAATTCACCATCAGAGGGCATACTCTCACCCATGACGCATCGCCGCCGCGACCCGTTCGTGTTCGCCGCCGTCATCGGCCTCGCCTTGGCTGTGACGGCGTGCCGTCCTACTTCCACCACCAAGAGCAGCGACGCCGAATCCATCGCTCCGGCCGCCTCGACGGTGGTCACGCACGCCCTGGACGCCAAGAGCGACCCGCACACGCTGTTCCACTCCGGCTCCGCCGGCACCGCGCCGATACCGTCCGGCTCGGCGGTGAACGGCAAGCTGAGCGCGCAGTCGTTCGACGGCATCCCCAAGGCCGGGCCCCTGTTCCTCGGCGTCGGCGGCGTGGCCTCGGCGCACTACTGCACGGCCAGCGTCGTACACAGCGCCTCCGGCGACCTGATAGCGACCGCGGCGCACTGCGTCCGTAACAAGATCTTCGGCGGTTGGCTGGACCACATCCTGTTCGTGCCCGGATACCACGACGACGTCGCGCCCTACGGTGTGTGGATCGCCACCACCGCCTACCTGGATTCGCGCTGGGTCGACTCGCAGAATCAGGACGCGGACATCGCGTTCCTCGCCGTTCGCAAGGCCGGCGGCGGATCGCAGACGTTGGAGAGCATCACCGGTGCCTCGACGTTCACCGCCTCGCCGGGCTACGCGAACGCCGTCAGCGTGGTGTCGTACCCGCTGACGGCGTCCCGGCCGGTCGGCTGCGCCACCACGACGAGCAAGTTCAGCGCCGGCCAGCTGCGCCTGGACTGCTCGGGCCTGCCCGAGGGCGCCAGCGGCAGCCCGTTCCTGGCCGCCGGGAACCGGCTCGTCGGCGTGCTCGGCGGCTACCAGCAGGGCGGCGACACCTCGGACACCTCCTACAGCAGCTACTTCGACGAGCGGATCGCCGCGGTGTTCAAGACGGCGTCAGGGCCCTGAGCGGCGGTGGTCCTCAGTCGAGATAACTGCTACGCCTGCACAGCCAACGCGAACGGCAACACCGCGTCCGCCCCGGCCTGCCGCAGCATCCGCGCGGCCACCGTCATCGTCCAGCCGGTGTCGACGCGGTCGTCGACCAGCAAGATCGGGCCCTGATGCGCCGCCACCGCCGCCGCCAAATCCGCGCCGAGCACGAACGCGTCATGCACCTGCTTCAGCCGCTGCGCGCTGTTCCCGCGCGGAGCCTGTCCCGCACCCGCGCCCGCCGGCGCGACCACGCCCAGATACTCCAGCCGGCCGAGCGCCGCGATCCGCTGCGCGGTGTCGCCGATCAGCACCGGCCGGCGGTGTGAACCGATCGCCACCACCGCCGTCGGCCGCTCCTTCCAGCCCCACGCCGCCAGGACCTTCACGATGCCGTCCAGCATCGACGCCGGCAGCGGCTGGTCGGGGGAACCGTCGGCGAGCAGTTCGCGCAGCCGGGTGCCCCAGCCCAGGTCGGTGAGGCGGCCCAGGGCCCGGCCGGCCTGGGCGTTCTCGGCCGGCGGGATCTTGCCCGACAGCGGGACGCCGAGCGCCGACATGCCGGTCGGCCACATCTTGCGCGGCGCGATGAACACGCCCGGCGTGGCCAGCGCGGCCCGGGCCGCCTCGGCACCCTGCTCCGAGACGGTCGCGGCGAACCGGGCCCCGGCGCAGTTGTCGCACCGGCCGCAGGGTCCTGCGATGTGCGGGTCGTCCAGCTGGCGGCGCAGGAACGTCATCCGGCACTCGCCGGTGTGCTCGTACTCCAGCATCGCCCGCTGCTCCTCCTCGCGGGCGGCGGCCACGCGGTCGTAGCGTTCGGCGTCGTACTCCCAGCTGAGCCCGGTCGACTCCCAGCCGCCCTTGACGCGCCGCACAGCGCCGTCGACGTCGAGGACCTTCAGCATCCCCTCCAGCCGCGTGCGCCGCAGATCGACGCGGGCCTCCAGCGCGGCGGTCGACAGCGGACGACCGGCGGCGGCCAGCGCGTCAAGGGTCTGGCGTACCTGCTCCTCGGGCGGGAACGCCAGCGAGGCGAAATAGCGCCAGATCGCCTGGTCCTCATAGCCCGGCAGCAGCAGCACCTCGGCGTGGTCGACGCCGCGCCCGGCCCGGCCGACCTGCTGGTAGTAGGCGATCGGCGAGTTCGGCGCGCCCAGGTGCACCACGAACCCCAGGTCCGGCTTGTCGAAGCCCATGCCCAGCGCGGAGGTGGCGACCAGCGCCTTGACCCGGTTGGCCAGCAGGTCCGCCTCGGCTTCGCGCCGCTCGGCGTCCTCGGTGCGCCCGGAATAGGCGGCCACCTCGAACCCGCGCGAGCGCAGGAAGGCCGCGACCTCGTCGGCGGCGGCGACGGTCAGGGTGTAGACGATCCCGGAGCCGGGCAGTTTCGGCAGCTGCTCGGCCAGGAACGCGAACCGCTCCTCGGGACTCCCGAGGCGCACCACGTGCAGCGCCAGGCTCTCCCGGTCCAGCGGGCCGCGCAGCACCAGCGCATCGGCGCCGCCGTCGGTCCCGAGCTGCTCGGCGACGTCGGCGACCACCCGGGCGTTCGCCGTCGCGGTCGTGGCCAGCACCGGGACGCCGGGCGACAGGTCGGCCAGGAACGTGCGGATCCTGCGATAGTCGGGCCGGAAGTCGTGGCCCCAGTCGCTGACGGTGTGCGCCTCGTCGACCACCAGCAAGCCCACCGCCGAGGCGAGCTTCGGCAGCACCTCGTCCCGGAATTCGGGATTGTTCAGCCGCTCCGGCGAGATCAGCAGCACATCCACCGCACCGCCGGCGACCTCGCCCTGGATCTCCTCCCACTCGTGCAGGTTCGCCGAGTTGATGGTGCGCGCCCGGATCCCGGCGCGCTCGGCCGCCTCGATCTGGTTGCGCATCAACGCCAGCAGCGGCGACACGATGACGGTGGGGCCGGCCCCGCGCGCCCTCAGCAGGGCCGTCGCCACGAAGTACACCGCCGACTTGCCCCAGCCGGTGCGCTGCACCACCAGCGCCCGGCGGCCCTCGACGACCAGGGCGTGGATCGCGGTCCACTGGTCCTCGCGCAATCGAGCCGCCTCGCCGGCCAGGCGGCGCAGCAGCGCTTCAGCTTCGTCGCGGAGGGCGGGTTCGGGGGCCGGGGTGGTGTTGCTCATGACGTCATTTGTACAGGTTCGCTAGGACAGCCGGCCCCGCAACAACCCAAGCAACGTCACGCTCAGCAGGTCAGCAGCCCGTTCCGGCGCCATCCGCCCCGCGTCGACCTCGACGACGGCGGCGTGCGCGAGCGCGTAGACGGACGTCATCAGCCACGGCAGCGGCAGGTCGGTCCGGAACTCGCCGTCCTCCCGGCCTCGCACGATCACCGCCTCGATGCGGGCGAACACCCGGTCGTGCAGCCGCCGCACCTTCTCCGGGCCGAGGTGGCGCGTGGCCGCTTCGAACAGGCCGCGATAGCGGCCGAGGGCCCACCGCGAGTGCAGCAGCCGGTTCACGGCCTCGGCCGCCGGTCCCGCGTCCAGGTCCAGTTCCCCGAACGCGGCGTCGGTCTCGGCCAGCGACCGGGTCAGCAGCGCGTCGACGATGGCTTCCAGCGAATCGAAGTGCCCGTACACCGTCACCCGTCCGACGCCGGCCGCCTTCGCGATCTGCGTGACGGTCGCGTCGGGGCTGGTGGCGAAGCACCGCAGTGCGGCGTCCAGGATCGCGGAGATGGTGCGCTCGGCATCGGCGCGGCGGGGCGGGGTCGCCGCAGGGGCACCCGCCGCGCCGCCGCCCGAGCGCACCCGCCTGTCGGTCTTGTCGGCCATGGCACTCAGCGTATGACCTCGGACGACACCGGCTCGATGATGGTCTCCGTTTCTAACTCCGGACACAAATCCCGTTTCGAACTCCCTCAGTGGACGAGCACCGGCGCCATCGCCGGATCCGGCCGCCCCGCCGGCAGCACCCGCAGCGCCGCGGCGGCCGCCACCGCCGCCACACCGGTTGTCACCGCGAACGCGGTGTGGAAGCCGCCGACGCCGGTCGCGGTCGGACCGATGCTGGAGGCGGCGAGGATGGAGGCGAGGGCCACCCCGCACGCCGAGCCGAGCTCGTGACCGGTGTTGACCAGCCCGGAGACCAGGCCGGCCGTGCTTTGCCCGGCGCCGTGCATCGCCACGGTCGTGGCCGTCACCAGCGCCATCCCGATACCGATGCTGAGCAGTACGAAGCCGGGCAGCACCGCCAGCGCCGCGTTGCCGGAGCCCGGCAACCGCGCCAGCAGCACGCCGCCCAGCGCCGCGGTCACGAACCCGGTGGCGGCCGAGCCGCGGAAGCCGAGGTGCCCGATCGTGTGCGAGGCGGCGTGCGCGCCGAGGCCGATCGCCACCGCCACCGGCAGGTAGACCACGCCGGTCTTCAGCGCCGAGTAGCCCGCGCGGTGCTGCAGGTACCACGAGATGAGGAAGAATCCTGTGATCAGCACGATCGTCGCGGCGAACATGATCCCCGTCCCAGCCGCGACCGCACGGTCGAGCACGATCCCCGGCTGAAGCAGTGGCTCACGTGCGGCCCGCTCCACAGCGATCAGCACGCCGAGCGCCAACGCGGCGCCGGCCAGCGGCAGCAGCGTCCACGTCGTGGCCCAGCCGTCGCTGCCGGCGTGGATCAGGCCGTAGACCAGCAGCGCGACGGTTGTGGTAGCGGCGACGGCACCCGGCACGTCCACGTTCCGCAACGACCGTGCCGGTGCCGATGCCGGGACCAACCCCGGCAGCAGCAGGGCCACCATTACGCCGACCGGCAGGTTCACGAAGAACACCCAGCGCCATCCCGGCCCCGACGTCAGGGCTCCGCCGACCAGCACCCCCAGGGCCGCGCCGCCGCCGGCGATCGCGCCCCACACGCCGAGCGCCTTGGTGCGTTCGGCGCCGTGGAAAGAGGTGGTGACGATCGACAGCGCGGCCGGCGACAGCAGCGCCGCGGCCACGCCTTGGGCGGCCCGGCCGGCGATCAGTTGCCCGCCGGAGTGCGCCAGCCCCGACAGGAGCGATGCCGCGGTGAACGCCACCAGCCCGATGAGGAACGCACGCCGCCGGCCCAGACCGTCGGCGAGCCGGCCGCCGAGCAGGAGCAGACCGCCGAAGCACAGCGTGTAGGCGGCGGCGACCCAGGTCAGGCCCTGCCGGCCCAGGCCCAGATCGCGCGCGATCGAGGGCAGCGCCAGGTTCATTCCGGTGATGTCGACGATCAGCATGAACTGCGCCAGGCACAGCAGCGCCAGCGCGGTCCAGCGGTTGCGGGGTCCTTCCACGTGTTCCCTCCACCAGATAACTCGAACAGTGATGTTCGAATTAACGATGCCCGGGGAGTGCCGGTAAGTCAAACGTGAGTGTTTGAGTTATTGCGGTGCGGCGGACCCCCACTACCCTGGGAGGACTCGCCGGCGATCTGGCGACGCGGACCGTAGAACGAGGAAACCCATGGCCAAGGCACTGTCGGAGACCCTGGCGGACGACGTCCGCGCCGCGCTGACGGCGGTGCTGGGCGACGCGGCGCGCGGCGCCGATCCGCTGATCCGCCCCTCCGATCACGCCGACTTCCAGGCCAACGGGGTGCTGCCGCTGGCGAAGGCCCTGAAGGGCAACCCGCGGGAGCTGGCTACGCGGGTCGCCGCCGCGCTGGTGCCGTCAGCTGGTGGCGCGGACGCCGACCCGCCGCCCGCCGCGACCTCCGGCGTCATCGCCGCCGTCGAAGTAGCCGGCCCCGGCTTCCTCAACCTCACCCTCACCGACACCGCCCTGGGCGCCCAGGCCGCCGAGCGCCTCGGCGACCCGCGCCTGGGCGTCCCGGCGGCCGGCGTCGGCCAGACCACGGTGATCGACTACTCTCAGCCGAACATCGCCAAGGAGATGCATGTCGGCCACCTGCGCTCGACCGTGATCGGCGACGCGCTGGTGCGGCTGCTGGAGTTCAACGGCCATACCGTCGTGCGGCAGAACCACCTCGGCGACTGGGGCACCCAGTTCGGGATGCTGATCCAGTACCTGGTCGAGCACCCTGACGCCCGGCTCGCCGACGTCGACCACTCCGGCGAGGCCGCCATTTCCTGGCTCACCGCTCTGTACCGCGACGCCCGCGCTGAGTTCGAGTCCGACACCGCGTTCGCCGACCGCGCCCGCAAGCGCGTGGTGACGTTGCAGGGCGGCGACCGGGAGTCGCTGGCCGTGTGGCAGAAGATGGTCGCGGAGTCAAAGCGCTACTTCGAGGACGTCTACGCCCGCCTGGATGTGCGTCTGATCGACGCGGACGCGGTGGGCGAGAGCTTCTACAACCCCTACCTGGCCGAGATCGCCGCCGACCTGGAGCGGCGCGGCATCGCGGTCTGGAGCAACGGCGCGCTGTGTGTGTTCTTCGACGACATCGCAGGTCCCGACGGCGAACCGGTGCCGCTGATCGTGCGCAAGAGCGACGGCGGCTTCGGCTACGCCGCCACCGACCTGGCCGCCATCCGCTATCGCGTCAACACGCTGAAGGCCGACCAGATCCTCTACGTCGTCGACAGCCGCCAGGCCCTGCACTTCCGCATGGTGTTCGAGGCCGCGCGCCGCGCCGGCTACCTGCCGGAGCACGTGGAGGCGGTGCACGTGCAGTTCGGCTCGGTCCTGGGCCCCGACGGCAAGCCGTTCAAGACCCGCGCCGGCCAGACCGTGCGGCTGATCGAGCTGCTCGACAGCGCCGTCGACCACGCGGTGGCCACCGTCGAGGAGAAGAACCCGCAGCTGGACGCTTCACAGGCGCGCGCTGAGACCAGGCTGGTCGGCATCGGCGCGGTGAAGTACGCGGACCTGTCGACCTCGCGGACCAAGGACTACATCTTCGACCTGGACCGCATGGTGTCGTTGCACGGCAACACCAGCGTCTACCTGCAGTACGCCCACGCGCGGACCCACTCGATCCTGCGCAAGCTGCCGGCCGGCACGACGCCGCGCGTGCACGCCGGGGTGCCGCTGGAGCCGGCCGAGCGCAAGCTGGCGCTGCACCTGGACGACTTCGGCGCGAGCCTGGCCACGGTCGTGGAGAACTTCGAGCCGCATCGGTTGGCCTCGTACCTGTATGCGCTGGCCCAGACGTTCTCAGACTTCTACGACAACTGCCCGGTGGTGAAGGCGCCGACCGAGCCGGTGCGCGAGAACCGGGCGGCGCTGGTGCGGCTGACCGGGGACACGCTGAGGCTGGGGCTGGAATTGCTCGGGATCAGCGCGCCGGAGCAGCTTTGATGTGGCTCATGCAACCTGGAAGGCACCCGCCACCGTCTTAGGGGTGTGGGAGTCTTGCGGTGGACGTGGGATCGGAATTTTCGCCTTTTCCGCAATATTCGTAATATCCGTAATATCCGTGGGGCCGACCGGGTCACCACCGTCATGGTTGTCACCGCTGTGGTCGTCGCGCTCGTGGAGTTCATCGGCCGCAAGAGTGACACCACGCCGTCCGAGGGCTGCGCCGGGCAGGACGGCTGCTTCGCCTACCGAGGCGGAGTGCCGGTATTGGTGGCTGCCGGTGGGATGGTCGTATTAGGGATCGCTCTGCGCGTCCTGGAGGTTCGGGGCCGGGACCGGATAGCGTACGTGCTGTTCCCGGCCGGGCTGGCATGTGTTGTCGGCCTGCGCTATGTCAGATATCTGTTGGATCGCAGTATCGGAGTACCGGAGACGCTGTTCCCGTCCACCTTCGAGTGGATGGCCGCCGACGATCTCGTCCTCGCCGCGATCGCGGCCTTCGCAGCGCTCGTCACCGAGCCGACGTGGTCGGCGCTCAATGGGAAGACGGCGCTGAACTGGAAGACGGCGCTGAACGGAAAATCGGTGGCACGCGTACTGGTCGGCCTCCTTCTCCTCGCCGGATTGTGGTCGGTCCTGATCGTGGTGCACGGCGACCCGTTGCGGGGCTGACGCGTCGGCGCGCCCTCAGTTTCCTCAGCTCCCTCAGCCCCGGGCGGCGAGCTTGGCGGCGCTCTGGATCGCGGCCAGCACGGCGGCGGTGTCGGCGAGATCGTCGAGCACGACTTCGGCGCCCGCCTCGCGCAGCGCCTCGCTCGGCGTGGTGCCGCTGGCGACGGCCACGATCGCGGCGCCGTGCGTGAGCGCCGCTTCGACGTCGCGGACCGTGTCGCCGAGGATGACGGTGCCGGCGGGGGAGTACCGCTCCCCGTATCGGGCTTCGGTGCGGCGCCACGCGTGCGGGATCAGGGCGTTGCGTTCGAACTCGTCGTCGCCGTAGGCGCCGATGCCGAAGTCGACCCAGGTGTGCAGGTCGAAGGCCCGCAGCTTCATCTCCGCGACGCTGCGGACGTTGCCGGTGAGCACCGACTGCCGGCCGCCGCCCTCGGCCGCGATCGCCGCCAGGGCCGCGTGCGCTCCGGCCAGCGCGCGTCCCTGGGCCCGCATGTCCTCGGTGCGGTCGAGCAGCGCGCCCTCGATGTTCACCAGGAAGCGGGCGAGCAGCTCCGGTTCGGGTTCCACGTCGTGCTGGCGCAGCACCCGCGCAGCCATCGCGCGTTCGGTGAGGCCGTTGTAGGACATGTCGCCGCGCCAGTCCAGGCCGAGGGTGGCCCGCACGGCGTCGGCATACGCCCGGGTCGCCACGCCGGCCGTCACGATCAACGTCTGGTCGATGTCCCACAGCACCAGCAGTCCGCCGCCCACACGCTGCTCCTTCAGTCCGTCCGCCGCCGGAGGGTCGCGGCGCCGAGCGCCAGGGCGAGCACCCCCGCTCCGGCGATGATAGCCATGTCGGCGATCAGCCCGCCGGTCACGGAGGTGCTGGAGCTGATCTCGTCCATGGCGTCCACCGCGTACGACAGCGGCATCACGTCCGAGATCCATCGCAGCACGGTCTGCATCTGATCGCGGGACGTGAACAGCCCGCACAGCAGGAGCTGCGGCAGCACGAAGGCCGGCAGGAACTGCACCGCCTGGAACTCGGTCCGGGCGAAGGCGCTGCTGAACAGCCCGAGCGCCATCCCCAGTAACGCGTCCAGCACCGCCACCAGGAACACCGCCCACACCGGCCCGGACACCTTCAAGCCGAGCAGCCCGATGGTCAGGGCCGAGGCCAGCGCCGCTTGCACCAGCGCCACCGTCCCGAACGCGACCGCGTAGCCGGCCAGCAGATCGCCCTTGCCCAGCGGCATCGTCAGCAGCCGCTCCAAGGTGCCGGTGGTGCGCTCCCGGAGCATGCCGACCGAGGTGACCAGGAACATCACGATGAACGGGAAGATGCCCAGCAGTGCGGCGCCGATGGACTGGAACACGTGCGGCGAGGCGTCGAACACCCACTTCAGCAGACAGATCAGGAGGCAGGGCACGACCAGCATGAGCGCGATCGTGCGCGGGTCGCGGCGCAGCTGCTCCAGCACGCGGCGCGCGGTGGCGGCGGTCCGTCGCAGGCTCATGCCGAAGCCCCCACCAGGGCGAGGAAGGCCCCTTCGATGTCGTCGGCACCGGTCTGCTCCAACAGTGCCCGGGGCGTGTCGGAGGCGAGGACGCGGCCTTCGCGCATGAGCAGCAGCCGCGTGCAGCGCGACGCCTCATCCATGACATGACTGGAGACCAGGAGCGTCACCGGATCCTCGGCCCGCGCCAACCGGTGGAACAGCTCCCACAGCTCGGCCCGCAGCACCGGATCCAACCCCACGGTCGGCTCATCCAGCACCAGCACCCGCGGCGCCCCCAACAGCGCCGCGGCCAACGACACCCGAGCCCGCTGCCCGCCGGACAACCGATCGACCCGCGCGTCCTCCTTTCCCACCAGGCCCACCGCATCGACCACCCGTTCCGGATCCGCCCGCGGCGCCCCCAACACCGCCGCGAAGTACCGCAGGTTCTCCATGACCGACAGATCGCTGTAGACCGAAGGAGCCTGCGTCATGTACCCGATCCGGTCCCGCAACACCGCGCTCCCCGCCGCCATCCCCAACACCCGTACCTCCCCGCCGGCGATCTTCTGCACCCCCACCACCGCCCGCAGCAGCGTGGTCTTCCCGCACCCCGACGGCCCCAGCAACCCGGTGACCGACCCGCTCGGCACCTGCGCACTGAGGTCGGGCAACACGGTCTGCCCGCCCCGGACCACGCGCAGGCCGCGGATGTCGACGGCGAAATTCATCATGCGATGAGTTTCGCGTGGACGGGGTGCGGTGTCAAGAATCGGTGACGTGGGGTGACGGACGGGCCGATCGGCCGCCCTATGTGTAGCTCCCCACCCCCGGTGGGGAGCTGGAAACAGCCCGGCTCAGACCGCGTCCACCGCCGGCCCCAACAACCGCTGCAACGCCGGCGCCAGCAAAGCGACCAACTCCTCAGCCCCCACCGAAGCCACCGGCTCCATCCGGATCACATACCGCGCCATCGCCAGCCCGATGATCTGCGCCAGCGCCATCTCCACCCGCGCCTCGGCATCGGCCCCGCCGATCCGCGCCGCCAGCGGCACCACCAGCCGGGGCCGCGCGAAGCCCCGCACCAGCGCGGCCATCTCCTCGTTCGACGTCACCGACCGCACCACCGCCAGCAGCCGCTCCCGCGTCGGCGGCGACTCCCACAACGACACCACGAACCGGGCCAACCGCTCGCCGATACCCGCCGGGTCCCCGGCCGCGACGTCCTGCACCATCGCCGGATTCACCGGGAAGTCCAACGCCGCCAGGAACACCTGCTCCTTCGATCCGAAGTAGTGGTGCACCAGCGCCGAATCGACGCCGGCGACGCGCGCGATACCGCGCACCGTCGCCCTCTCATAGCCACGGGAGGCGAACTCGGCGCGCGCCGCGTCCAGGATCTGGCCGCGGGTGTCGGCGGTGCCGGGGCGTCGGCCCGGGCGCTTGGCGGGGGCGGTCATGATTCTCACAGTAGCCGCCGCGCCCGGCGCCACTGCCGGCACAGACCCGCCGGCCGCCGCATAATGACCGACGATCACACCCCTCCCACCGCCCGGAGGCCCCGTTGCCCACCCCCACCCCCACCCACCGCCACCTCGGCATCCTGGCCCACTCCGCCGAAGGCGCCGCCCTGTCCTTCCAGACCTTCACCCGCGAAGGCTTCACGCGCCTGGGGCCCCACGCCCACCCCGACGTCACCCTGGACCTGATCCCCCTGTCCCGCTCCATGCCGCACTGGGAATCAGGGGATCACCACGCTGTCCGCGCGATCCTGCGTGAGAGCGCCGACCGCCTCACCGCCGCCGGCGCCGACTTCTTCATCTGCCCGGACAACACCGCCCACCTCGCCTTCGAACTCGACGGCGACCCCTATCCGCTGCCGGGCCTGCATATCGCCGAGGTCGTCGCCGGCCACGCCGGCGCCCGCGGCCACCGCAAAGTCGGCATCCTCGGCACCCGCTTCACCATGGAAGGGCCCGTATACCCCCGGGCCCTCGCCGCCCGCGGTGTCCAGGCCGCCGCACCGGCCGAGGAAGACCGCCGTACCGTCGACACGATCATCTTCGATGAACTGGTCAACGGCGTCTTCACCGACGCGGCCCGCACCGCCTACCAGAAGGTGATCGCGAATCTCGCCGCGGCGGGCTGCGACGCGGTGGCGCTGGTCTGCACCGAGATCCCGCTCCTGATCACGTCCGACGACTCGCCCCTGCCGACCCTGGACTCCACCCGGCTGCAAGCGCGCGCCGCCTTCGAGGTGGCGATCGGCGCGCGCCCGCTGCCGACGTGGCGCGGCGGGCCGGTGACGCCACCGGTCTAAGCCGGCTAAAGAAGAGCTCTGATGCCCGCCGCGAGCCGGTCGTACTCCGCGGGAGCGTTGTAGATGTTCGCGCTGACCCGAAGCAGCGTACGGCCGTTCCACTTCGGCACCGACACCTCGACGCCGAGCCGGTCGGAGATCTCCGCCTGCAAGTCCCGCGGGTCGTCGAAGGCCACCGGCAGCGGCACCACGCGCATCGGCACGCCCGGATCGCCCGGTAGCGTCGCCGGGTCCACCTCCAGCGCCGCGGCCAGCGCCGCCTGGCCGTACTCGGCGAGCTTCACGTTGTGCTCGCGCACCCGCTGCGGGCCCAGCGCGCGCAGGAAACCGATGCCGTTCGGGCTGGCCAGTCGCGGCGTGTGGTCGACGGTGCCGACCTCTTCCAGGTTCAGCGGGAACTCGTCGTACTCGTACCAGGAGACGATCGGGTTCCGCAGCGCCGACCGCCACTTCGGCGCGGCCCAGAACGCCGCCACCGACCGCGGCGCGAACCCCCACTTGTGCAGGTTGCCGCCCCAGAAATCAGGGTTCAGCGACGCCAGGTCGATCGGCAGCATCCCCGGCGCGTGCGCGGCGTCGACGACCACGACCACGCCGCGCTCCTGCAACGCCGGCACCAGTTCCTCGACGGGGAAACGCCGCGCCGTCATCGACGTGACGTGGTCGATCACCGCCACCTTCGTGCGCGGCGTCACCGCCGCCAGCACCGCGGCGGTGATCCCGGCGGCGTCGGCCAGCAGCGGAATCTCGGCGGTCACCACCTGCGCCCCGACGTCCTTCGCCCGCCGCCGCGCCGCCCAGGTCGAGGTCTCGTACGCGTGGTCGGTGACCAGCACCTCGTCCCCGGCGGCCAGTGGCACCGAGGCCAACGCGATCGAGTTGGCGGCGGTGGCGTTGGCGACCAGCGCGACCGGGTCCCCGGCCGGCGCGCCGAGGAACTCCGCCGCGGCCCGGCTCGCCGTCGCCATCCCCGGCGCCAGCTCGCGGCGGAAGAAGCGGGTCGGATTGGCGTTCATCCGGGCCTGCCATTGCGCCTGGTTCAGCAGCACGGTGCGCGGCGCGACGCCGAAGCCGCCGTGGTTGAGGTAGGCGTGGCCGGGTTGCAGGGCGTCGAAAAGGTCGCGGATTCCGCTCCAGTCGTCGCCCCAGAGCGGGTTGTCGAGGTTATCCATGTCCGGTGAGCGTAACGTCCGGTGATCGCCGTCCCTAGAGCCACTTGGCCGCGCGTGGCTCGCGCCGGCCGGTGACCGGAAACCGGTGACCGGCAACCGGCGAACGCTGTCGTCGAGCCCTGCTACGGTTCCGACACACATCGCACCGAAACAGGGGGTGGCACCGTGGCCGACCAGAACCGCAACACTTATCTTGACGACGTCTTGGCCCAGCAGGAGCAGTTGGAAGTCGACTTGAGGTCCAAGAGTTCCCGCTACGGCGCAGCGGCCTCGACGGCACCGCCGCAGCCGCCGTCGGCGCCCGGCGCTCCCAAGCCCGCGCTGCTCGCCGAACCGTCCCGGGCCGCGCCGGCCCCGGCCCGGGGACGTGCCGCGCGCCTGGAGCGGTTCGCCGCCGAGGCGGCCGCCGGCCGCACCGTGGCGCCGGCCGGGACCAACGCCGTGGAAGTCCGCATCACCGGCGTCGGACGCTGGAAGACGGTGCTGGTGCCGCCGAACGCCTTCGTCGTCCACACCCGCCGCGGCGAGGACGAGCCCCGCCACATCGGCCTCGGCGTGTCGTTCCGTTACCGGCCGGCCACCGACTCGTTCCTGGTCGTGCCCGGCGCGATGCAGACCATCCTGCTCAACGCGTTCTGCATCTGCAGCGAACTGCAAGGCGTGCTGGTCCAGGCCTACGTGCAGTGGATCATCCAGGACTTCGCCACCGCCTACCGCAAGCTGGACTTCTCAGACCCCGAAGACCCGATGCGGCTGGTGAACCTGCAACTGCGCGAGCAGGCCGAGGCCGCCATCAAGGACAAAGTCGCCACCATGAGCGTCCACGAGGTGCTGTCCGACCGGCAGCCGATCATCGAGGAGCTCACCGCCCGGCTGCGCGGCGTCGCCGAAGGCTCCGCCGAGAGCGCGGGCGACGGCTCCCGCGGCAACGCCGACGGCGGCCTGGGGCTGCGCATCGTCACGGTGCAGATCAAGGAAGCGGTCGTCAGCTCCAAAACCCTGTGGGAGAACCTGCAAAAGCCTTTCCGCACCGAACAAGCGCGGCTGGCGGCGCTGGCCGAACTGGCGGCCGAGGGCGCCGTCACCGAGAGCCGGATGGCCGAGGCCCGCAGGCAGGAGACCCGGCGCCTGGGCGACGAACGCGACCTCGGCGAGTTCCGCGCCACCAACGCCGCCCGCCAGTTCGACCGCGACAGCACGGAGCAGGCCCGCCGTGACGAGCGCACCCAGGAGATCGCCCGCAAAAACGCGGACGCCGCCCACCAGACCCGTCGGCACGCGCTCGCCCTGGAACGGGAGCGGCACGAGCAGGAAAGCGTCATGGCCCGGCTGCGGCTGGAGGAGGAGCAGGAACTGGCCCGGCTGCGGCTGGAAGCCGAACTCGCCGCCGTCCGGTCCCGCCACGCCGCCGAGCACGAACGCCAGCTGATGGAGCTGGAACGCGAACGCGTACGCGCCGAGATCGCCAACGCCCGCACCGCCGCCGCCCTGCAAGCCGAGCTGATCGGGACGCTGCCGGACATCGTGGAGAAGCTGCCGGCGCCCTCGGAATACAAGGCCGTGACGGTCGGGGGATCCGACACCGCCTCACTCGCCGGGATCGTCGCCCAAGTGTCAGCGGTTGTCAGCGCCCTGAAAACGGCGGAATAGCGCAGCGGCGGAAATCGCCTACAAACAGCGCGAGGGCGTCTGCCATCATCGGGGCACCGCAGAACATCCACTTCACATTCAAGCAATCGATCTCAGGGGGATGTCACCATGGCCACCAAGCTGAGCCAGATCATCGCGATCGAGAAGGGCGTCAAGAGCAAGTCCTACGCCGACCTCACCCAGGCCCACCACGACGTCCAGAAGCCGGCCCTGCTCACCGGCCTGACCCGCACCTACCAGCCCAAGGACGAGGACGGCGAGCAGCTCCCGCCGGAGTCCACCCGGGTCCAGGTCAAGGCCGAGGACGTGCTGCGCCAGATCGCCGCCAACCTCACCCGGCTGTTCGACGTCACCGCCACCAAGGACTGGGCCAACTGCACGGCGCGCGCCGACGTCGTGGTCGAGGGCCGCACCCTGCTGCGCGACGTCCCGGTGTCCTACCTGCTGTTCCTGGAGAAGCAGCTCACCGATCTGCACACCTTCGTCAAGAAGCTGCCGGTGCTGGACGCCGCCGAGTCCTGGACCCACGACCCGTCCACCGACTGGTACCGCACCGAGGCCGTCCGCACCCTGCGCACCAAGAAGGTGCCGCGCAACCACGTCAAGGCCGAGGCCACCGAGAAGCACCCGGCCCAGGTCGAGGTCTACTACGAGGACATCGCCATCGGCTACTGGACGCAGACCAAGTTCTCCGGCGCGCTGCCGGCGCAGCGGGTGAACGAGCTGGCCGAGCGGGTGGACAAGCTGAGCCAGGCGGTGAAGTTCGCCCGCGAGGAGGCGAACACCTTCGAGGTCACCGACCAGCACGTCGGCGAGGCGGTATTCGGGTACCTGTTCGCCTGATCGCTCCGCTAGGATCGGCGGCGAGCGACCAAGCTTAAGATGACGCTTGAGATTGAAAGACACCGTGACAGTGGGGGTTCGAATCCCTCTCTCCGCATAGCGTGCGGAGGTAGCCCAAGTGGTAGAGGCAGCGGTGAGCAGACTCAGACTCTCGCTCCAAGCTAAGTCCTCGCCGTCCATCGCCGGATCGACCGGAAGCGGGTCTTTCACTGAGGTTGCAGGTTCGAGCCCTGTTCCCTGCTCCATCGTGCGGGGATAGCTCAATAGGTAGAGCGCAGTGTCATCAGGCTAATCCGCTTCCTTAAACGCCATCGGCGTGCGCACAACGACGGCACCACGCATTGAGCAGCGTGGAGAGGCCCAGGGCGGGCAAAACCCTGGGCCTCGCCCCTTTCTTCAGAGCTCTGGTTCCCCCAGGCCCGGGCCCGCGTACTCGCGCCCCTCGGCCTCGGCCAGCTTGCGCCCGGCGTTGAGCTGGAACGGGCTGATACCGCCGGCGTCCCACGGCCCCACGCTGCCGGCCGCGACCGCCTCGCCGCTCTTGTCCGGCAGCATCAGCTCCCGGCGAAGCACCGCCACCGGCTTGTCCGCCACGGCGAACCAGTCGGTCGCCATGAAGTCGTTGCTGCCCGTGCACAGCGCCGCCCGGCGCAGCGCGTCGCCGAAGCGCGCGGCCATCCCCGGCCGCGACAGGTGTCCCTTGTCCGCCTGGAACAGGCCCGCGCCGGAGGCCAGCGACCCGGTCTCGAACAGGCTCACCACCATCGCCAGCAGCGAGAACGCGTGCAGGTCGTCGTTGGCGCGGGCGATGAACGCGAAGACCTCGATCTCGGACTCCACGCGGGTGCCGTAGTCGGCCAGGATGTGGACCCAGTCGTGCTGCGCCAACAGCGGCGGGGCGGAGCCGGGGGAGCCCGGGAAGGAGAAGCCGCGGGATTTGTAGAAGTCATACACGCCGCGACCCAGGGTGCCGGCCGGCAGCTCGCCGAGGGAGGCCCACCGCGCCGCCAGCGCCGGGTCGTTCTCCACCGGCGTCCACGGGCTGTTGAGCGCGCCGTCGCCGACGTGCAGGTGATCGACGTGCGCCAGGTCGAAGTCGTGCAGATATCCGTTGCGGTCGAAGTCGATCGCGGCCAGCCGGCGACCGCTCTCGACGTGGCCGTGCAAGACGTCTTCCAGGTCGTCGTGCACTGACAGCTCAGCGGCGAACTCCGCCACCCGCGCCGCCACTGACACCGGCAGCGGATCCAGCACCAACTCGGCGGTCACCATCGTCTGCACGATCCGGCCCCGGAACGCCGCGTCGCGCCGATACAAGTCCTGCGCGAGATCCTGCGGACCATAAGGCTTGACGGCCAACTCGGCCTGCACCGCCGCCGGATCGACGTCGAACCCGGTCAGCGAGTGGAACATCGCCGCCAGCAGCGTCTGCTGCAACCCGCTCAGACCGCCTTCCGGCGCCACCGCCGAGATCACGCCGCGCGCCACGCACGCGACCTCGGCAGCGTCCGGGGGCAGCAGCAGGACGGTGTCGGCATCGGGTAGGGGGACGGGCATGCGCGGAGCCTTCCGGGTCGGCATCGTCGGCTTGACCGGTTCGCAGTGGCAGCGCACAGATCCCGGCTGGCTCAGCGATCGATCAGGAGCAAATGGTAGTGGAACCGATGGACGGACCTGCGCGTCCAAGCCCTGTGAATCGACTACGTGTGGTCGGTGGTGATGGAACCCTCGACGGCCGTGTTGCCCTCGGCTTGGTGATCGGTGGTGTCTTACTGGCGGGGTGTGCGTCGTCGTCACCGCCGTCGGCCGAACCACTACGCCATCGAACGGGACCGGCGTCGCCGGTGCTCGGGACGCCTTATCCGTACGACTTGTACACGCACTGCGGCATCCAGGACGCCTACTTCGAGAACCACTGGTGGCAGGCGGACTCGCCGGCGCAGGACGATCCGAGCAAGGGCAGCAACCCGTATACCGGTTACCTGGCCGGCACCATGACTCTGATCTCGCCGACGGCGGCCCGCTTCGCCGGTCCACACGCGCTCGTGGCGACGTTCCATCCGCTCGACGGAACGCCTGAGGCTTGTTCCTGACTCGCGTCGGAACCCGTTATTAGCTTGAGAATCAGAAACGGTCCGGTAGCGTCCGCCCATGGCCGAGATTCAGGGCACGTATGACAAACGCTTCGCCGCGGTCGCCGACACCCTCGCCGACCTGCTGGACCGGGACGACGTCGGCGCGTCGGCGGCGGTGTTCGTCGGTGGGGAACCGGTCGTCGACATCTGGGGCGGCCACACCGATGCCGACCGCACCTCTGCTTGGGACCACGACACCATCGTCACGGTGATGTCCACGACCAAGACCATGACCGCGCTGTGCGCGTTGATCCTGGCCGACCGGGGTGAGCTGGACCTGTCCGCCCCGGTGGCCCGCTACTGGCCGGAGTTCGCCGCGGCCGGCAAGCAGGGTGTTCTCGTCCGGCACCTGCTGTCGCACACCGCCGGGCTGCCCGACTGGCCGGGGCCGTTGGTAGCCGATGACCTGTACGACTGGACGGCCGTCACCTCGCTGCTGGCCGAGCAGGCGCCGCAGTGGGAACCGGGAACCGCGGCCGGATACCACTCCGTCACATTCGGCTTCCTCGTCGGCGAGGTCGTGCGCCGGATCACCGGACGCACGCTCGGCGAGTTCTTCGCCAGCGATGTGGCGGGCCCGCTCGGCGCCGACTTCCACATCGGCCTTCCCGCCGAACACGACCACCGCGTCGCGCAGCTCCTGCCGCCGCCGGGACAGACCGACGAGTTCTCCTCCGGATCCGCGGTGGACGGCGAACCGGACGCCGCCATCGGCGGCATCCGCGTGAAGGACGCGAACACCGCCGCCTGGCGTCGTGCCGAGGTTCCCGCCGCGAACGGCATCGGCAACGCCCGGTCCGTGGCGCTGGTGCAATCCGTGCTGGGGAACGGGGGAGTGACCCAA
The DNA here is from genome assembly GCA_019510485.1 of Catenulisporales bacterium. Lineage (GTDB taxonomy): Bacteria > Actinomycetota > Actinomycetes > Streptomycetales > Catenulisporaceae > Catenulispora. The sequence continues at coordinate 52,239 of JAEKKI010000145.1, forward strand.
GGTGTGCGACTGCTGTCCGAGCGCGGGTGCGAACCTGCCTGGCGTGCGGAGTTCAGCGGCGAGGACCGGGTGATCGGCATCGCGTCGACCTACAGCGCCGGCTTCGGAGTGTTCGGCAGCACCTTCGGCTGGGGCGGTTGGGGCGGCTCGCTGGTCATGACCGACCCCGAGGCCCACCTGACCGTCGCCTACGTCATGAACCAGATGCTCGACCCGCGCCGGCAGAGCGACAACCGCGGGCTCAGCGTCGTGATGGCCGCCTACGACGGCGTCCGTTCCCAGCTCCTCAGTTGACCGTGACGACCTCGCCGCCGGTCACCCGCACCAGTTCGCCGAAGGTGATGGCGAACACCGTGTGCGCGTGCCCGGCGGCGGCCCACACCTGCGGAAAAGCGCTCAGCGCCTGGTCGATGAGCGTCCGAACCGGAGCGGGGTGGCCGACCGGCGCGACGCCGCCGATGCGCTGCCCGGTGTGTTCGTACACGAACTCCTTCGACGCCCGGCCCAGGCTCGCCACACCCAGCGCGGCGGCCACCTTCGCGGTGTCCACACGGTGCGCGCCGGAGGTCAGCACCAGCAGCGGGGCGCCATCGGCGTCGAAGACCAGGCTGTTGGCGATGGCGCCGAGCTCGCAGCCGATCTGGTCGGCGGCGGCCTGCGCGTTCGGCGCCGACTCCGGAAGCACCACGACCTGCGGCTCGAAGCTCTTCGCGCGCAACTCCCGCTCGACGGCGAGCACAGCGGGGTGGTTCGAGATCCGTTCCATGCCCGCCGATATTAGTGCCGGGGTCGCTGCCGAGTCCGGCACAATACCGGCCATGGAGTCGCAAGATCGGATCGTGGAGCCCACCGAGATCGTCGCCGGCCGGTACCAGCTGCGCCCGCCGTCGCTACGCGACGTGCCCGACATCGTGGCGATGGCCCGCGACGAGGTCATCCAGCTGTGGAACCCCGTGTCCTCCGGCGCCGACGAGGCCAAGGCCCTCGATTGGGCCGAGCGCTATGCGGACTGGGACGGTGGCACCCGTGCGCTGTTCTGCATCTACGAAGCCACCGCGGGCCGCCTGCTCGGCATGGTGTCCCTGCACAAGATCGACATCGAGAACTCCTTCGGCGAGCTGGGCTACCGCGTCGCGCCCTGGGCCCGCGGGCAGGGCGTCGCGACCACTGCGGTGCGCACCGTCACCGACTGGGCCTTCGGCTTCCTGGACCTGACCCGCGTGCAGCTGATCCACGCGGTCGGGAACGCGGCGTCCTGCCGCATCGCCGAGAAGGTCGGCTACCGCCTGGAGGGCACCATGCGCAGCTCGTACCGCTACGGCGACGGGAAGCTGCACGACGAGCACATACACGGCCGGCTGGCCACCGACCCCTACCCGGCGACCTGACTTCAGAAATCCCAGTCCAGCGCGGGCGGGATCACGCCCTCCCACGCCAGCAGCCACTCCTTCGTGCGCAGACCGCCCCCGAAGCCCCCGAGGCCGTCGGCCGCCAGCACCCGGTGGCAGGGCACGACGATCGGCAGCGGATTGCTGCCCATGATGCCGCCGACCGCCTGGGACGCCGTCAACCCGGCGCCGGATCCCTTCGCCAGGTCGCCATAGGTCACGGTCTCCCCGAACGGCACCGCTGCCAGCAGCTTCAGCACCGTCAGGCGCAGGCCGTTCACGCCGTACCAGTCCAGCGCCAGGTCGAACGCGGTCCTGGTGCCGTCGAAATACTCGCGCAGCTGCTGCACCGCCTCGCCGAGCTGGGCCTCGGCGAGGCGGTCCGGCTTGCCGGCCTTGCCAGCCTGCTCCGGCACACCAGCCTGCTCGCCCTCGCCCTCGCCGGCCCGGTCATGGGGGAACTGGACCAGACGCAACCCGCGGGCCGTCGCCCCCACGGTCAGTGTCCCGATCGGCGTGTCCAGCAACGCGGTCTGCATGCCTCCCATTGTGCCAACCGGGGCTGACAATCTGATCGCCGGCGCTAAGGTAACCGCCATGGCCCAAGCCTCCGCGAACGGCGTCGAGCTCGAATACGACACCTTCGGCGACCCCGCCGCCGAGCCCCTGCTGCTGATCATGGGCCTGGGCACCCAGATGACGGCGTGGCCCGAGCCGTTCTGCCAGGCCATCGCCGACGCCGGGTTCCACGTCATCCGCTTCGACAACCGCGACAGCGGACTGTCGACGCTCATCGAGGCGCCGCCGCCGGACTTAGGGGCGCTGCTCGGCGGCGACACCTCCGGCGTGCCGTACCTGATGTCCGACCTCGCCTCCGACACCGCCGGCCTGCTCGACGCCCTCGACATCCCGGCCGCTCACATCGTCGGCGCCTCCATGGGCGGCATGATCGGCCAGCAGCTGGCCATCGACCATCCGACCCGGGTGCGGTCGCTGTGCTCGATCATGTCCACCACCGGCGCCCCCGGTGTCGGCCAGCCCGCCCCCGAGGCCATCCCGCTGGTGTTCACACCGGCGGCCACGACCCGCGACCAGGCCATCGACAACTCCCAGAAGCTGTTCGCGACAGTCGGCTCACCCGCGTATCCGACACCCGCCGCCGAGTTGCGTGCGCGCATCGGCGAGGCCTACGACCGGGCCCATCACCCCGAGGGCACGGCACGTCAGCTGGCGTGCATCATCGCCTCCCCCGACCGCACCGCGGGGTTGGCGTCGGTCACCGTGCCCGCGGCCGTCATCCACGGCGAGGCCGACAAGCTCGTCGACGTCAGCGGCGGCCACGCCACGGCGGCGGCGCTCGGCGTCACGCCGCTGATCATCCCCGGTGCCGGGCACGATCTGCCGCAGGCGCTGTGGGAGACGTACGTCGAGGCGATCGTGGCGAACGCGCGGCGCGCGGCCTGAGTCAGCCACGAACGTTGTCGCGACACGCATTCGGCCGGACCCGAATCTACTGCTGTGGCGCCTGCCGCCAGGTAGAACGGTGGCATGCGACTTCTGGCCGACCTCACCGACCACCTCGCCGAGACCGACCGGCAGCGCGTCCAAGCCCGCCTGCGCAGCAACCTGATGGCCTGGCTGACCACGGTGCGCACGGACGGCCAACCGGTCAGCGTCCCGGTCTGGTTCCTCGCCCGCGACGACGGCACGATCCTGATCTACAGCCGGCCCCACAAGGCCAAGCTGCACAACATCGCCGCCAACCCCAAGGTGAGTCTGGGCCTGGACGTGACCGACGTCGGCCGCGACGTCGTCCGCGTCGAGGGCGTCGCCCGCCACGAACCGACCCTCCCGAGCGCCGACCAGGACCCGGCCTACCGCGCCAAGTACGTCGAACGCATGGCCGCGTTGTTCGAGACCCCGGAGAACTTCGGCGAGCAGTTCAGCGCCGCGCTGGTGATCACGCCGACGAAGATCTACGGCTGAGACTCCGGCCGCGCGGCTCGTTCGATCATCCAGTACATCTGCTTATGCACGACGCCTGACTCGATCGCGGCCACCGCCGCCTCGGCGGCGGCCCGGTCGAGGTGGCGGGACACCAGGAAGCGGTTGCCGTTGTCGTCCTGACGCCAGACCTCGAACACAGGGGCGGTGGACGCGTCCCCGTTTCCAGCTTCGTTCACGCCGCCCGCTCCCTGACAGTGTTATCTGGACAGTTCCCTCTCTGGGGGTGACTGTGCGTACCTCTTCCTGTGCCTACTGTGCCGGCCATGCGTGTCGTCAAAGTGGTGGATGTGAAGCCCGGCCAGCCGAGAGTGCGGCTGGTCGACGGCTTCGGTGAGCCGGTGGCTCCGGTAGGCCTCTTCCTTGATGATGCCGGACTGCCGGTGGACGCGTTCACGCCGGCACGGGTGATGGACTTTCTGGGCTGGCTGCGCCTGGTGTCCTCGGCGCGGCGGGCGCAGCGCTTGGAGCTGGGTGTCGTGGTTGAGGGCGGCCGGCTGCTGTCGGCGAAGACCTGCAACCCAGAAGGGCGCCCGGATGCAAAACATCATGAAGATCCTCGGGCACGCCAGCCCCGGGATGTCCATGACCTACACCCACATTTCCGACCCGTCGGTGCTGGCCGGCTACCAGGCGGTCCTGCAACCAGGGGCCGTCATCGCTGGACCGCTCGCCGAGACCCTGCGCGCCGGCCAACTCGACCAGGACGCCCTGGACTGGCTCCAGACCAACTTCTACAAAACCGAGCTGGAGCTGGGCCGGTGCCTGCGCCTGCCGCAGGAAGGTCCTTGCGAGTACGACCCCTATCTGACCTGCGCGAAGCTCGTCACCACGGCCCAGTACGCACCGAGGCTTCGCGACCGGCTGTGTGTCGAGGAGCAGCTGGCCGTCGATGCGGAGAATCGCGGCTGGGGCCGGGAAGTCGAGCGTCACGAGCGCACCGCCGACCGGCTGCGCGCACTGCTGGACGACCTCGGCGAACCGCACGAGGTGCCGTGGGCGGACGAGGAGTGACCGCCTGGTCGATCGCGTCGCGGCGGCGGTTATCAATCCGTGACCGCCCCGGCGGCAACCGGACGCGCTGCCGCCCGTCATGATCGGTGAGAGCACAATCCATCCGGGAGGGAACAGCATGGCGCGAGTGCGCTTCACCGAGATCGTTGCTATCGCCGCATTGGCCGGAAGCCTTGCTGCATGCGGCAACACCTCGGCACCGACAGCAGCACCCGCAACCAGCACTTCGACTGAACAGGCAGGGCCCACCGCGTCA
>JAEKKI010000205.1 GCA_019510485.1 Catenulisporales bacterium
CTGCCGTTGAGGGCAAGCGGTTCAGTGGATTTCATCGCTACCTGCCTTGCTTGGCGTGGCGCCGGGCTGCCGTTGGCGGCGGGCGGTTCGGTGGGATCCATCTCCTCGCCTGCATGACGAGTCCGTGTCAGGTCGTAGTCGAGGGCGGGCGACTCTGTGCCCTTCATTGACTGGCCCTTAATCGACTCAGCGGCCTTCACCGCCTGGTCTCTGGGACGAGTTCGTGCGGCGCGCCTGAGGATGAGCGGCTCAGCCGAAGTCATCGCTGCCTGAGCACCTTGCCGCGCCAGCCCCGGGCCGTAACCGAGGACGAGCAACTCACTTCCGTTCATCGCTGACCTCCCTTGCGAGCCGGCGCCGGGCCGTAGTCGGCGACGAACGGCGCGTCGGAGGGGCTGTCGCCGTCGGTCGAGACTTCGGCGAGTGCCGGTAACAGCCGATCGGCTTCGGCCAGGGCTTCCTGGGCCGCAGATGGCCTTCCCGGCGGTGTCGTAGGCCACCGCGGGTGCCACCTCGGCCTCGTTGAAGCCACGCTCGATGACGCCGATGGAGGCCAGGCGTCGCCGTCCCTTGTCCCGCACCAGGTGGAGGACCACCTGGACTGCCGATACGAGCTGTGCGTGCAGTGCGCCGCGTTCGAGTCCGGCCGGTGCCGCGAGCGCCTCGACTCGCGCGACCACGTCCTCGACGCCGTTGGCGTGCAGTGTCGCGGCGCAGCCGTCGTGTCCGGTGTTCATGGCGGCCAGTAGTTCCAGGACTTCGGGGCCGCGCACTTCGCCGACGACGACTCGGTCCGGTCGCATGCGCAGTGCTTGCCGTACCAGGGTCCGCAGGTTCACGGCACCGCGGTTCTCCTGGTTGGCGGTGCGGCACTGGAGGCGTGCCACATGCGGATGGTCGACGACCACCTCCGCGCACTCTTCGGTGACGACGATCCGCTCGTCGGGCGGGACCAGGCCGAGCAGGGTGCCCAGCAACGTGGTCTTGCCGCTGCCCGTGCCGCCGGTGACCAGGTACGACAGCCGGGCGGTGGCGACGGCGCGCAGTAGGCGGGCGCCGTGCTCGGTGGTCATGCCACCGACGGTCAGCCGCTCCAGGGTGAACGCCCGGCGTGGCGGGACCCGCAGTGAGATGAGCGTGCCGCGCACCGCCACCGGTGGCAGCACTGCGTGCAGGCGCGCGCCGTCGGGCAGCACGCCGTCGACGTACGGCACGGCGTCGTCGAGGCGGCGGCCGGCGTGTGCGGCCAGCCGCTGGGCGAGTCGCCGCACCGCGGTCTCGTCCGGGAAGCGCACTTCGGAGCGGTTCAGCATTCCGGCGCGTTCGATCCAGACCGAGTCCGGACCGTTGACGAGGATGTCGGTGACCTCCGGATCGGCGAGGTAGCGGTCCAGGACACCGGCGCCGGTGAGTTCGGAACGGACCTGGTACGCCGCCGCGCGCAGGTCGCGGCCGTCCAGCATGCAGCCCTCGGCGCGCAGCGCGGTGAGGATCGCCTGCATGTCGATCCGTACCGGCGGGGTGGCCAGCCGGGTGCGGACCCGGTCGATGAGGGCGGCGTTCAGCCGGATCCGGTCCCGGTTCGCAGGAGGGATGGGAGGCGTTGTCGACATTGAAGGCATCGCGGGCAGCGGCGGCAGGGGAGGCGGCGGCGAGGACGGCGTGTTCATGCCGCCGCCCGGGACTCGGACTCGTACCGCCGGGCCGGAGCGCCGAACAGGTCGTCCAGGAAGGTCCGGCAGAAGGCTGACAGCGTGCCGCGGGCGCTGGATCCCGGCGGCAGGCCGTGCTCGGCGGCGGCTGAGAGCCGGCGATCGGCCGCGATCACCCCGGCCAGCGGCAGGCCGCCCATGACATCTGTTATGTCCAACGGTTCCAGGCCGCCCGGCGCCGGCAGGCGCACCACCACGCGCAGGTCCGAGGTGATCAACCGCACCGCGGCGGCCAGTTGGGAGGCCGCCGCCGACGCCCGCACCTCGGCGGGGACGACGATCAGCGCGGTGGTGGCCAGCGCCAGCGCCTCGGTCGCGGCCTCGTCCACACTGCGCGGCAGGTCGACCACGACCAGGTCGCCGGCCTGGTTCAGGGCGTTGAGGACGGCTCGCACCGGTTCGGCGCCCACGGCGGGCAGCGGGACGTCGGTGCGGGTGCGCGGCCAGGTGAGGACGGGCAGGCCGGGTGCCGGCTGGGAGTCGGCATCCTGGTAGAGGGTCGCGCCACCGGCCCGGGAAGACGATCCGGGTGCTGACTCGTCGGCGTCGTCGAGCGAATCACCGATGACCGATGATCCGTTGCCGGACAAGGGGGCGTCGCCATCATCGAAGCCGAGCGGATGCGGCTGGGTCCCGCTCTCGTACCAGAGATCCTTCTCGGACGGCCGCGCGGGTTGCTCGCCGGCGTCCCCGGCTTCGGTGCCGCGGTCAGTCCGCGGCCAGGCCAGCACCGGCAGCCGGTCCGCACCCTCCTCGGTGAAGCCGAGGCCGGCGGCCAGACCGCGCCGGGAGCGGGCGGCGTAGGTGGGCAGCGCATCGCGCAGCGAGCGGCCGCACAACCGGCCCTCCCGCCAGCGCGCCAGCTCCGACCAGCGTGGTCCGGGCTCGGTCTCCAGGCCGAACAGCAGGTCGATGCCGCCGCCGACCGGGTCCAGGTCGACCAGGGTGGAGCGCAGGCCGCGGCGGGTGCCGGCCAGCGCCAGCGCGGCGGCCAGCGTCGAGCCGCCGGCGCCGCCGCGTCCGGACAGGATCGCGACCAGCGCTCCCGGATCGTCGTGGGGGCTGTCCGCCTCGGCGAGCATCCCGGCCAGCCAGCGTTCGCAGTCCGGCAGGATCAGCACATGAGCGGCGCCCAGCGCGGTCCCGCGCCGCCACACCGTGGCGTCGTCCAGGTCGCGGCCGACCAGTGCCACCTCCGGGCGGCGCGGCAGACCGGCCCGAACCACCGCACCTGCCTGATCCACGCCGACCAGGACCAGGGGCGCGGCGCTCCAGCGGCGACGAGCCGCGCCGGGATGCGGCACCACGTCGAGGCGGACTCCGGCCTCGGCAGCCGCGCGCGACAGGGCCTCGGCCAATACCGAGTCCGAGGTCACGGCCAGCGGCGGGGCCGACGGTGCCGAGGGATCGGCAGCGCCGGGCCGCTGTGACCGGGCGCGGGCTTGGTCCGGCTCCCAGCCTCGCGCCCAGTCTTGGTCGTGGCCTCCCGCGCGGTCCGGGCGACCGGATGCAGGATGCTGCGTGAGTTCTCGCATGGCGCCTCCGTGGGGTCGGGCCCGCCGTTTGCCGGGCGGGCTGCGCTCCCACGGTCGCCGAGGAAACTCCGGGAGCGCCAGGAGTGCTGGAAGCACTTGTGGATAAACCCGGGGTGGGGATAACCGCTATCGCTCGTTCGGCCTAGTACGCACACGGTTATTGGATGCGCAGTCTTAATTCGCGGGCGTACTTGTGGATTTCTCGGCAGCGATTAAGGACGCGCGGATATCGAGACATCCCATGTCTCAACTCCGGCTGATGTGACCTGTGTCCGATGGGACGTGATGGGGTGGGAGGGGAGGGCGGGGCGGAGCAGCGGACCGGATGTCCGTACAACAGGCGGACAGGCCAAACGCCCCGCCCGGCGAGCCGGGCGGGGCGCGGTTGTCACTGGCTGTGACGTGGAAAACTTTAAAGGAAAAGTGAAGACCCCCGCCGGGGGGGAGAGCGGGGGTCTTCTCCACGACCAGGCTCGGGGGGGAGGAGCCGGGCCGTGGTAGCACGGTCGCGAACGATCCGTGACTTCCATGGTGTACCCGACGCCCGCAGAATGCAAACCCCGGCCGGATCCATTACGCCGAATGCGTGAAGAGCGACGCCCCGACCGGGCGAACTGCTCTTCAAAGCCGTCACCGCGGGCGCTTCTCCAGCGTGCTCCACCTAGTCGCTTAACGCAACGCTATCCTCGACTGTGTGGATGAGCTTGCGGACGCACGTGCGGATGGCGCGGGCCGTCCCGCTGCCTTCTTCGACCTGGACAAGACGATCATCGCCAAGTCCTCGACCCTGGCCTTCGGCCGCTCGTTCTACAACGGCGGCCTGATCAACCGGCGGGCGGTGCTGCGGACCGCCTATGCGCAGTTCGTCTACCTGGCCGGCGGCGCGGACCACGACCAGATGGAGCGGATGCGGCAGTTCCTGTCGGCGATGGCCACCGGCTGGGACGTCGGGCAGGTGAAGGAGATCGTCGCCGAGACCCTGCACGACCTGATCGACCCGCTGATCTACTCCGAGGCCGCGGCGCTGATCGCCGACCACAAGGCCGCCGGGCGGGACGTGGTCGTCGTCTCCACCTCCGGCTCGGAGGTGGTCGAGCCGATCGCCGAGATGCTCGGCGCGGACCTGGCGATCGGCACCCGGATGGCGGTGGACGACAAGGGCCGCTACTCCGGTGAGATCGAGTTCTACGCCTACGCCGAGAACAAGGCCAAGGCCATCGTGGAGTTGGCGAACGATCGCGGCTACGACCTGAGCCGGTCGTTCGCCTACAGCGATTCGGCGACCGACATCCCGATGCTGGAGGCCGTCGGCCACCCGAACGCCGTCAACCCGGACCGGACCCTGCGCAAGGAGGCCACTTCGCGGGGCTGGCCGATCCTGGTCTTCGACAAGCCGGTGGCGCTGCGCTCGCGGGTCGGCGAGCTGGCGGCCAAGCCCGCGGTGTCCGGCACGGCCCTGGGCCTGGCGCTGGCCGCCGCCGGGGCGATTTGGTGGCTGGGGACGCAGGGACGGCGCAAACAACGAGCCGGCAGGGCTTGATCGATGGCCTCCAGGCCTGAGTGGTGTTCTCGGTCAGACCGCCAGTACTTCCACCCGCTGCCCGGCGCCGAGGGCGACCACCCCTCCTCCCGGCGGCACGACCGCGAGCCCGTCGGCCAGCGCCAGCCCGCGCAGCATCGCCGGGCCGGTGAACCGCAGCGGCGTGGCCGAGGCGTCGGCGAAGGAAACCGGCACGAGCCGCGTGTGGGTGGGGTGGGTGCGCACGGAATCCCCGAGCGGCAGGAAGCGTGACGGCTCGGCCAGGCCTGACAGCCGCCGTACCAGCGGCCGTACCAGGGTGACGAAGCCGGCGACGGCGGCCAGCGGGTTGCCGGGGAGCCCGGCGAGGAAGCGGCGGTGGTGCCGGGTGCCGCCGTGCCGGGCGAGCAGCATCGGATGTCCGGGCCGCACCGCGACGCCGTCGACCAGTAGCCGCGCGCCGATCTCGGCCAGCACGGGATGCACGTGGTCGACCGGGCCGCGCGCCGTCCCGCCGGTGGTGATCACCAAATCGGCCGGTGAGGAGGCGACCGCGGCCAACAACGCCCCGGCGTCATCGGCGACCCGGTCCACGGTCACGTCGACGCCCAGCGCCTCGAGCCAGGCGACGAACATCGGGCCGAGGGCGTCGCGCACCCGCGCGCCGTCCGGCAGCCCGGAGTCGGCCAGCTCGTCGCCGATGATCAGGAGCGTCACGCGGGGACGTTCGTGGACCGGCAGATCGTCGTAGCCGGCCGCGGCGGCCAGCCCGAGCACCGCGGGGGTGACGCGGGTGCCGGCCGACAGCAGGGTCTCGCCGCGCCGCGACTCCTGGCCCTGGGGCCGGATGTCGGTGCCTATGGGCAGGCCGAGCTCGGCGCCGCGCAGGACTCGGGTGGCGACGGCGGCGGGAGGCGGGACAGGGGTGCCGTAAGAACGCTGACTTGCGGGGGAGGCCGCGTGGCCGTGCGGGTCTTCGCCCTCGCCGACGTGGAGCCGGTCGCGCTCATCGACGAACCCGCGCTCACGGCGCAGCACGGCCGTCGCGCCGCCGGGAACGCGAGCACCGGTGGCGATCTCGACCGCCTCGCCGTCGGCGATCCGCGCGGACTGCTGACCGGCCAACACCCGCCCGGTTACCTTCCACGGCCCCGGTCCGGCGACCGCCCAGCCGTCCATGGCGGCGGTCGCGAACGGCGGCAGATCGACCAGCGCCGACAGCGAACCGCCGAGCACCAAGCCGTGCGCCCGCGCCAGCGGCAGCCTGGTGACGGGCAGCGGAATGGCCGCGTCCGCGGCGATCTTGCGCGCTTCGGGCCAGGAGGTGCTCACCGGCCGCCGGATCCCGCCGGGCCGTCGAGGGAGTCGCCGCCTGCGCTGTCGTTGTCGGAGCCGTTATCCGAGGCGCCGCCCGAGCCGTCGTTGGTCACGCCGGTTGTCGGGGCGCTCCGGCCCGCACCCGGGTTGCTGCCGCTCGCCGCGCCCGCGCCCGCCACCGCGTCGGCGGCCGAGCCGCCGGTCGGCGCCTCGGCCGCCGAACCGGTGCCATCGGCACCGCCGTCCGCCGCCTGCCACGCCTGAGCCAGGGCGCTGAGCTTCGCGATCGGCCCGTCCAGCGCGCCGCGGCCACCATCGGCCGAGCTGCGCAGGCCCACCGCGTAGCCGGCCAGGAAGGTGGTGAGCGGTGCGGCGGGGCGCACGACGCTGTGGGCCGCCACGCCGGCCAGGGCGAGGATCGCCTCGCGGTCGGCGATGGTGAGTTCATGTCCGGCCAGCCCTAGTTCGGCCGCCGCGGCGGCGCACCAGTCGGCGAGCAGCTTCTTGTCGTCCATGGCGTCCATCTTCGTCGGTGCGGCGGGCCCTGTCGCGAGCAGTGCGCGAGCGGTGTCCAACGCGTCCCAGGTGTCGCAGTCCGCGGTGACGCCGCGCGAGTCCGGCAACCGGGTCACGGTGAGGGTGTCGAGAATCGAGAACAGTCGAGCGCCCGATTGTTCCGGGAGCGCGGCCAATGCGGCGGCCAAAGGGCGGCGCCGATATACCGCCGCCAGGGGTTGGTCTTTGCCGCGCGCGTCGGTGAAGACAACCGCGTCGGCGGTCAATGAGCGGTGCAACAACTCGACGGCGGCGGCGTCCAGGAAAGGCAGATCCGCGGCGAAGACCGCGACGACTTCCGAGGAACCGATTTCCATTCCGGCCGCCAGCGCGGGCACCGGGCCGCCGCCGGGCGGGTCCTCGCGGGTGAACACGACGGGGCGGTGCACGGCACGCGGCGGGCCCACCACGGCGGTCGACGCGGCACCGGCGCACGCCGCCAGCACCCGGTCCAGCATGCTGACCCCGCCGACTTCCAGACCGGGCTTGTCCACACCGCCGAGCCGCCGGGCACCGCCTCCGGCGAGCACGATCGCGTCGAAGGACTCGCCAACGCTGTCTGGACCATCCACAAGAGCCACCCTAACGCGGCCTGGTAATCCACTAGAACGTGTTCTAATCTGACGAGTACTCAGCTGGTCCTCGATCACGCCGACGCGGGAGACGCCGCCGCATGCGCCCACCGGAACACCTGGCCTACACCCCCGCCCAACGCGCCCTGCGAACCGAGCTGCGCGCCTACTTCGCCGCACTGGCCACCGAGGATGTGCGCCGCGACCTGCGCCTACCAGACTCCTCCACCGCCACGGCCCGCACCCTGCACCTCAAGCTCGGCGCGGACGGCTGGCTCGGCGTGGGCTGGCCGAAGGAGTACGGCGGCCGCGGACTGACGCCGGTGGAGCAGTTCATCTTCTTCGATGAGGCGGCGCGCGCCGGCTGTCCCCTGCCACTGGTGGCGCTCAACACAGTCGGGCCAACGCTTATGCGTTTCGGCACCCAGGAACAGAAGGATCTGCTCCTGCCGGGCATCCTGTCCGGGGAAATCGATGTCGCGGCCGGCTACTCCGAACCGGGCGCCGGCACGGACCTGGCGAGTCTCGCAACTCGTGCAGTGCGTAGCGAAGACGGCGACGCCTACATCGTCAACGGCCAGAAGATCTTCACCACGCACGGCGACTCCGCCGAGTACGTCTGGCTCGCCTGCCGCACCGATCCGGACGCCCCGAAACACAAGGGCATCACGATCCTGCTGGTCGACACCCACTCCCCCGGCTTCGAAGCCACGAAGATCCACACCATAGCCTCGCACTACACCACCGCAACGTATTACCGCGACGTCCGGGTCCCGGTCACCATGCGCGTCGGCGCCGAGAACGAGGGCTGGAAGCTGATCACCACGCAGCTGAACCACGAGCGCGTGGCACTGGCCGCGGTCGCACAGGGCGTGATCCGATCGTTCGCGAACGTCCAGCGCTGGGCCATGGAGACACCAGCCGCCGACGGCAAGCGCGTCATAGACCTGCCCTGGGTGAGGGGAACCCTGGCGCGCGCCTATGTCCGCATCAGCGGGCTGCGGCTCCTCAACGGCCAGATGGTCGCCGCGCTTCAGAAGGACCAGACCGGGAGCCATCTGTCCGCGGCCGATGCGTCCGCCGCGAAGGTCCACGGTACGGAGACACATATAGAGGCGCTCGCGGAGTTGCTCCAGGTACTCGGCGCCGGAGGAATCCTCAAGGCGGGCTCCCCCGGCGCGCTCCTCGCGGGAGACCTCGAATTCCTCTACCGCTACGCCGTGACCAACACCTTCGGCGGCGGGGCCAACGAGATCCAGCGGGAGATCATCGCGATGACCGGGCTGGCGATGCCTCGGGTACGCCGATAGGGAGAGCTGTGGAGACCGATCCGCTGTACGAGAAAGTAGTCGCGCACATAGCCGACCCGCCGTCAACGCCGGTCCCGGCCCGGGACCCGGTGAACCAGCCGATGATCCGGCACTGGTGCGATGCGATGGGGGACGAGCTGCCGATCTACACCGACGCCGAGGCGGCGCGCGCAGCGGGCCACCCGGACATCGTCGCTCCCCCGGCCTCCTTGCAGGCTTGGACGATGCCGGGCCTGCGGCTGCGCGGGATCGAGGACGGAGCAACGCGCGCCCAGGCCGAACTCGTCCACGCCGGCTACCGCGCAGTTGTAGCGACCAACTGCGAGCAGACGTACCACCGTTACCTCGCCCTCGGGGATCACCTGTACGCCACTACGCGGCTGGAGTCGGTGTCCCCGCGCAAGAAGACCGCGCTGGGCGAGGGCTATTTCCTGACCTCGATCACGGAGTACCGGGATCAGCACGGCGAGCTGGTCGGCGAGATGTCCTTCCGGACCCTGTGGTTCCGACCCAAGGAGCAAGCGTGACGCGCCCGCAACCGCTGATCGGCCGCGACAACGCCCACTACTGGGAAGGCGTCGCTAAGGGCAGCGTCCTCATCCAGCAGTGCACAGCCTGTGGATCCCTGCGGCATCCGCCATCCCCGATGTGTCCGGAGTGTCAGTCGCTGGACTGGACGACGGTGCCCGCGACTGGCCGCGCCGTCCTGCACAGCTACACGATCTGTCACCATCCCTTGCCGCCTTGGGAGGAAGGCCCTTATGCGGTCGTCCTCATAGACCTGGAGATCGAAGACAGCGATGAACGTCCGCGCATCGTCTGTGGTACGCGCGACATCCCCAATGAGGATCTGTGCATAGAGATGCCGCTGCGCCTTGTCTTCGAGGACGGACTGGTGTTCGCCGGACCGGAGGCAGCCTCATGACAGTCCTGCATCACACAGTGGACGACGCTCTGGAAGCGGTCGGAGATCTCTCCGAACAAGTCTTCCAAGACCTCGACGTCGAAGCCACCCGCAGCCCCGCATACTCCAACGAAGCCGTCTCGGACGAACACGACCGCCGCCTGTGGCGGAGCCTCGCTGACACCGGCCTGCTCGCGGCGGTCCTCCCCGAGACCGTCGGAGGCGGCGGAACCGGTGTCCTGGGCATGGTGCGGTTGCTGACAGAGGCTGGAGCGGCGCTAGCGCGAGTCCCCTTGGCCGAAACGTTCGTCGCGGCTTCGGTGATCGGCGAACGGCACCTGCCGGATGTCATGTCCGGCGAACTCGTCATCACCGCGGCGCTGGCCGCGCACCCCTCCACCATCGCCGATCCCCTGCGCCTGACCGGGCAGCGGCTCAACGGCATCACCCAGCTGGTGCCGTATCCACTGAGCGCCGACGCGGTACTGGTTCCGGCGGTCCGCGAAGACGGCCGCGAAGTCCTCGCGCTGGTTTCCCTGTCCACCGCGCGGATCGGCGACCAGGTCACCACGACCGGGGAGCCGCTGGGCGTCCTGGAGTTCATCGGCGCCGAGGTCATGGAGGTCTGCGACTCCGCTGACCGGTCCCGGGCACTGGCAGCGCTGTTCTCCTCGGCGATGCTGTGCGGGATCGCGGCACGCGCTCTCGCGATGACCTCCGAGTACGTCAGCGGCCGCGTTCAGTTCGGGTATCCGCTCGCCACGTTCCAAGGCGTGGCGCTCCGTGCTGCAGACCGCTACATCGACTCCCGCGCTATGCACGCGGCGCTATGGGATGCCGCGCGTGCGGTCGCAGAAGACGACCACACCTCACCGCGTGTCCGTTACGCAGTGACGGCCGCGAAGATCTGGGCAGCCGACGGAGCGCGCCGGGTCGTCAGCTCCGCACAACACCTACACGGCGGCTTCGGAGTGGACGTCACCTATCCCTTGCACAGGTATCACGCCTGGGCCCGCTACTGGGAGCTCTACGGAGGCTCCGCAGAAGCCTGGTCCGGCGATCTCGGAGAGCTGATCGCGACGTACCCGATCGAGGAGGACGAATGACCGCGCGGCCCAAGGTCGGGGAGACGTTGCCGGAACTCGTCATACCGATCACCGCGACCAGGATCGTCTCCGGAGCGATTGCCTCACGCGACTACCAGGACGTGCACCACGACGTCTCAGCAGCGCGGGAGAAGGGCTCCCCCGACATCTTCATGAACATCCTCACCACGAACGGACTCGTCGGCCGCTTCGTCACCGACTGGGCCGGGCCCCAAGCTCGCGTCCTCAAGATCGCAATCCGGCTTGGCGTGCCGAACTACCCCGGCGACACGATGACCCTCACCGGCTCTGTGGCG
>JAEKKI010000206.1 GCA_019510485.1 Catenulisporales bacterium
GTCCACTCCTCGACCTTGCCGAACTGCGCCTTCAGCAGCGGTTCGGCCGGGTCGAAGGACTTGCCGTTGACCTCCCACCGGTCGCCGTTGAGCGCGAACACCAGGCGGCGCTTGGCGCCGTCGACGGTCAGCTTCTCGATCGTGGACAGCTTCGCCGGCACCGTGGCGTCGTCGGAGGCCTTGGACGTCACCTTGAACTGCATCACGTGCGCCGCGCCGTCGTCGCCGGCCGCGTTCTTCAGCGTCACCGTCGAGCCGACCGGGTATTTCGAGAAGTCCACGACCACGTCGAAGCGCTCGGCCGGGGAGATGTGCAGCTTCTTGTGGGTCACCGGGGCGGCGAGCAGGCCGCCGTCGGAGCCGACCTGGATGAACTCCCCGCTGCCGGAACCGGAACCGGGGCCGTCGAGCTTGAGCTCGTAGCGCCGGGCGTTGGAGGCGTTGACCAGGCGCAGCCGGTACTTCACCGCCGCGACTTCCAGGAACGGCCACGGCGCGCCGTTGACCAGGACCACGTCGCCCTGCGCGCCGGCCTGGATCGACTTCTTCATCGCCATCTTGCCGAGCAGCGTGGGGTCGTCGACCGGGTAGAGCAACTGGCCGTCGGCGTCGAAGGAGCGGTCGGCGATCACCAGCGGGATCTCCCGCTCGCCCTTGGGCAGCGGCAGCTTGTCGTCCTCCTCGTCGCGGACGACGCAGACCCCGAACAAGCCCTTCCACACCTGCGCGCCGGTGAAGTCCATGCGGTGGTCGTGGTACCACAGCGTGGCGGCGCGCTGCTTGAGCGGGAAGACATAGTCCCGCTCGACGGCGCTCATGTGCGCCAGCGGGTCGTGCATCGACGGCATGCCGCCCATACCGGTCATCGCCGCGGCCTTCGCCGGATCGGCCATGTCCGCCAGCGTCTTCGGGTACACCAGGTCGGTCGGGAAGCCGTCGTCGCTGGGCGGGGTCAGGCCGCCGTGCAGGTGGGTGACGATCGGCACCGGCAGCTGGTTCGTCTGGTGCACGACGATCGGGGTGCCGGCCCGCACGTCGAGAAGCGGCCCCGGAAAGGTGCCGTTGTAGCCGAAGATCTTCGTCTTGTAGCCGGGCAGCATCTCGACCTCGGCCTCTTGCAGCGTCATGGCGTAGTGCGTGCCCTGCGCATCGGTCCCGATCGGGTCCAGCGGCTTGGGGATCGGCAGCGGGACGGTGAACGGCTGCGGCAGTTTCGCCTTGCTCTCCAGCGTGCCGGGGTTGATCCCGTCGTCGCCGGGCTTGACACAGCCGGCCAGCGTCGGTGCCAGCACGGCGCCCAAGCCGGCGCCGCCGGCCAGCTTCAGCGCGCCGCGGCGGGACAGGCGGGTGCTCATTCCGCGGCCTCCGCGGCCCCGGCGGTCGGCAGAGTGGTCACGACGGCCCCGGCCGACTCGGCGGCGGGCCGGCTTTGCGGCTTCATCACCAGCGGCATCAGAGTCGCGAGCCCGCCCATCATGAGCACGCCGATGGGGATGTGCAGCCACAGGATGTGGTTGCCCCCGGTCACCCCCTCGATGACCTCGAAGACCAGCAGCGCCAACGCCGAGGTGAACACCGCACGCGGCATCAGTCCGCGGCGCCACGCCGGGAAGGCGAGGACCGTCAGGATCAGGCACAGCACTACCAGGATCACCGCGTTGGTGGCGTGCAGATCTACGGCGCCGTCCTGTCCCGAGAGGAACAGCCCGGCCAGGATCGGTTGCAATACAAACGAGAGCGCGTGGAGCACAGCGACCACGCGCAGCGCCGGAAGCATCTTTTACGTCCCCCTCGACGTCTTCGATCGATCTTCGATTCGGTCTTCGATTCCGCAATGACGCACTGATGCTGGCACACCCGAGTTGATCAACGCGTCCCGCCGGGGGAGTCAGGGGCCGTACTCCTCCGGAAGTAGTCGTGCGAGCGCCGGGGGACGCGCCGCGGCGTGATCGGCTTTAGGCTGGACACCGCCATGACGACTGACTCCACCGCTCCCGAGCCCGCCACGCCGTCGCCCGGCCCCGCCGATCCCGGCGCCGCTGTCGCGCCCCGCGACCTGGCCGCCGTCGAAGCCCAGCTGAACCGTACGCCCCGGGGCGTACGCCGGGTCGCGCACCGCTGCCCCTGCGGCAACCCGGACGTGGTGGAAACCGCGCCGCGGCTGCCGGACGGCACGCCGTTCCCGACGCTGTTCTACCTGACCTGCCCCAAGGCGGCCTCGGCGATCGGCACCCTGGAAGCCTCGGGCCTGATGAAGGAGATGACCGAGCGGCTCAAGACCGACCCGGAGCTGGCCGCCGCCTACCGCGCCGCCGACGAGGACTACCGGGCCCGCCGCGATGCGATCGAGGTGTTGGAGGGCTTCCCGACGGCCGGGGGGATGCCGGACCGGGTGAAGTGCCTGCACGTGCTGGTCGGCCACGCCCTGGCCGCCGGGCCGGGGGCGAACCCGCTCGGCGATGAGGCGCTGGCGCTGCTGCCCGAGTGGTGGAAGTCCGGGCCCTGCGTCGCGCCCGACGACGAACCCGACGATGGACCCGACGCAGAGTCGGGCGCCTAGCGGGAGAATGGGCGGACCATGGACGACATGACCAAGCGCGTGGCCGCGATCGACTGCGGCACCAACTCCATCAGGCTGCTGATCGCGGACGTCCACCACCGCACCGGCAGGGCCGCCGACGTGGTGCGCGAGATGCGCATCGTGCGCCTCGGCGAGGGCGTGGACGCCACCGGACGGCTGGCGCCGGCCGCCCTGGAGCGCACGTTCGCGGCGTGCCTGGAGTACCAGGACCTCATCGAGCGGCACAGCGGCGGGACGCCGATCCCGCTGCGGTTCGTCGCCACCAGCGCCACGCGCGACGCGGAGAACCGGCTGGAGTTCGTGGCGGGTGTCAAGGCGATCCTCGGCGTCGAGCCGTATGTCGCCACCGGCGACGAGGAGGCGAGGTTCTCCTTCACCGGCGCCACCACGGAGCTGCCGCATGATCGGCATCACGCGCCGTACCTGGTCATCGACATCGGCGGCGGCTCCACGGAGTTCGTGCTCGGCGACGGCGAACGCGGGGTGATCGCGGCGCGCAGCGTCGACATGGGCTGCGTGCGGATGTACGAGCGGCACCTGAAGAGCTCCGGCGCCGCGACCGAGGCGCAGATCAAGGCCGCGCGCGCCGACATCGAGAAGCTGATCGACCGCGCGGCCGCGGCGGTGCCGTTGGAGGAGGCCCGGACGCTGGTCGGGCTGGCCGGCACGGTGACCACGCTCGGCGCGATCGCGCTGGACCTGGACGCGTACGACTCGGAGCGGATCCACCTGTCGCATGTGTCGCTGGGCCGGATCCGTGACATCACGGCGCGGCTGCTGACGATGACGCCCGAGGAGCGTAAGGCGATCCCGGTGATGCACCCGGGCCGGGCTGACGTGATCGGTGCCGGGGCGCTGGTGCTGCTGGCGATCATGGAGCGCGTGGGCCCGAGCCTGAGCGTGCCGGAGGTCGTGGTGAGCGAGCGGGACATCCTGGACGGGATCGCGGCGAGCATCGCCTAGTATCGCCTCTGTTCGACACGGCTGATGACCGCACCGGACCCGGATCGCCGCCCCGTCGACGGCGGCCAGTAGCCGACCGAGCCGCCGCCGACGACCTTCACCCCTGGATGTCAACCTCGAAGTCCAGCCCGTTCTCATCGGTAACCGAGATCCCCTGCCAAAAGTTGACCCTCACACCTTTGTGGATCGAGCTTCGAACTCCACTAGGGGCACCGTCCGCGACTGCGGGTACTGCGGTGAGGATGGCCGTGCCGACAGCGAGAACGGCAATGGTGAGGATGCGTAGCTTTTTCATGATGTGCTCAACGGCCGCCGCAGTAGAAAGTCACTAACATCGACGCGCCGCCGGCGCCGCCCAGCCGACAGAAGCCTGAGGCTGACCGGTTTGGCCGGAGCCGTAGGCGCGAGCAGGACCAGGCCGACCGTGCTGAACGACGCGCCGACCGCGAAGGCAGCGGCCTTCTCGCGCTATTCGAGCGGCGTGCCACCCGGGTTCTGGTAGGTGATGGTCTTCGCGAACAGGTTGCCGCCGTCGGTTTGGACCGAGGTCGACTCCGGTGTTCCCGGGCCGAACAGCAGACCCGCGACATGGGCGCTCGCGACCCGGTCCAGGTGCGAGAACAGCCAGTCGACCTTGTCGTCCTTGCCGACCACACCGAGAAAAACCCGCCACCGAGCTGACTGGGCAGGAGGGCCGTGGAGGAGGTGCTGAGCGGCGGAATCACGAACGCGGGCGCGGTCGTCCGACGTGGCGAGATCGCGCAGCTCCGCATGCACCACGTCCTCGGGAGGCGCGGCGGGCTGCCGCGGGCCGCGGACGGCCGGCTGGCGAACCTGGACGCCATCCGGCTACCTCCCGGCACCGACGTCGCCGCGATCACCGCAGCACAGAAACCTGACGGAGCCCAGGACCAAAACCCGACGCTCGACGTTCTACACTCGGTCGAATCAGTCTCACTACCTGACACTTTGTCGGAATACCTGTAACGTTGCTCACAATGTGATCAGCGTCACCGGCATATCTGCTGCCAAACGTGCCCAAATCTTCCCGCCGACACCGGCCGTTAACACCGGTCACACCGGGCGCTGTCAAAACGTCTCTACGCTTGGAATGTAAGAAAAACCGAGCGTCGAACAGGCGGCCTTGGACTAGGCGGCGGAGGCGGAAAAGTGGGTAAGGCGAGCGGAAACGGCAAGGCGATCCCTCGGATTCTCATCGTTGGCGGCGGCTACGTCGGGATGTACACGGCGCACCGCGTACTCAAGAAGCTCGGCAAGGACGAAGCGCTGGTCACGGTCGTCGACCCGCGCTCGTACATGACCTACCAGCCGTTCCTGCCCGAGGCGGCGGCCGGCTCCCTGTCCCCGCGCCACGTCGTGGTGCCGCTGCGGCAGGTGCTCAAGCGCGCCGAGGTGCTCACCGCCCGGGTGACGGACGTCGACCAGGAGCGCAAGGTCGCCACGATCGAGCCGATCGCCGGGGACCCCTACGAGATCGAGTTCGACCAGCTGGTGATCGCGGTCGGCTCCATCGCCCGCACCCTGCCGATCCCGGGCCTGGCCGAGCACGGCATCGGCTTCAAGCAGGTCGAAGAGGCCATAGCGCTGCGCAACCACGTCCTGGGCCAGATGGACATCGCGGCCACCACCAAGGACGAGAAGATCCGGCGCCGGGCCCTCACCTTCGTCTTCGTCGGCGGCGGCTTCGCCGGCATCGAGGCGATCGCGGAGCTGGAGGACATGGCCCGCGACGCCTGCAAGATCTACCCGAACATCCGCCCGGAGGACATGCGCTGGGTGATGGTCGAGGGCTCCGGCCGCATCCTGCCCGAGGTCCGGCCGGCCCTCGGCGAGTACACGGTCCGCGAGCTGGAGAAGCGCGGCATCCAGGTCAAGCTGAACACCTTCCTGGAGTCCTGCGTCAACCGCCGCGTGCAGTTGTCGGACGGTACCAAGCTGGTCGCCTCCACCATCGTGTGGACCGCCGGCGTCAAGCCGAACCCGGCGGTGCAGCGCTTCGGCGTCCCGCTGGGCGAGCGCGGCCACGTGATGGCCAAGCCCACGCTCCAGGTCGAGGGCTTCACGAACGTCTGGAGCGCCGGCGACGGCGCCCAGGTCCCGGACCTGACCAACCCCGGCAAGTGGTGCTCCCCCTCGGCCCAGCACGCGGTCCGCCAGGCCAAGACCCTCGCCGACAACGTGGTGGCCACGGTCCGCGGCTTCGAGCCCCGCGAGTACAAGCACAAGCACGTCGGCTCGGTGGCCTCCCTGGGCCTGCACAAGGGCGTCGCCGACGTCTACAACGTCCGCCTGCGCGGCTGGCCGGCCTGGTTCATGCACCGGACCTACCACATGAGCCGGGTCCCGACCTTCAACCGCAAGATCCGCGTCATCGCCGACTGGACGCTGGCGCTGTTCTTCCGGCGCGAGGCCGTCGGGCTGGGATCGATCGAGCGGCCGCGCGACGAGTTCGCGGAGGCGGCGGGGGATGTGCGGAAGGCTGCTTGAGGCTTGAGGCTTGAGGTGAGGTGAGTCGGCCCGTCGGAGGGGACTTCGGCGGGCCTTCGGCTTTCCGGAGCAACTGCGGGCGGTTCACTCACACCGGCGACACGCCTGCATCCGACCGTATAGATTCCTCGCGTGCGCACGCACCCCGAACCGCGCCTCGACCCGCCGATCCGCCCGCTGACCGGGCCCGTGGTTGGCGTCGTGCTTTTGGCACACGGAGGTAAGGAGCGGTCGCACCACCCACCGCGCCGTCGCGGCGGGCCGGTGCAGCGGATGCGGATGATCGCGCGGGCGGTCGCACCGCGCTTGGCCGGCCAGGGGATCGCCGTACACACCATGTCCTTCCGCTATCAGGGCTGGAACGGCGACGAACGCGCGCCGGTGGCCGACGTCCGGTGGGCCGTCGAGCGGTGCGTACAGCGGTACGGGGACGCGCCGATAGTGCTGGCCGGCCATTCGCTGGGCGGCCGAGCCGTGGTGAACGCCGCCGACGCTCCCGGCGTGATCGGGGTGCTGGGGCTGGCGCCGTGGCTGCCGCCGGATGAGCCGACCGCGCAGTTGGCCGGGCGGCGGCTGCTGTTGGCTCACGGGACCCAGGACCGCGTCACCTCCCCGCGCTCGTCGTTCGAGTACGCCGTCCGAGCCCGGGCCGAAGGGTACGACGTGGCACGGATCGTGCTGCCGGGCTCCGGGCACACGCTGCTCGCCCGGGCACGGGATTGGAACCGCCTGGTGTTGGCGTTCAGCCATTCGTGCCTAGCGGAAGCAGACAGCGCCGCCCCACCCCGCTACGCCGACGTGATCGCAGGCGCCTTCCACGCCGCCGCTCCCGACGGCCTGCGCCGGGTCCTGATCTCGGACGGCCGAGTCCGCGTTTAGGCCTCCGAACTGCGTGTTAGGTTGAAAACGCGTCCAGTGCCACGACTCTGACCGGGAGCAGAACCATGGCCCAGCCGCCCGCTCAGCCCGACCCGCTGATCGACCCCATCGACCCCATCGACGCCGACCGCTGGCCCGATCTAGCACGCACCCCCGAGCACTCCATCCGCGCCCGCATCGCCCGTCGGCTGTTCACCCACGCCCTCAAGAACGTCCCGATCACCGTCGTCGCCCCCAACGGCCTGGCGCTGGCCGGCGCGGGCGTCCCCGGCGGCGGCGGACCGGTGCTCCGAATCCGGCGGCCCCGGGAGTTCCTGAACCGCCTAGGCCGCGACGGCCTGATCGGCTTCGGCGAGGCCTACCAGACCGGCGCCTGGGACACCGCGACCGGCGACGAGCTCGCCATACTGCTCACCGAGCTGGCGTCGCGCCTGGAAGATCTGATCCCCGGACCGTTGCAGCGGCTGCGCGGGATCCAAGCCCAGCACCTCCCGCGCGAGCACGACGGCGACCGGCACGGCGCCCGCCACAACGCCCGCGCGCACTACGACCTGTCCAACGACCTGTTCGAACTCTTCCTCGACCCCTCGATGACCTACTCCTCGGCCCTGTTCGACCCGGTCGCGGACGCCGACGGCCCCGGCGACCTGCACGCCGCCCAGCTGCGCAAGATCGACGCGATCCTCGACGCCGCGGGCGTCCGCAAGGGCACCCGGCTGCTGGAGATCGGCTCGGGCTGGGGCTCGCTGGCCATCAAGGCCGCCGGCGAGCGCGGCGCCTCGGTCGTCACCCTGACCTTGTCCGAGGAGCAGCAGGAGCTGGCCCGCCGGCGGGTCGCCGCGGCCGGCGTGGCCGACCGGGTCGAGGTCCGGCTGGCCGACTACCGCGAGGTGGCCGAGACAGCGCCCTTCGACGCCGTGGTGTCCGTGGAGATGATCGAGGCCGTCGGCCGCCGCTACTTACCGGAGTACTTCCAGGCCATCGAACGCAACCTGGCCGAGAACGGCCGCGTGGCGATCCAGGCGATCACCATGGCGCACCACCGCATGCTCGCGACCCAGGACACGTACACCTGGATGCACAAGTACATCTTCCCCGGCGGCCTGATTCCCTCCATCCCCGAGATGGAGTACGCCGCCGAGACCGCGGGCCTGCGCCCGGTCGCCCGCCGCGACTTCGGCCCGGACTACGCCCGCACCCTGCGCGCGTGGCGTCACCGTTTCGAGGAGAACTGGCCGAAGATCGCCGCCCTGGGCTTCGACGAGGTGTTCCACCGCACATGGCGGTTCTACCTCGCCTACTGCGAAGCCGGGTTCGCCTCGGGATACCTGGGAGTCTCGCAGCTCTCCTATACCAGGAGACAACCTCAGCTCTTGTAAGCCCGCACCGCCAACAAGGCCAGGTCATCCCGCGTCCCCGAAGACCCGAAATCCGCCACCGCCTGCCGCACCCGCGCCACCACGCCCGGAGCCGTCATCCCCGAGCACCCGGCCAGCGCCGCGGCCACGCCCTCGTCACCGAGCATCAGCCGGCCGTTCCGGCGCTCGCTCGCGCCGTCGGTGTAGACCAGCAGCACCTCACCGGGCCGCAGCTCCACGTCCTCGGCATACAGCGAAGGCTCCGGCAACACGCCGAGCAGCGCCTGCGGATTCGCGGCGGCACGCACGGTACCGTCCTGACGCAGGATCAACGGCAGCGGATGCCCGGCACACACCATCACCAACTGCGCCGAACCGTCAGGACGCGGCTCGACCTCGCCATAAAGCAGTGTGATGAAACGCCCGGCGTCCCCGGCGAGTTCGCCCTCCTCCAGCACCGCCTGGTTCAGCCGTTCCACCACCGACACCGGCGAGCGCCCCTCGCGGGCCAGCAGCCGCAACGAGTGCCGCGCCAACCCGGTCAGAGCCGCCGCCTCCGGTCCGGTCCCGCACACGTCGCCGACCGCGAAACCCCACACTTTCGGCGTGATGGGGAACACGTCATAGAAGTCGCCCCCGACATGCACGCCGTCGCTGTTGGACGCGGCCTCGTAGACCACGCCGATGTCCAGCCCCTCGATCTGCGGCAGCAGCGGCGGCAGCAGCGAGCGTTGCAGAGCCCGGACGATCTCCAGCTGTTCGGCGTAAAGCCGGGCGTTGTCCAGCGCCGCCGAGATCCGCGCGGCCAGCTCCACCGCCAGCGTGAGCGTCTGCCCGCCGAACCCGCCCTTGCCGGGCCCGCCCAGCACCAGCGTCCCCAGCGACACGCCGCGCGCCGCCAGCGGGATCGGCAGCGCCACGCCGAACGGCGACGCGACCGCGACCGGCCACACCCCGCCGATGTGATTGATCTCACCCTCCGGCGGCTGCCAGCCCGCGAGCGCCGCGCGCAGGTCGTCCAGCCGCCGCTCCTCGCGGTGCCAGACGTGCTCCGGGGCCGCAGGCGTGGACACGTTCGAGTGATCTGTCGGCGGATAGATCGCCACCCAGTCGGCGAGCCTGGGCACGATGAGCTGCGCGGCCAGCGCCGCCAGCCGGCGCCGGTCCAGCGTGCCGGCGAGCAGTTCGCCGGCCTGGGAAAGCAACGTGAGCCGGACCGCTTCTTCAGGGCGGTCGCGGGGAAGAGACGTACGAGGGGTGCGAGAGGACATCGCCTTCGAGATTAGCCCCGGGCGGGCTCGGCTGCGGGCTAATCGTATGGTTCATCCGATTCCGCCCGACCGATCTGCGACACTGTGACAGACCGAGAGAACACCGGGCGGCCGATGCCGCACGTCGGGTGGCTCCGCGAGCACCGTGAGCCGCCAAGGCGTACAGGCCCCTGTCCTGCCACGCGGTCCAAGGGTCCGCAGGACCCTGACCGCGAGTGGGGTGGGGACCCATGGCAACGGCCGTCGATGCTCAAGGAGGCGCGGCGATGACGCTGCAACAAGATGTCAGGACGGATGCCGAGCTGGACCGCCAGCTCGGGGCGATCCTGGAGGTGGCCCAGGCGGTGGCCCGGGGCGACCTGTCGAGGAAGATCGCCCTGTCCGCGGACGTCGACGGCCCGGTGCGCGAGCTGGCCGAGACCATCGACGCCATGGTCGGCCAGCTGTCCGGCTTCGCCTCCGAGGTGATCCGGGTGGCCCGTGAACTCGGCACCGAGGGGCGCCTGGGCGGCCAGGCCACGGTGCCGCACGCCGAGGGCATCTGGCGGGACATCACCGACTCGGTGAACTCCGCGGCCCGCAACCTCACCGCGCAGGTCCGCGACATAGCGGGAGTCACGACCGCCGTGGCGCAGGGCGACCTGACCCAGAAGATCACCGTCGAGGTGGCCGGGGAGATGCTGGAGCTGAAGGACACCATCAACACGATGGTGGACCAGCTCTCCGGGTTCGCCGACGAGGTCACCCGCGTGTCCCTGGAGGTCGGCACCGAGGGCCGGCTCGGCGGGCAGGCGCGGGTGCCGGGCGTGGCGGGCACCTGGAAGGACCTCACCGACTCGGTGAACTCCATGGCCGACAACCTGACCACCCAGGTCCGCAACATCGCGCAGGTGGCCACGGCCGTGGCCTCCGGCGACCTGACGCAGACCATCACGGTCGACGCCCGCGGGGAGATCCTGGAGCTGAAGACCACGCTGAACAAGATGGTCGACCGGCTCGGCACCTTCGCCGACGAGGTGACCCGCGTGGCCCGCGAGGGCGTGGCCGGCACCTGGAAGGACCTCACCGACAACGTCAACGCGATGGCGAACAACCTGACCGGCCAGGTCCGCAACATCGCGCAGGTGACCACGGCGGTGGCCAACGGCGACCTGTCCAAGCGCATCGACGTCGACGCGCGCGGGGAGATCCTGGAGCTCAAGACCACGATCAACACCATGGTCTCGCGGCTGTCCGCGTTCGCCTCCGAGGTGACCCGCGTGGCCCGCGAGGTCGGCATCGAGGGCAAGCTGGGCGGCCAGGCCACGGTCGAGGACGTCTCAGGGACCTGGCAGCGCCTCACCGAGTCCGTGAACGAACTCGCCGGGAACCTCACCACCCAGGTCCGGGCGATCGCCGAGGTCGCGACCGCCGTGACCAGCGGCGACCTGACCCGGCTGATCACGGTCGAGGCCAAGGGCGAGGTCGCCGACCTGAAGAACAACATCAACCAGATGATCGGCAACCTGCGCGAGACCACCCGCCGCAACGACCAGCAGGACTGGCTGAACACCAACCTGGCCCGGATGAGCGGTCTGATGCAGGGCCAGCGCGACCTGGACGCCGTGGCCGGGATGATCATGAGCGAGCTGACACCGCTGGTGAACGCCCAGTACGGAGCCTTCTACCTGGCCCGCAAGGAGGGCGGTGGCAAGGTCCTGAACCTGGTGGCCTCCTACGGCGTGGACCGCGAGTCCTCCGGCGTGGCGGTGGGCTTCCGGGTGGGCCAGGGCCTGGTCGGGCAGGCCGCCGTGGAGCGCAAGCCGATCCTGATCCAGCACCCGCCGGCCGACTACATCCGCATCACCTCCGGGCTGGGCTCGGCGCCGCCGTCCTCGATCGCGGTGCTGCCGGTGCTGTTCGAGAACGAGGTGATGGCGGTCATCGAGCTGGCCAGCTTCCACCTCTTCGACGAGGTGCACCGGGCCCTGCTGGAGTCGCTGATGGAGATGGTCGGCGTCACCGTCAACACCATCACCGCCAACACCCGCACCGAGGAGCTGCTCGGCGAGTCCCGCCGGCTGGCCGACGAGCTCAAGGCCCGTACCGACGAGCTGCAGATGCAGCAGAAGGAGCTGCGCCGCTCCAACGCCGAGCTGGAGGAGAAGGCCGAGCTGCTGGCCCGGCAGAACCAGGACATCGAGGTCAAGAACTCCGAGATCGAGCAGGCCCGCCAGGAGTTGGAGGAGCGCGCGAACCAGCTCACGATGTCCTCGCGCTACAAGTCCGAGTTCCTGGCGAACATGTCGCACGAGCTGCGCACCCCGCTGAACAGCCTGCTGATCCTGGCCCGGCTGATGGCCGACAACGCCGAGGGCAACCTGACCGAGCGGCAGGTGGAGTACGCCGAGACCATCCACGGCGCCGGCAGCGACCTGCTCCAGCTGATCAACGACATCCTGGACCTGAGCAAGATCGAGGCCGGGCGCATGGACGTGCAGCCGGCCCGGATAGCGGTCAGCCAGCTGGTGGACTATGTCGAGGCGACCTTCCGGCCGCAGACCGAGCAGAAGGGCCTGGACCTGCGGGTCCGGGTCGACTCCTCGGTGCCGGCGCACCTGTTCACCGACGAGCAGCGGCTGCAGCAGGTACTGCGGAACCTGCTGTCCAACGCCGTGAAGTTCACCGAGAGCGGACATGTGGAGCTCGTCGTGGACACCGTGGACGACGTCGTCCTCGGCGGCCCCGAGGACAGCAACGAGGTGGTGCTGGACAGGGCGGTGTCCTTCGCCGTGATCGACACCGGCATCGGCATCGTCGAGGACAAGGTGCAGACCGTGTTCGAGGCCTTCCAGCAGGAGGACGGCACCACCTCGCGCCGCTACGGCGGCACGGGCCTCGGGCTGTCCATCAGCCGGGAGATCGCCAAGCTGCTCGGCGGCGGCATCCGCGCCGAGAGCCAGCGCGGCCGCGGCTCGACGTTCACGCTGTTCCTGCCGCGGGCCATCGGACCGGAGGGCGCGATCCTGACGCCGACCGCCGGCCACGGCCACAATCTGGCCGCCAGCCACGCCATAGGGACCGTCACCATCAGCCCGATCGGCGCGTCGAGCGAACCCGAGCCGGCCCCGACCCTGCCGCTGATCCCGGAACAGCCGCCGCACCCGGACCTGTACTTGCCCGGTATGGCCACGGTGGACCTGTACGCGGGCGGGGCGGACATCTCCTTCGACGGCGAGAAGATCCTCATCGTCGACGACGACATCCGCAACGTCTTCGCGCTCACCTCGGTCCTGGAGCAACACGGCTGCACGGTCCTGAACGCCGAGAACGGCCGCGCGGGCCTGGAGGCGCTGGAGCGCGCCGACGATGTCGCGCTGGTGCTGATGGATGTGATGATGCCGGAGATGGACGGCTACGCCACGATGGCCGCGATCCGCGAGATCGACCGCTACAAGAACCTGCCGATCATCGCCCTGACCGCCAAGGCCATGCGCGGCGACCGCGAGAAGTCGATCGAGGCCGGCGCGTCGGACTACGTCACCAAACCGGTCGACACCCCGCACCTGCTGACGGTGATGCGCGGCTGGCTGGACGCGGACTCCGGCGCCCCCGGCCAAACCACCAAGCCGGGCCCGGGAGGAACCGCGCAGTGAACGACGCCAACCGGCGCGCCCCGGCCCCGGGCGGCAGCGACATCAAGATCCTGCTGGTCGACGACCGCCCGGAGAACCTGCTGGCCCTGGAGTCGATCCTCGGCTCCCTGGGCCACGACCTGGTGACCGCCTCCTCCGGGGAACAGGCGCTGCGGGCGGTGCTGCGCGAGGACTTCGCGGTGATCCTGCTGGACGTCCGGATGCCCGGCATGGACGGCTTCGAGGTGGCCTCGCACATCCGCCTGCGCGAACGTTCCCGCGACACCCCGATCATCTTCCTCACCGCCGCCGGCGACGGCCCGCACCAGACCCTGCGCGG
>JAEKKI010000207.1 GCA_019510485.1 Catenulisporales bacterium
CGAGACGGTGGTGACCGCTCCGGGTGGGGGCGTGAATCCGGCGTAGGACAGCGACGCCGTCACGGGGTTCGCCGGATCCTTGTTGATCAGCATGACGTTCAGGCCGCCGCCGCGGGTGCGCACCGCGTGCACGGCGACGGAGGGGTTGCCCGAGGATGCCTTGACCATGGTGTCGCCGGGTGCGGCCAGTGCGGTCAGCGAGCGGATGCCCCAGTAGGTGGGGAAGGGCGTCTCGTGCGGCGGTTGGCACTTGCCGCCGACGCAGCCTGCCACGGAGAGCACGCCCCCGTCCTGGTAGTCGGTCTGGCCGTTGACGGTGGTGGGTGCCTGGTCGGTGCCGTTGTGCAGGTTCCACCAGTCCACGTCGGCGGCGCCGTGCTCGAACCAGGTCATGTAGGTGTCCGGGGCGAACAGGGCTGCGGCCTGGCTGGTCAAGGCGGGCGAGCCGACGGCGTCGGTCTCGGTGACCGCGATCTGGATCGACGCGGCGCGCGATCCGGCGTAGGTGGCGATCAGCGAGCGCAGGGTGGCAGTGGCGGAGGTGATGTTGCCGGGGGTGTTCAGCAGGTCGGCGGAGGTGGTGCCGCCGGGGTACCAGTGGACGATGACGAAGTCGATCGAGCCGGCCGCGATGGACAGCACCGTGTGGTTCCAGTCGGCGCTGTCACCGGGAGCCTTCACGGTATCCGGCCAGCCGCCGGGGGTGGTGAGCACCGCCCCGATCTTGACCGTCGGGTCCACCGCCTTCATAGCCTTGGAATAGGCGACCAGGTTCGTGGCGTACGCCGTCGGGCTCTTGTCGGCGTGCGTGTCGATTTCCCAGCCCTTGCCGTCGCCGTAGTGCCCGTTGCCGTAGACCTCGTTGCCGATCTCCCAGTACTTCACGCCGTAACCTTTGTCGACGTTGGCGTACTTGACCCAGTCGGCGGCCTCCTGAGCAGTGCCGGAACCGTAGTTCGCGGTGATGATCGGCTGGGCGCCGACCGCCTTCGCGGTGGCCATGAAGTGGTCGAAGTCGGTGTTGGGCGCGACCCAGCCGCCGCCGTCGTAGGAGGTGTGGGTCTTCCAGTGGTAGCCGTCCGAGCCGGAGCCGCCGGGATAGCGCAGCTGCCGGACCCCGGCTGCCTTCATCAGCGATGCCACGTCGGCGTTCCCCATGTGGTCGTCGCCGACGCCGGTGTTGAGGCCGACACCACTGCTGGGCACCGTGCCCAAGGAGGTACCGGCATCCACACTGATGCCGACGGTCGGCGCGGCGTCCGCGCTGGGCGCCACGGTACCGGCGATGCCGACGGCGAGGAGTACCACGCCCGCTCCGGATATCGCACGGCGATGCAGACGGCTGCGACGGTACGCGAGCCCGCGGGTCGGCGGCTTGGCTGCGGTGGGGTCGTCAGGTGACACGGAGGTTCCTCTTCGACGTGTGTGGGCGGAGTGACGTACCGGCGCCGAGAACGGGCGGCAATGTCGGTGCACACTCCAGTGGTCTGGCGGACGAAGAAGGTTGCCGCCGGACCGGTGAATCTTCTACGAATCCGCCGCTGGGCCCTTGCGCGATATCGCCGGAGACCGGAACTCCGCCGGGGCGGTCGCCCGCCCCGGCGGTGCACGGCTGGGCCGTCGGCGAGCTGGGGCAGTGGTTGGACGGAAGAGCGGATCAGGAGTCGCACATCCCCCACCCCGCCTCTGCCACGCCCTATCGCCTGGAGCCGGCAGAAGCAGCCCGCGCCTGGGACGAGCTCGGCTGCCCGTATGAGGCGGCCATGGCACTGGCCGCCAGCCGCGACCACCTGGCCGAGGCGCTAGGCCGCCTCGAACGGCTCGGCGCCAAGCCCGCGGCGGCCCGCGTGGCCAGACAGATGCCAGGCCGCGGGGTCCGCATGGCCCGGCGCTCCACCCTCGCCCACCCCGACGGCCTGACCGCGCGCGAGGCCGACGTGCTCGAACTGCTGCGAGAGGGACTCCGCAACGCGCAGATAGCCCAACGCCTGCACATCGCGCCGAAGACGGTCGACCATCACGTATCCGCCGTCTTGTCCAAGCTCGGAGTGCGCACCCGCGAGGACGCGGCCCGGCACGGGGACGGCGGCACCCGTACACCCTGATCTCGCCGCCGAAGTCGCCTAGTCTGCGGCAATAGTCATCCCGTTACCGTCACCGTCAGCCGGGCGGAACGCCGTCGCCGTCTCAGTAACCGGACACATTAACCACTTGACGAGACAGCCTCTACCCGGTTCTGATGTCTCATCAAAGCGACCTACGACGACCGACACCGCCGCCAACGTCACTAAAACGGGGTTCCTCGATGCCTTCTGAGTCCCGCGGTCCCACACTGGCGTCGATCGCACGCGCGCGGCGACCGGACACGGCCGCGCGCACCCGATGGCGCCGCACACGTCGCACCGGGCGCAACCCGCTGGCCATCGTGGTACTGCTGCTGTTCGCAGTCTTCTTCGGCCTGCCGGTGCTCTGGCTGTTGCTGGCCACGACGAAGACCGCAGACCAGCTGGTGAATACCAACCCACTCTCGTTCGGCTCCTGGCACGCCCTGAAAGCGAACTGGGACGCCCTGATCAGGTATCAGGACGGCACGGTCTTCCTGTGGCTGCGCAACTCCGCCGTCTACGCGTTCGTCGCGCTGGCCATCACTCTCGTGGTGTCCATCCCAGCCGGCTACGCGCTGGCGCTGACCGACTTCCGGGGTCGGCGCACGCTGCTCGTGACGACCCTGGTGGTCATGGTGATGCCCAGCACGACGCTGGTCGTGCCGCTGTTCCTGGAGATCAACGCCGTGCACCTGATCGGCTCGATGTGGTCGATCATCCTGCCCTTTTCGTTCTACCCCTTCGGGGTCTACGTGGCGTACATCTACTTCAACACGGCGATCCCCAGATCGCTGCTCGAGGCCGCGCGACTCGACGGCTGCACGGAATTCGGCGCCTTCCGCCGGGTCGTACTGCCGCTGGCGACGCCGGTCATCGCACTTGTCGGGTTCTTCAGCTTCGTCGCCAACTGGACCAACTACTTCCTGCCGTACGTGCTTCTGCCGCAGAGCACCCAACTCCCGATTCAGGTCGGCCTCAGCTACATCAGCGTCGGGCGTCCGGTGCTCGCGCTCGCCACTGTGCTGGCGACCACCCCGGTGCTGGTGGTGTTCGTGTTCTCCCAGCGGTTCCTGGTCATGGGCATGCTCGCCGGCGCCGCAAAGCACTGACTATGCGATGCCACTGCGTTCGCCGACGCGTACCTGCTGGAATGCAGCCGTGAAATGACCGCTGATCGTCGGCGGACCCGGGCTGCGTCGCACGCGCTCGGTCGCTCGGGCGACCGGATTCCTCCAGCCTGGAAACTTTCATCCTACGTCTCACCCGCTTCTTCGGCCGCTGCCCTATCAGTGTCACGGTGGAGACGCTGGCCGAGCCGGGAGGGTATCAGCCTTATGTCAGCTGATGGTTGACGATAGATCGGATCCATGAGTCACTCCGCTCGAAGCCGGACGGCGATGGTGCCGCGGCTTGCTCTCTGGTGAAGGAGACGTGATGACGCAGCAGCCGAAGCGCCGCGATGTGTTGAAGACCGGTGCAGTCATTGGCGCGATCACGGCCCTCGGCGGGTTGCCGCGCGTCGCCTCCGCCGCCACCCGAGGTGCCGCGGTTCGGCCCGCCGTTGCATCCCTCGTGCCGGCTTCGGCCGCGACCACCCTGTGGTACCAGTCGCCGGGCTTGGAATCGGCGGTCATACAGGAGGGGCTGCCGATCGGCAATGGCAGGCTTGGCGCGATGGTGACAGGCGATCCCGCGTCAGATGCGTACTACTTGACCGAGCTGAGTATGTGGACCGGGGGCGCGAACGCGAGCCTGGGCGGTGACGGCCAGTTCTCTTACGACTCGGGCGGCTTCGGATCCTTCCAGTCGCTGGCCAAGGCGCACGTGAACGTCCCGGCGCACGGCACTTCGGCGGTCTCCGGTTACCGTCGCTCGCTGGATCTGAGCAACGGCTTCGTCTCGGCGACCTATCAGTACGGCGGCGTCACGTACACGCGTGAGACCTACGCCAGCCGCCCCGACGATGTCGTGGTCGTCCGCCTCAAGCAGAGCGGCGGTGGCAGTTACACCGGCAGCGTCGCGCTGAGCGGCACCCATGGGGAGACGACCCGCGCCGATTCGGGCGCGATGACCGCGTCCTTCTCGGGCAGTCTGGCAAACGGCCTGGCATACGCGTGTGTTGCGGCCGTGACGGCAACCGGCGGAACGGTCGCGGTAAGCGGGGCCTCGGTGACGTTCGCGGGGTGCGGCGAGGTCGTCATCGTGTTCTGCGGCGGCACGAACTACACGCCGAACGCAGCGGTCAATTATCGAGACCCAAGCATCAACCCATTGAATGTCGCGCTGAGCAAAGCGCGTACCGCCGCCACGGTCTCCGGTGATTCCCTGCTTGCCACGCACGTCGCCGACTACCAAGCGCTCTATGGCGCCCTGACGGTGAATCTGGGCACGTCCACAGCCGCTCAGCGCGCCATGGACACTCCCTCGCGACTGGCGGCACGCGCCGCGAGCGGCGCCTCGCCCGACCCGGAGCTGGAGGCGAGCTACCTTCAGTTCGGCCGATACCTCGCGATCACCGGCTCGCGCGGGAGCCTGCCCGCGAACCTGCAGGGTCTGTGGCTGGACAACAACAACCCGGCCTGGATGAGCGACTATCACACCGATATCAATATTCAGATGAACTACTGGTTGGCGGACCGGGCAGGCCTGCCCTCCTGCTTCGATGCCTTCGCGGACTACTGTCTCGCCCAGCTGCCCGGCTGGAGCGCGACTACCCGGTCGCTGTTCCAGGACTCGCGTAACGGGTTCCGCAATTCGAGCGGCCGAGTGGCGGGATGGACGACCGCGATCAGCGCGAACGTCTGGGGCGGGGGCGGCTGGTGGTGGCACCCGGCCGGTGGCGCGTGGATCGGCAACACGCTCTACGACCACTATCTATATACGCTGGACACCGGCTACCTTCAGAAGATCTATCCGCTACTCAAGGGCGCCTGCCAGTTCTGGGAGGCGCGCCTGATCACCGATCCCGGCACCGGTTTGCTCATCGACGACAGCGACTGGTCCCCGGAACAGGGGCCGACCAACGCCAAGGGCATAACCTACGCGCAGGAATTGGTATGGCAGCTCTTCGCGAACTATACCGCGGCGGCGGCGACACTCGGCCAAGACGCCGCCTACGCGTCCACGATCAATGGTCTGAAATCCAAGCTTTATCTGCCACAGGTCAGCCCGAGCACCGGGTGGCTCGAAGAGTGGAGGACCCCTGACAACCTCGGCGACCCCACGCACCGGCACCTCTCCCCGCTGATCGGACTCTTCCCGGGAGACCGCATCACGGCCGACCAGAGCCCGGCGGCCCTGATCGCCGGGGCGACGAACCTTCTCACCGCGCGCGGCATGAACACCTACGGCTGGGGCATGGCTTGGCGCGCGCTGTGCTGGGCCCGGCTGAAAAACCCTGGCAAGGCCTATCAGGCGGTGATGACGGTCCTGCAACCGTCGGTGAATTACAGCAACGGCGCCGCGCACAACCTTTTCGACATGTACAACCTCAGCAGCAACAGTTCGGTCTTCCAAATCGACGCCAACTTCGGTACGCCCAGCGCCATGCTCGAGATGCTTCTGTATTCCCGGCCCGGGCTGATCGAACTGCTGCCTGCCATGCCGTCGGCCTGGTCGGCGTCCGGCAGCGTCACCGGCATCCCGGCGCGCGGCGCCTTCACGGTGGACATCACCTGGAGCGCCGGGCGCGTCACATCCGCGACGATCCACGGACGGCCGGGGGCTACGACGACGGTCAAGGCCGGCACGTGGAGTCAGGCGGTGACCATCGGGGCCGGCGGCTCGACAGTGGTCACGCCGAACGCCACGGTCAGCACGACGTTCAAGCTGGTCAACCGACGCAGCGGCAAGGCGCTCGACGATCCCGGAGCCTCGAAGAGCGCGGGCACGGCGCTGATCCAGTGGAGCGCCAACGACGGCGCCAACCAGCACTGGACGTTCGCCCCCGCCGGCGCGGCCTTCACGGTGGCCAACGTCGCCTCGGGACTGCTGGTCGATGTCAACGGTGGCTCCACGGCCGACGATGCCGCCATCATTCAGTGGTCGGCCGACGGCGGCACGAATCAGCTCTGGATGATGGTCGACGCGGGCGGCGGATACACCAAGCTGGTGAGCGTGCGCAGCGGCAAGGTCATCGGAGTGCGCGGCGACTCCACGGCCGACAACGCGGCGATCGTGCAGCAGACCGACACCGGCGACATCAGCCAGCACTGGCAAATGATTCCGGTGTAGCTTGCGGTACTCCTGAAACTCTGCCACCGTCGTCGGCCTCTCGCTCAACCCCGCGGGCTTCATTGACCGCAACCTGTCTTTGGACGTGCCGCCGCTGCGGGGACACGGGTCCGGGCACTGCCACACCGGCTCCGGACACGGAGATTACTGACGCCCGCTGAGGCACTGACGTCGACGCCGCCCGGGCCTTGGTCCGGGCGCGCAGTGCCCTTGTTCCCACGGACCCGGCGGCGCGGAAATGATCGGATGTCGGACCGGTCCGCCCCTCGCCCGCGGCTGAAATTTTCAGCGCCCAGCCCCCGGCTCCCGGGGGCGCGTGGACGGGTCGATCCACCCTTGGACGTGCTCTGATTCAAGCGACCGTGCGTTCACTTCGGGTCGCGGCCGGTTCCCGCTCCTTGGACATGTCGCACGGATCGAGCTAGAAGTCATCCCATGTATGCGCGATCGCGACGTCGTACTGGCCGCTGGCTTGCCGGGGCTGTGGCCCTGTTGCTCGCTGTGCCGCTGACGACGACTCTCCTCAAGCCCGCACCCGCCGCGGCGGCCACGGTCACCACGGCCTGGCACAACGGCAGCTTCGCGCTGGACACGGCGAGCGTCGTGTCGCGGTCGAACATCGTCATCGGTAAGCCGAACACGGCGAACACCCAGTTCCTGCCGTTGGGCAACGGCTCGCTCGGGGTCGCGGAGTGGGCGGGGAACGGCTTCACCGCGCAGCTGAACCGCAGCGACACCATGCCGAACCGGCTGTCCACCGGCCAGGTCCAGATCCCGGGGCTGTCGGCGATGACCTCGGCGTCGAACTTCGTCGGGTACCTGGATCTGTACAACGGGGTGCTTCATGAGTCCGGCGGCGGCATCAGCATGACCGCGTGGGTGCCGGCGGGCAAGGACGAACTCGTCGTCGACGTCACCGGGGTCAGCCCGGGTTCGCGGCAGAGCGCGTCGGTGGGTCTGTGGAGCGGCCGTAATCCGTCCGCGGCGGCGTCCGGGGCGATCGGCACCCTGGCGCAGAGCTGGGTCGACAACTCCCAGACCGGATCCTCCGGCAGGACCTTCGGTGCGATGGCGGCGATCACCGCCGGCGGGCAGAACGTCAGCTCCTCGGTGGTGAACTCCACGCAGGTGCAGGTGAGCTTCACCGCGAACAGCGACGGCTCCTACCGGGTCATCGCCGCCTCCCCGCAATGGACCGGCGGCGCCAATGCGGCCTCCACGGCCCAGGCGCTGATCGGCTCCGATGCCACGGTCTCGACCCCGGCGCTGCTGGCGCCGCAATCGGCCTGGTGGCACAGCTTCTGGGCCAACAGCGGCCTGATCGAGCTGAACTCCGGTGACGGCAACGCGCAGTACATGGAGAACCTGCACACCCTGTACCTGTACTTCGAGGCCGGTCTGATGCACACCGGTGTCCTGCCCGGAAGCCAGGCGGGCCTGGCCGATCTGGACAACTTCAACCAGGACCACCAGGCCTGGTACCCGGCCGGCTACTGGTTCTGGAACCTGCGCGGGCAGGTCCAGGCGAACCTGTCCTCCGGGAACTTCGCCCTGAACACCCCGATCTTCGACATGTATCTCAACGATCTGCCGGCGATCCAGTCGTGGACGGGCGCGAACATGAACGGCAAGCCGGGGGCGTGTGTGCCGGAGACGATGCGGTTCAACGGCAACGGCTACTACAACGGCGGCGGGATCAACAACAACGCCTCGTGTGCCACCGCTTCCAGCCCGAGCTACAACGCTGAGACGATCACCAGCGGCGCGGAGGTCGCGCTGTGGATCTGGCAGCAGTATCAGGACACCGGCGATGCCGCGTTCCTGGCCAAGTACTACCCGCTGCTGGCGCAGACCGCGACGTTCCTGCTGGCCTGGCAGCAGGTGGGCTCGGACGGCTACCTGCACGCCGTGGCCAACGCGCACGAGACGCAGTGGGCCGTGCAGGACCCGACCACCGACATCGCCGCCGACCAGGCTCTGTTCTCCGCGACGGTCAACGCCGCCACGGTGCTGAACACCGATGCCTCGCTGGCCTCCAGGCTGCGCACCGCGCTGACCCAGATCCAGCCCTACGCCCGCACCGACCAGCAGAGCCACAGCCAACTGCTCGGCCCGTCCGCCGACGCCTCCGGCACCGACGTGATCGGCAACTCCTACCAGCCGACCGCGGCCATCCACAACACCGAGAACCTCGGGCTGGAGCCGGTCTGGCCGTTCGGGGTGATCGGCGACAACACCGTGATCAACGGCGACAACCTGACCGCGCTGGCCCAGCGCACCTATTCGCACCGGCAGTACGTGAACACCCCGGACTGGACCTACGACTCGATCCAGGCCGCACGCCTAGACCTGGGCTCGGAGGTCGCAGGCGACCTGGTCGCCAGCACCAAGAGCTACCAGGTCTACATCAGCGGGCTGGCCGCGTGGAACCCCGGGACGCTGGACGAGCCCTACGTCGAACACGTCTCCAACGTCGCCGCCACCATCGGCGAGGCACTGGCCACCGACTACGACGGCACCATCCGCATCGCCCCGGCCCTGCCCCCGGGCTGGGACGCCGCCGGCACCATCGCGATCCAGGGCGGAGCGAAAGTCGACGTCCAGGTCCAAGGCGGCACCGTGACCACCGCCGCGATCCAGGCCGGCAACGGATCCACCGGCGCCACCGTGGTCGCCGCCACCACCGCCACGACACTCAACGTCCCGGTCACCGCCGGCTCGACCTACCTGGTCGAACGGGCATCCGCACCCACGACCTCACTGCCGTTCGCCCCGGTCACCGGAACCGCCGCCCGGTCCTACCGGACCCTCGGCAACGTCTCCATCGGCCTGGCCGGCAACACCCTGCCAGCCGGCAACACCATCACCGTCACCAACCCCGGCAACCAGACCCAGACGCAGGTCGCGCTCCAGATCCAGGCCACGGACTCGGCGTCCGGACAGACGCTGAGCTACTCGGCCGCCGGCCTGCCGCCGGGGCTGTCGATCAGCTCCTCCGGGCTGATCTCGGGCACGCCGGTCGCGGCCGGTGCTTTCGCGCCGACCGTCACGGTGACCGATCCCACCGGCGCGACCGGCTCGGCCACGTTCACCTGGACGATCATCGCGCCAAGCGGGAACACCGTGACCGTCACCAACCCCGGCAACCAGTCCGGTACGGTCGGCACGCCGATCGCCGCCCTTCAGATCCAGGCCTCGGATTCGGCGGCGGGACAGACGCTCAGCTACACGGCCGCCAGTCTGCCGCCGGGGTTGTCGATCAGCTCCTCCGGCGCCATCTCGGGTACGCCGACCACCGCCGGCAGCTTCACGTCGACCGTCACGGCGACCGACTCGACCGGCGCCTCCGGCTCGGCCGCGTTCGCCTGGACGATCAGGTCGGCCGGCAACACCGTGACCGTCACCAACCCCGGCAACCAGTCCGGTTCGGTCGGGACGGCGATTCCCGCACTCCAGATCCAGGCCAGCGATTCGGCTGCCGGGCAGACGCTCACCTACTCGGCCGTCAGCCTGCCGCCGGGGTTGTCGATCAGCTCCGCCGGCGTGATCTCGGGTACGCCGACCACCGCCGGCGGCTTCACCACGGCCGTCACGGCGACCGACTCCACCGGTGCCTCCGGCACAGCCACGTTCGACTGGTCGATCTCCGGCGGGACCAGCGGCTCCATCCGCGTGATCTATGACCGGACCTCGGAGTGGCCGGGTGGGTTCACCGCGAACGTCACGATCATCAACAACGGCACCATGCCGATCAACGGCTGGACGCTGGCGTTCTCCTACCCCGGCGACCAGAAGATCACCAACGACTGGAGCGCGTTGATCACCCAAACCGGTGCGGCGGTCTCCGCGAAGAACGTCGACTACAACGCTGTCATCCCGCCGGGCGGCAGCGTGCAGTTCGGGTTCCAAGGCACTTACACGTCGAACGACTCGCCCCCGACCATCTTCACGGTGAACGGGATTCCGTCCAGCTGAACCGCAGGGAGTGATCCGTCTTGTTGGGGAGATCGATGAGGAAGACATGGCTGTCGGCCGGGGCGAGCCTCGCCCTCGCCCTGGCTGGTCTGACAGTGATGGGCGGGAGCGCGCGGGCCGAGCTCGGCCAGGGGCCCTGTGACATCTACGCGTCGGGCAATACGCCGTGCGTGGCTGCGCACTCCACGACACGGGCGCTGTACGGCGCCTACAACGGGAACCTGTACCAGGTGCGGCGTTCCTCGGACAACACCACCCGGGACATCGGGGTTCTGAGCGCCGGCGGGTACGCCAACGCCGCCGCGCAGGACTCGTTCTGCGCCGGCACGTCCTGCGTGATCACGATCATCTACGACCAGACCGGACGCGGCAACCACCTCACCCAGGCACCCGGCGGCGGCGCGGCCGGCGGCCCGGACAACCTCGCGAACGCCACAGCGGCACCGACGATGTTGAGCGGCCACAAGGCGTACGGCGTCTACGCGTCCAACGGCGTCGGCTACCGCAACGACCGCACCAGCGGCATCGCCACCGGCGACCAGCCCGAAGGCGAATACGCCATCTTCGACGGCACGCACTACAACGGCGGCTGCTGCTTCGACTACGGCAACGCCGAGACGAACAACAACGACGATGGCAACGGCACCATGGAAGCCATCTACTTCGGCAACATCAAGGTCTGGGGCTACGGCACCGGCAACGGCCCCTGGATCATGGCCGACATGGAGAACGGCTTGTTCTCCGGGCGGAACGCCGGCTACAACGCCAACGACCCGACGGTGAACTACCGCTACACGACCGCCATCATCAAGGGCACCGCGAACCTGTGGGCGATCCGCGGCGGCAACGCACAGTCCGGGAACCTGTCGACGTTCTACTCCGGGCAGCGCCCGAACGTGAACGGCTACAACCCGATGAAGAAGCAGGGTGCGATCATCCTGGGCATCGGCGGAGACAACAGCAAAGGCGCCGTGGGTACCTTCTACGAAGGTGTCATGACCTCCGGCTACCCGTCGGATGCCACCGAGGACGCCGTCCAGGCCAATATCGTCGCCGCCGGATACGGCAATTCGCCGCCGGTCACGTATCCCAACCTCGCGGCGTCGTTCGACAACGTCGGGATCACCGCGGACGGCAACACCGCGCCGGGCGACTTCGACGGCAACGGCTACAGCTTCTCCGAGACCGCGCTGACCACCGCCAAGGCCGCGCCGGGCGCCTCCATCACGTCCTCGGGGGTGACGTTCACCTTCCCGAACGTCGCGGCCGGGGTGAACGACAACACGGTGGCCCAGAACCAGGTGATCACCATGTCCGGCTCCGGAACCCTGGGCTTCCTACTGACCTCCAGCTACGGACCCACATCCGGAACCGGGACCATCACCTATACCGACGGCACCAAACAGAGCTACACGCTGAGTTCGGCGGACTGGTGGTCGACCACGCCCGCCAGCGGCAGCGCCCTGGCCGTCAGCACGCCGTACCAGAACCGGCAGGGCAACACCACTGCCACCCAGAGCAGCGACATCTTCTCCGAGACCGTGCCGCTGACCGCCGGCAAGACCCTCGCTTCAGTGCAACTGCCCGCCGGTAATCCCGCGGCCGCGAGTAGCCCGGCGCTGCACATCTTCGCCATCGCCACCTCCGGAGGCGGCCACACCGGGAACACGATCACGGTCACCAACCCCGGCAACCAGACCGGCACGGTCGGCACGCCCATCAGCGGCCTGCAGATCCACGCCACCGATTCAGACCCCAACCAGCAGCTGATCTACAGCTCGACCAGCATGCCGCCCGGGCTGTCGATCAGCAGCAGCGGTCTGATCACCGGCACCCCGACGACCGCGGGGACCTTCGTCACGTCGGTGGGCGCGAACGACAGCACCGACGCGGCCGGCGGGGCCAGCTTCACCTGGACCATCACCGGCGGCAACACCCCGGGCACCTGCCACGTCGACTACAGCAGAACCAGCGAATGGCCCGGCGGCTTCACCGCCAACGTCACCATCACCAACACCGGAACAGCGGCGATAAGCAGCTGGACCACGGGCTGGAGCTTCCCCGGCGACCAGAAGATCACCAACGCCTGGGGCGCCACCACCACCCAGACCGGCGCCGCCGTCAGTGCCACCAACGTCGCCTATAACGGCTCGATCGCCCCCGGGGCGAACACTTCGTTCGGGTTCCAGGGCACGTTCACCGCGAACGATGCCTCGCCGACGAGTTTCACCGTCAACGGAGCCGCGTGCTCCTGATGCGGTGAGGGCCGTGGCTTCCCGGGCGCCGGTGGGAGGGTGCCCGGGAAGCCTTGACGGCTTGCGCTATGGCTGCGACCGGCGTCTGTGACGCCTTGGGTCGGCGGCCTGGTGCAGAACGCGGCGCCGGGCGTACCTCGTAGCACCGCCGACGACCCTCGCCGGTGTCCGGACGCTGATCCGGGACCGGCGAGCGCCGTCTGACGATCGCCGTCACACCGGCGCGGTGGACCCCCGCACCACCAACTCCGTCGCCAACGTCAGATGCGTCCGCTCCACCGGCTGCTCGCGAATCAACCGGATCAGCATCTCCACCGCCCGCTCACCCATCGTGCGAATCGGCTGGTTCACCGTCGTCAGCGGCGGAGTGCACAGCGCCGACTCGGGAATATTGTCGAAACCGACGACCGACAGGTCCTCGGGCACCCGCAGCCCGAGAGACAACGCAACTTTCAACGTCGCGATCGCCGAGACGTCGTTCGCAGCGAACACCGCAGTCGGACGTTCCGGACCGCTCAGCAACTCGTGCGCCGCCCGCGTCGACAACTCCGCGTCGTACCCGCCGACCCGCACCAGCGATTCGTCGAACGGCACGCCGGCCGCCGCCA
Source organism: Catenulisporales bacterium (assembly GCA_019510485.1). Taxonomy (GTDB): domain Bacteria; phylum Actinomycetota; class Actinomycetes; order Streptomycetales; family Catenulisporaceae; genus Catenulispora. The sequence continues at coordinate 13,177 of JAEKKI010000207.1, forward strand.
AGGCCTCCCGATAGACCTGCTCGCGCTGCTTCGCCGACTCCAGATCCGCGCGGCCCGTCAACATCGCGATCCGCCGGTGCCCGAGGCCCAGCAGATGCTCAGTCGCCAAGCGCGCACCGCTCAGGTTGTCCGCGTCCACCGTCGGAAAGCCCGAGGACCCGGTGTGCGGGTCGACCGCGACGACCGGCGCGCCGTACCGCACGTCCACGACCGTGGGGGTGACCAGCACCGCGCCGTCCACCAGCGTGCCTGACAGCCGCGAGAGATACCGCCGCTCCCAGCCCACCATGTCGCCGGGGCGCCCGCCGGCGCTGTAGACGACCAGCTCGAAGCCGCTGCCGCGGATCGCGTCCGCCGCGCCCTTGAGCAGTTCGGCGCTGAACGGTTCCAGGTCCGCGACCAGGATCCCGATCACGTTCGTGCGGTGGTTGCGCAGGCTCTGCGCGACCAGGCTCGCCTCGTAGCCGAGTTCGCTGATCACCGCCTGCACGCGGGCTGTCGTGTCCGCGGCCACGCCGTAGCGCTGGTTGAGGACCTTGGACACGGTCGCGACCGAAACGCCGGCGTGCTGCGCGACATCGCGGATGGTGATTCGGGCTCGGGGTTGTTGCACGCCGCCACGTTAGCTTAGAAATCGTTATCGATAACGATTGACACGGATGGAAACACACGCGCAAACTCATCGCCAGTCCCCGGTGCCTCAGTACTCCCAGCGCCCCGGGGACCCAGGCGCGACCTCGACGACGGACAGGGAGTTTCCACAGTGACGAGGAATACACGTAACGCGACGGCGGCCGCGCTGCTCAGCTTGGGCGTGGCACTCGCGGCCGCAGGCTGCGCCGGCGGCAGCAGCAACGGCGGCGGTAGCAGCAGCAGCGGCGGCGGTTCGGGCGGCGGTGAGGTCAAGATCTCCTTCTGGGAGAACGCGACCACCGGGCCCGGCCAGGACTTCTTCGTGAACGCCGCGAAGGCCTACCACACACTGCACCCGAATGTGACGATCAACCTGCAGACGATCCAGAACGAAGACATGGACGGCAAGCTGCAGACCGCACTCAACTCGAACTCCGCGCCGGACATCTTCCTGCAGCGCGGCGGCGGCAAGATGCGGGCCATGGTCAAGGCCGGCCAGCTCCAGGCGTTGACCCTCACCGACACCGACAAGGCGAACGTCGGCGCGGCGGCGCTGGCGGGCGATTCGGTCGACGGCACGATCTACGCGATGCCGTTGGACACGCAGCCCGAGGGCATCTACTACAGCAAGGATCTGTTCCAGAAGGCCGGCATCACCACGCCGCCGACGACGGTCGACGAGCTCGAAGGGGTCATCACGAAGCTCAAGGCGGCCGGCATCGCGCCGATCGCGGTCGGTGGCAAGGATGCCTGGCCGGCTGCGCACTGGTACTACAACTTCGCGCTGCGCGAGTGCAGCCAGGCAGCCATGACGAACGCCGCCAAGTCGCTCAAGTTCGACGACCCGTGCTGGAAGAAGGCCGGCGACGACCTGGCCGCGTTCCTGAAGGTCGACCCCTTCCAGAAGGGCTTCCTGACGACCTCGGCCCAGCAGGGCGCCGGATCGTCGGCGGGCCTGATCGCGAACCACAAGGCGGCCATGGAGCTGATGGGCAACTGGGACCCCGGGACGATCGCCAGCCTGACCCCGGACCAGAAGGCGCTGCCCGACCTGAGCTGGTTCCCCTTCCCCACGGTGCCCGGCGGCCAGGGCGACCCGACCGCCATCATGGGCGGCGGCGGCGGATACTCGCTGTCCAAGAAGGCGCCGAAGGAGGCCTTCGAATTCCTGGAGTTCCTGGTGACCAAGGACCAGCAGGAGGCCTACGCCAAGGCCTTCGTCACGATCCCGGTGAATCCCGCGGCCCAGGAGGTCGTCACCGACCCCTACAACATCTCGACGCTGCAGGCTTTCAACAAGGCCGCCTACTCCATGGACTACCTGGACAGTGAGTACGGGCAGAACGTCGGCAACGCCATGAACACCGCCGTCGTGAGCCTGATGGCCGGCAAGGGCAGCGCCGCCGACATCGTCAAGGCCACCAACGACGCCGCCGCGAGAGGCTGAGTAGACACACGATGAGCGACACCCTGGGTACTGACACGGCCACCGACCGCCAGTCGCAGGGCACGCCCGAGGTCGGGGGCGCGGCCAAGCCCGCGCCCCCGGCTGTGCGCCGCCGCGGCCGTGCCAAGATGCGCCTGGAGATTGCGGTCCTGTCCGGACCGCCGATCCTTGTTTTCGTGGCGTTCGTGATCTTCCCGGTCGTGCTCGCCGCTTACTACGGCTTCTACCGATGGCAGGGCTACGGGCCGGCCACCGAGTGGGTCGGACTGAACAACTACCGGCTGATCCTCACCGACCCGGCGTTCCAGCAGGTCCTGTGGCACAGCCTGCTGATCATGGGGCTCTCGCTGGCCATCCAGGGCCCGCTGGCGATCTTCCTGGCGATCCTGCTCAACCAGAACATCCGCGGCCGCTCGGTCATCCGGGTCCTGATCTTCGTGCCCTTCATCATCTCCGAGGTCATCGTGGGCACCGGCTGGGGCCTGATGCTGCAGAGCAACGGCGCCGCCAACGACCTGCTGGGGCACCTCGGCCTGGGCTCCCTGCGCAACGACTGGATCGCCGACCCGAAACTGGCCATCTGGACCCTGATGGCCATCATCTCCTGGAAGTACGTCGGCTTCGCCGTGATCCTGATGCTCGCCGGCCTGCAGTCGATCCCCGACGAGCTCTTCGAGGCCGCGCAGATCGACGGCGCCTCCTACTGGCAGATCCAGCGCCGGATCACGCTGCCGCTGCTGGGCCCGACGGTCCGCATCTGGGGGCTGCTGTCGATCATCGGCTCGCTGCAGCTGTTCGACCTCGTCTTCATCATCTGGGGCCAGTACGTCTCGGGCACCGCGGGCACCTCGACCATGGCGATCTACATGGTCGCCCAGGGCCGCTCCGCGGGCCAGTTCGGCTACGGCAGCGCCGTCGCCGTCGTGATGTTCCTGATCTCGTTCATCGTCGCGCTGCTCTATCAGCGGCTCGTCCTGCGCCGCGACCTCCGGGGCGCCGTCACTGAAGGAGTCATCTGATGAGCGCGAGGACGGTCGACCCCTGGTTCTCCTCCGCCGCGGAACCGAACGCACCCGTCAACCGTCGCGGCAGCGGGGAGAAGGCGGCGAAGTGGGGGAATCCCGTCACCTACTTCATCGCGCTGCTGTTCATCGCGGTCTGTATCGCACCGGTGCTCTACATCGTGATCGGCGGATTCCGCACCAACTCGCAGATCACCGACAGCCCGGCCGGCTTGCCGCACCCCTGGGTCGTCAGCAACTACTCCAACGTGCTGAAGTCGAACACGTTCTGGGGCGAGTTCGCCAACTCCCTCATCGTCGGGGTCGCGAGCGCCCTCGGCATCGTGATCCTCGGCCTGATGGTGAGCTTCGTGATCGCGCGCTACGACTTCAAGCTCAAGAGCGCGATGTACTCCCTGTTCGCCGCCGGCCTGATGTTCCCGCTGGTCATCGCGATCACCCCGCTGTACATCATCATCAAGGACCTCGGCCTGATCGACAGCCTGCCCGGGGTGATCATCCCGCAGATCGCCTTCGGCCTGCCGACGACCGTCATCATCCTGGTGCCGTTCCTGCGGGCCATCCCCAAGGAGATCGAGGAGGCCGCCACGATCGACGGTGCGAGCCGGCTCGGGTTCTTCTTCCGCATGGTGATGCCGCTGTCGCTGCCCGGTGTGGTGACCGTCGGCATCCTGGCGTTCATCGGCAGCTGGAACAACTACGTCCTGCCCCTGTACATCCTCAACACCGAAGCCAACTTCACCCTGCCGCTCGGCGTCCAGGCGTTCTCCTCGCAGCACTCCGTGGACACCGCGAAGGTGCTCGCCTTCACCTCGCTCGCGATGCTGCCCGCGCTGATCTTCTTCTCGATCTTCCAGAAGCGGATCGTCGGCGGCCTCACCGGCGCGGTGAAGGGCTGAGTGGATCCGGGCCAGAGCGCCGGAACCGGACAGGAAGCGCACGAAACATATCGCCGGAAGCGGCCCAAGCGCTCATATGTGCGGTGTGGCAACGCTTTTCCGTGATGACGACGGACCCGGGGGCAGGAGGGGAGCGGATCGCGAAGCGGGGGGATCGGCCCGGCGCCTACCGGGCGCCGTGCCGTTCTGCCGGGCGATTCGCCGGCCGGGACGGGTCGGCCAGCAGGTTCTCGGCTTCGGTGAGGTCCGTCTTGTCGACTGCCGCGGGCAGCAGGACGATCCGCAGTTCCGGCGTCATCGCGGAAAGGCGGCCGCACGCCGCGAGGAAGGACTCGACGATCAGGGCCAGCAGCTGTCCGCGGTCCAGCGGGGTCAGCCTGGCCAGGCCCGAGCCGACCAGGGGGACGGCGACCGGCTTGACCATGCCGTACCGGGCGACGGCTTCCCACAGGCGGTCCAGGCTGTGCCGCAGCTCCGCCGGCGTCGAGCGGGCCACCAGGTCGTTGCCCAGGCGCGAGTAGGCGGTGGCGAAGACGCGGCGTCCGTCGAGCGGAATCGGGACGACGGTGCCGATGGGGTAGCGGACGCGCTTGCCGCGCGGTTTGTCCCGCGCGCTCTCCACGGCGACCGGCGTGATCGTGCGCAGGCCGCGCTTGAGCTCCCGGTTCAGGACCGCCGCCGAGCCGCCGAACAGCCGCTCGGCGAGTTGGCCCTGCGTGCTGGAGCGGCTGATGACGAAGTCGTCGTCGGTGGTTACGTCGAAGGTGTCGCTGAAGCCGACGACGAGGTTCGCGTCGTCCTGATCGAACAGGTCGCCGCGAACGATCGTCACCGCGGTATGCAGATCGGGAAGCTCGTGGCGGACGATCTCGTCGCCATGCCGGTCCCGCAGCTGACTCCGGACCTGCTCCAGCGCCGCCGCCGCACGGTGATCGTCCGGATCCTCCGCGGCGAGCTGTTCGGCCAGCGGAAGGGCCAGATCCGGGCGGCCCATGACGATCCGCACGCGGACCAGTTCGGTGCGCACGGCCTGATACGCCTCACTCAGGCGTCTGATAAGCGGTCGCGCGTACTCCGCGTCGCCTGCCTCGACCAGCGGGCGGCCCTGCCACAGCGTGACGGCTTCGGCCAGCAGGCGTTCCGCGCCGGCCGCGGTGGTGCTCAGGCCGTCGTTGGCCAGCCGGGTGAAGTCCGACGCGTCGAGTTCACCGGGGCCCAGGACCAGCCGGTAGGCGGTGGTCGGCCGGGGACCGGCGATCAGCTGCTCGGTCTGCAGACGGTCCGGGGCGGGGAACTGCCGGCGCAGCGCGAGGACCCGCTTCTGGACTTCGTTGCGCCCTCGCAGCTCGGCGTGGGAGCCGCGGTCGACGGCGTCCCACACGTCCTTCCGGAGCTGCGGCACCGACACCGCTTCGCCCTCGGCGGCTATGAGCCGCACCAGCAATCGGGCCGTCAGCGGCGGGAGGGTGACCGCCTCGCCGGCCACGACCAGGCGCACGGGACCCAGGATGCTGATCCGGACGTCCGCCATGAACACTCCTCCACCAGCTGCCGTGGTCGAAAGCGTAGCAAGATATGCGGACCGGACATCGGGCTTTCGGCGGCGCCGTGAGGTTGCGCATGCGCGGGGGCCGACACTTCCTCGGCAGTGTGCTGATCGCGTTCGGCGTGGTTTCGGCGTTGGTCCAGTTTGTGGGGCAGCTGTTCCCGAACGCGTTCTCCGACCCCGGTTTCGTCACAACGGTGACGCTGATGTTCTGTCTGGCGTACGGCATAGTCCGGTCGTGGCCGAAGCGGCGCGTGCGACGGACCTTCATGTTGCCTGAGATGTCCGTCTCGATCGTGCCGGGCGACCTGTTCGACGAACCGGGACACCTGGTGGTCGGCTTCTCGGACACCTTCGACACCTGCGTCGCCGGCGGCGTCCCGGTGAACGGGGACAGCGTGCAGGGCCAGTTGCTGCGGCGCCGCTACGGCGGCGATGTGGAGCTGTTGGACGAGGATCTGGAAGCAGGGCTCCGCCGGACGAGGCCGCTCGCCACGGAGGAGCGGACGGACAAGCCCGTGGGCAAGCTGGACCGCTACCCGATCGGTACCGTCGCCGTCCTGGGCGAGCGGCCGCGGCTGGTCTTCGCCGTCGCCTACAGCCGGTTCGGCAACGACTGCGTGGCCGAGTCCGGTGTCGAAGAGCTCTGGTTCAGCCTGAACCGCCTGTGGGACGCCGTCTACCGCCACGGGCAGCACGAAGGCGTGGCCATGCCGCTGATCGGGGACGGGCTCTCGCGCGTCGACTTCCTCGACCCGGAGAGCCTGCTGCGGCTGGTCCTGCTGTCCTTCGTGACCCGCTCCCGGGAACGCCGCATCTGCCGCGAGCTCCGGATCGTGCTGCGGCCCGAGGTCTTCCGGCGGATCGACCTGCGGGAGGCCGAGGCCTTTCTCAACTCTCTGGGATCCGGGCCGTCCCGGTCGTGAACCGGGTGCGGGACGGCCCGGGGCGCGGGG
>JAEKKI010000146.1 GCA_019510485.1 Catenulisporales bacterium
CGTCCCCGGCCTCGGCGACGAGGCACTGCTGATCAAGACGGCGCCCCAGGGGCCTTACATCGCCCACGAAAACCTCCTGGTGCGCCGCGGCGACCTGATGCTGTCCCTGTGGTCGAGCAACGCGACGGGAAGCCTTCCGGACTTTTCCCAGGTTGCCTACTACTTGGTCCACGGAATGGGCTGACGCGCGCGATAGCGCAGGTGCGGCACGGCACCTTCCCCCGACTGCACCTCCATCTCGTCCAGCAGGCTGGCGCGCAGGCACTTCTGCGCGTCAGCCGCGCCGCGCAGCAGGATGTCGCCGTTGCCAGCCGCCGCCTTGGCCTGGGTGACACATGCCTCGATGCTCAGTGTTTTTGACCCCGCGGTTTTTGACCCCGCCCCATCCGGGGGACTAAACCTCACCTTCAAGGCAATTGTCTCATTCTGTCAACCGCCGAAGGAAGGCACCGCCGCCGAATCCGCCCGATCGGACCAACCCTCACCCCGCCCCGACCAACCGCCGATCCAACCGCCCCAAAGCCCGCCGCGTAGCCACCGCGATCCCCGGCGCCATCGACCGAAAAGCCACCGCCGTCGGCCGCGCCGCGTCCACCGCCATCGTCCACACCACCCGAGTCCCCGCCGGCGTCTCCACCACCGCCCACTCCTCGGCCATCGCGCGAATGCCGGGAACGGTCGTGCGCTCGACGCGATACCCGTACCGCGTCGGGTCATCCCACACGATGACCTCCTCATGGAACGCGACCCCGCCGACCAGCTTCACCCGCCGCTTCGTCCCCACCCCGTACGCCGAGCCGCCGCCGCCATACTCCGCCGACACCACCGCCCCATACCAGCGCGGCATCGAGCCGACGTCATGAGCGATCGCGTCGAACACCGCCTTCGGCGAAGCCTGCAAAGTCCCGCCGAACGAAAGACGCAGCGGTGCGGTCTCCAGGAACTCCAGGCCGACCGGACGTGTAGTGAACATGCCCCTCAGCTTATGCGGCTGACCAGCAGAGCCCTGTCGTCCCCCGCATAAGCGTCCCCGGGCAGCCGCATCAGCTGCCGGCACACCGTCTCCGGCGTCTCGCTGCACACCAGCTGCGCCGCCATCCGCAGCTGCTCCATACCGTCCTCGATGTCCCCACCCGGCTTCTCGATCAGGCCGTCGGTATACAGCACCAGCGTGTCGGTCCGCCCGAGCGGGAACCGCGCCACCGGCCTCACATCCGTCTCGCGCACCCCCAGCGGCAGCCCCTTGGCCTGATCCAGCCATCGGGTCGCGAACGTGCCGTCGCGCTCGGCCAGCAGCAGCGGCGGCGGGTGGCCCGCGACGCTGTAGCAGACCGTGCCGCTGGGGCGGTCCAGGACCAGGACGCAGGCGGTCGCGGTGGTGTCGTTCGGCAGGTACGCCGTCACGAAGCGGTCCAGGCGGCGCAGGATCTCCGCCGGGTCGGCGGTGTCCAGGGCGTAGGCGCGCAGGGCGTTGCGCAGCTGGGCCATCACCACCGCCTCGCCGAAGCCGTGGCCGGCCACGTCGCCGATCACCCAGGCCACCGTGCCCGGGACCGGCTCGAAGACGTCGTACCAGTCGCCGCCGACGTTGTGGTGGCGGGCGGCCGGGATGTACTCGGCGGCGGTGACCAGGCCCTTGACCTCCAGGATGGACGGCAGCAGGGAGCGTTGCAGGCGCTCCACGATCCGCGCGTCGTCGTCCTTGGCGCCCCGGGGACGCCGCGGGCCGGAAGACTGCGGCCTCGAATCGGGCCCGTGCACGTCACCTCCTGGCGCTGGCCGATGGGCCCGGCGGTCCGAAGGCCCAGTTCATTGTGCAGGATCAACACGGTGGCGCGCCGTGGCGCGCGCTGTGGCGGAAGGTCGGCGCGCCGGATCGGGGCGTCGGCTGTCGCACTCAGAGTATTCCCTCAGTGACGCTCTACGGAGTACGGGCTGCCGATTTCCGGCCGAAAAGCGACCCGATTCTTACCGTGCTCACAGGCATGGGAAGCTGGTGGGCGATGAAGTACCGCTTCCTGCTGCGTCCCGGCTGGCTCGCGGCGATCGCCGCCCTGGTCGCGCTCACCGCGGCCTTCGTCGGCCTGGGGATGTGGCAGTTCTCACGGGCGCACCGCACCCACAAGCTCAGCGCGCAGGAGCTGACGGCGCGCGCCACCGTCGTCCCGCTAGCGCAGCTGCTCAAGGACGGTTCGCCGGCCAACGGTGCCCTGGGGCACGCGGTGACCGTCTCCGGCGTCCTCGACGGCACCCGCCAGCTGCTGGTCCCGGACCGCGCGCTGCCCGACGGCCGCGACGGCTACCTGGTCATCGCGCCGCTGAAGGCCGCCGACGGCACCGCGGTCGTGGTCAGCCGCGGCTGGACCGCCCAGCCCGTCACCCCGCCGCCGGTCCCGGCCGGGCCGGTCACGATCACCGGCTGGCTGGCCGCCGCCGAGCCCGCCGACAGCGCGTCGGCGAAGGCCGAGGACGACGCCGCGAAGGACCCGGCGCACCGCATCGCCACCGTCGACGTCGCCACGCTGGTCAACACCTGGCCGTATCCGCTGGACCAGTCCTATGTCAATGCCTTGAGCATAAACCCGGCCGACGACGCCGCCGTGAAGCTCACTCCGGTCCCGGCCCCGACGCCGCCGAACAAGTCGTCCTGGTACATCCTCAACCTCGGCTACACCCTGCAGTGGTGGGTGTTCGGGATCGTGGGCCTGTGGTGGTTCGCGACCTACGTGCGCCGGCTCGCGAACCCGGCCGCCGAAGACGCGGAAGAAGAAGCCGCCCAAGAAGAAGACAGCGAAGAAGAAGACGCCGAAGAACTCAGTCCACCCGCGCAGGCTCCGGCTGCGACTCCTTAGCCGCCCCGGCCCGCACCGCCTTGGCCGCCGCCTTCGCCTTCTTCGCCGCGGCCCGCTCCTCCGCCTCAGTCAGCAGCTTCTGCGTGTCCCGCACCACGATCCGCTCGTAGTAGAACGCCAGGAACGGCACCACGCCGACCAGCATGATCAGGATCGTCCGCACCGGCTTGTACCGGGCCCGCAGGCACAGGTCGAGCGCCACGACGAGGTACACCATGTACCCGTAGCCGTGCACGATGCTCACCGGCTTCTCAAGGGTCTTGTTGTGCGCCCACAGCTGCAGCGGGATGACGACGAACGTGAGCAGCAGCAGCATGGTGCCGGTGAACAGCGCCATCACGCGGTAGCGGGTGATGGCCCCGGAGGTCAGCGTAGTCATCGTGAGGACCTGTCCTGTTTCTGGTGTTCGGCTCCCCGCGAGCCTACCCGCCGCCGCTCGCCGCGCCCGAAGGCGGTCGCCACCACGGCCCCCAGCGCCGCCGCCGCGGCGACCGCGACCAGCACCGGCCGGTACGCCGAGTCCGAGGCGGGCAGCGCGACCAGCGCTGTCGCCCCGGCGATCAGCGCCGCGAGCCCGGCCAGGAAGGCGGGGGAGAGCAGCCGCCGCGCCGTCACCGCCGGCATCGAGATCATGTCCAGCAGCACCAGGTAGCCGGCCAGCAGCAGCGCGTCGACCCCGGCCGCCCACGCCGGCGCCGGATTGGTGGCGACCAGGACCACGAACGCGCCCACCAGCAGGGTATTGCGATGAACGCGCGCCAAGCGGTGCAGCCGCATGGCGGTCACCACCGGACGGCCCTGATACGGCTGCGCCAGGATCGCGAACACCACGGCGCAGAACACCAGGTCGAGGACATGGGGTAGGTCCGGCGGCCAGCTCCAGAACGGCAGTCCGCTGCCCATCACGGCCATCAGGACGCCGTAGCCGGCCCAGAACGCGAGGTTGGCGGGCAGCCCCGCGCTGACACCGGCACCGGAATCCGCCCGACCACCCACCGCGCCGTCGCCGCTCATCGCGCCCTCCCCGCCACCGGCATCCGCAGCAACGGCGCCAGCGCCAGATCCAGCGGGTCCACGCCGTCCCAGGTCACCACCGGCACCCCCAGCTCGCCCAGCACGAAGCGCACCGCCTGCCGATCCAGCCGCCACAAGCGCAGCGCCAACGCGTCCAGGTGGTCCGGCTTGCCACCGGTGGTCTGCCGCGGCTCATGCGCCAGCACGTCGATCACCACCAGCGGGTGGCCCCGATCGGCGAGGTCACGAACCGCCTCCACCACACCGGGGTCCAGCAGCGGACTGAAGACGTAGACCATCGCACCGCGCGGCAGCACCCGCGTCGGCAGCCGGCTCAGGCCGCCGGTCTCGTAGGTGAAGTCCTTGCGCAGGTCCATCACCGTCTCCGCGATGCGGTACAGATACCCGTTCCCGGAACCCGGCGTCAGCCACTGCACGCGGCCGGACAACGTGACCAGCCCGATGCGGTCGTGCGCCCTCAGATAGGCCTGAGCCAGCCCGGCGGCGCCGCGCACCGCGGTGTCCAGGGTGGAGCGCGGCCGCGGATCGTCCGGGACCTGCGGCTGCGGCAGGTCGGACAGAGCGTCGACGACGATCACCGCCTCGGCAGCGCGTTCGGCCTCGAAGGTGTTCACCTGAAGCTCGCGCCGCCGCGTGGTAGCCGGCCAGTTGATGCGGCGCTGGCGGTCGCCGAACACGTACGGCCGCACCGCGATGAACTCCACGCCCTCACCCGCGGTACGCGCGGAGTGCTCCCCGAAGCGGTCCGGGAAGCGCTGCGGCATCAGGGCGGTCTCGTCCGGCGCCGGGACCGGGTACGCCTCGACCTCCCCGAGGCCGGCGTGCAGCGTGGTGACGCGCAGCCCGGCGGTGTCGTGGACGTCGATCGCGACGGCGCCCAGCGCCCAGCGGCCCCAGCGCGGCACCAGCAGCTGGACGGTGATCACCGCGCCGGACAGCTCCAGCGCCAGCAGCCGCACGCCCGAGGGCGCCGGCGCCGGCCCGAACTCGCTGTCCTCGCGCGCCCGCGGCGGCAGGTACTCCTGCCGGGTCCAGCCCGCGGCGGCGTCGGCGGCCAGCCGGATGGTGGCGGTCAGCGTCTCGCCCTCGAAGCAGCGCCGGTCCGGCACGTCGACCTCGGCCCGGATCCGCGTCGGATGCGAGCCGCCGTGCGCGGCCATCATCAGCAGCGGAACCGCCGCCAGCGGCACGCACCACCAGGCGCCGAAGGCGACGGCCGGGATCAGGGTGCCGACGGCGGCGGTCAGCAGGCGCATGGCGCGCTGCGTGGGACGCCAGGTGACCGGAGAAGCGGTGGCCGGCTTGGCTGATTCCCCGCTCATCGGCCCGCGGTGCCGGCGCGCTCGCCCGCGCCTTGGTTCGAACCCTGATCCGCGCCGGGCGCGGTGCCGCCGGCCGCGTCCTGCTGCCGAGGCAGTGTCCGCGGCGTCGGCGTCGCGGCCAGCAGCGAGGCAACGACCTCATCGGCCGACACCTTCCGCACCCACAGCTCCGGCCGCAGGCTGATCCGGTGCGCCAGCGCCGGCACCGCCACCGCCTTCACGTCCTCGGGCACCACATAATCGCGTCCTGACAGCACCGCCCGGGCCCGCGCCAGCCGCACCAGCGCCAAACCGCCGCGCGGACTGGCGCCGACCTGCACCTGCGCCGCCGCCCGGGTGGCGTTCACCAGCGCCACCACATAGTCCACGACGTCGGCCGACACCTCCACCGACTCCAGCGAGGCGCGCATCGCCAGCAGCTCGACGGCGTCCACGATCCGCTCCAGGTCCACCCGCTCGGCCTTGCGGTCCAGGCGCCGCAGGAGCATCGCAGCCTCCTGGTCCGGCGGCAGGTAGCCCATGCGCACTCGCAGCAGGAACCGGTCGAGCTGGGCTTCGGGGAGCGAATAGGTGCCCTCGTACTCGATCGGGTTGTCGGTGGCCAGCACCACGAAGGCCGGGTCCAGCCGGTGCGACTTGCCGTCGATCGACACCTGGCCCTCGGCCATCGCCTCCAGCAGCGCCGCCTGGGTCTTCGGCGGCGTGCGGTTGATCTCGTCGGCCAGCAGCAGCTGGGTGAACACCGGGCCGGGCCGGAACACCATGTCGCCGCTGCGCTGGTCGTAGAAGGGCGCGCCGGTGACGTCGGAGGGCAGCAGGTCGGGCGTGAACTGGATGCGGGTGAAGTCCAGGCCCAGCGCCGCGGCGAAGGACCGGGCCATCAGGGTCTTGCCGAGCCCGGGCAGGTCCTCGATCAGCACGTGGCCGCCGGCCAGCACGCCGAGCAGCACCAGCTCCAGGGCGGCGCGCTTGCCGACGACGGCCTTCTCCACCTCGTCCAGCACGGCGAGCGCCTTGCGGCAGGTCTGCTCGGGGGTCAGCTCGTCGGTCATCGGCTCTCCTCTTTTGTTCCCGGCGCTGTTCCGGCACGCGCGCCGGCTATCCCGGTCCTGCTACCACTCACATCCGCTCCAGCCGCTCGATCAGCTCGCCGACGGCGCGGATCGGCACGTCGGCGGGCCTGGTCCCGGGCTGCTGGTTCAGCAGCGCGGGATCCACCAGCGGCCACCGGTCCGCGCCGATCAGCGCCGCGGCCGTCGCCGGATCCCGGTACAGGTTCACGCCGTGCCGCTCGGCCAGCCGCGCCGCCGCCAGCCGGGTCAGCTCCCGGCGCAGCCCGCGCTCGTAGCCGCCGCGCTCGCGGGCCGTGTGCAGCATGGAGGCGTACCAGGCCACGCCCACGTAGTGGCGCTCCAGCACGCGCTCGCGCACGTCGGCGTTCATCCCGATGGTGCGCCCGGCCAGGGCGTACCAGGCCGCGAGCGCGATCGCCGCGACGCACGTGCCGAGCGCCATACCCAGCCACTGCGTTCCCAGCACGAGCCAGGTCGTACCGCCGACCACGGCGGTCATGGTCGTCAGCGCTATAGCGATCGCGGTCCAGCGGCGGCGCTCCAGGGCCCGTTGTGCGGCCTGCTGTTCGGCGTGGTGGTCGGCCGACAGCTGGGCTCGCTGCTGCGCGAACGGGGACTGCGTCAGGTAACTCATCGCCGGCCTTCCGCTCCGGAGCCGGCAGCCGCCGCTGCCGCTGAAACGCGGGCCTCCGCGGCCGCGAGGGCTTCAGCCGCGCGCGCCCGCAAGTGCTCGGCGATCGCGTTCAGCGCCTGCCGGGCCTGCTCCCGCTTCGCTTCGTCGACCGGATGCCGGGAGAACCGCGCCTCGCGGAACAGGTCCGTGAGGCGCTCGGCCGGTGCGGCGGGGATGAGCCGCGCGCCGGTGACGCGACGCAGGAACTCCTCCGGGGTGTCGGCGGCCCGGCGGCCGTTGCCCTCGGCGCTCAGCGCGTTCTCCATCGCGGCGTAGCAGGCGATCACGGCCTCGCGCGCATCCCCCTCGTCGAGCGCCCGGCTCCCGGCGGCTATCGCCTCGGTCAGCTGCTCCACGTCCCTGTCCAGCTCCTCGAAAATCACGACCGGGGCCTGCGCGCGGGAGAACCAGTGCCGACGCAGCAGCCTGATGGCGCCGTAGGCGATCAGGACGATCGCCGCGCCCAGAATCAGGTACAGGATCGTCCGGACGATGTAGTCCGGGAACGGCGGGCCTTTGACTCCGTGACCGGTCGCGACGGGCCGGTCCGGCCGGTCCGGCATGCTCTGGGAACTCCGGCTGACCTGCTCGAAGCCGCCCGGCATCTGCTTGGGCGCGGACTGCCGGCCGAAGAACAGCAGCCCGATCGGGGTCAGGACCGCCGCGGCGGCCAGCAGCCATGCGGTCGCGGTGCCCGCCCGGCGCAGCAGGCCGTATCCGTCATCCCGGTGCTTGGCGAACCGCGCGATCACCACCACCAGTGCGATCGCGGCCAGGATCGCGGCCAGCGGCCGCACGCCCTTCCAGAGCCCGTCGGCGGTGCCGGCGTCCAGCCCGGAGTCCCGGCGCGCGGCGACGCCCATCGCCGCCACCGCGAGCACGACGATCACGGTGGGAAGCCACCGTCTGCTGTTCCCGGTCATGCGGTTCCGGCACTCTGGTCGGTGACGGGCTCTGCGACGTGCCGGGCGCGGAACCGCGCCGCCTGCCGGGCCAGCGCGCGCTCCAGACCCCGGTCCAGCTGGCCGCCGACGGCCCGCACCTGCTCGATCTCGGCCACGGCCGCGTTCTTCACCTCGGCCGGTATCTCCTTCAGATTACCGGGGAGCGCTTTGACCGCGCCCCACAGCGAGAGGTCCTCCACGGTCGCCGCGAGCGCGGTGTGCTTGCGCATCAGCTCCACGAGATGGTCCCGTCGCAGATGCGCCAGCGTGTTCGCCGCCTTGAGCGCCACCGCCCAGATCAGGAGGTTGAGCACGGGTACCGCGATCAGCCAGGTGGCGAAGTGGATGTTGTCGCCGGTCAGCCAGGACGGCCGGTGGTGCATCTTCTCCGCCGAGTGCGTCACCCGCTGCTCGATCCAGGCCGGGGCCGCCATCACCGCCAGCGTCCCGAGGCTGGTCAGGGCGAACGGGATGCCGATGTAGGCGCCCCAGCGCGGCCAGGTCGTCGTGGCCTGCAACCGGTGGCGCAGCCGCATGAACGGACAGGGGAACAGCACCGAGGCCAGATTCCCGGCGGCGATCGGGGCCAGCGGCAGCTCGGCGATGATCGGCCAGTTGTGCTTGACCCAGTGGTGGTCCTTGGTCAGCAGGATCACCAGCCCGGCGACGCCGAAGGCGTATCCGGCCTCGAAGACGTAGAGCACCTGGTTGCGGACCCGCAGCAGCCGCGCCGGGTCGCCGCCGGCGGCCAGCACCCGGATCGCCCACTCCGGCTCGGCGGCGAGCTGGTTGGTGAGTGAGGCGTCGGCCACGGCGGTCAGCACGATGGTGACGATCAGGGTCAGCGGGTCGCGCACCTGAGTGGCGAACGGATTCCAGTACAGGAAGGCGCCGGTGGCCAGGCCCAACCCCATGGAGGTGAGCATCCCGAGCAGCCAGTCCGGCCACACCCGCAGGACCCGCCAGAACTCCCGGGGCAGCGTCACCCTGACAACGACCGGCTGCGCCACCGGCCCGCCCGCGGCCGTCGTGGCGGCGTCGGTCATGGTGTGGCTCCCCCCTCGTCGCGCGCGGCCCCGCCAGGGTACCCGTCGCTCTCGCCAGCCGAGGATAACCCTTTCGGGGGAATCACGTCCCGTAGAGCAGGGCGGGACGCTGTGCGACGGGGCGTAACCCGTCTGGCAGATCCCGACAAAGCACGCGGATCCCCGCGCGGGGAAGCTGAACGCAGGCTCGTCGAGCCGCCCCGTCCCGCCGGCTCAGGAGGATGAATGGTCACGGTCCGCGATGTGATGACCGAAGCGCCCAAGTCGGTGCTGGAATCGGACAATCTGGTGCACGTGGCCCGGGTGATGCGCGACGAGGACGTCGGCTGCGTGCCGGTGGTCGACGACGGCGGCGGGCTGCTGGGCATGCTCACCGACCGCGACCTGGTGGTGGAGGCGGTCGCGGCGAACGACGACCCGACCGTGCGGCAGGCCGGGGAGATGCTGCGCGGCGGTGTCCACACCGTCGAGGCCGACGCCTCGGTCGTCAACGCCGTGGAGACCATGGGGCGGCAGCGGGTGCGGCGGCTGCCGGTGGTCGCCGGCGGGAAGCTGGTCGGGATGGTGGGCTTGGCGGATTTGGCCAAGAATTTGCCCTCCGCCGCGGTGGGGGAGCTCATGGCCCTGATCACGAAGTCGGGTCACAAGGACCGACTGCCGTAGGGCGGCCGGCGTCCGCCGGTGACGCGCGCGGATCGGCGGCGGTTCGTCAGACCGCCGCCGATCCGCGCCACGCGCTACGCCTTGCCCAACCCCACCGACGCCAGCCACTGCTTGGCCACGTCCGCGGTGTCCTTCTTCTGGGTGACGACCTGCTCCATCAGCGAGGTCAGGGTCGTGGTGTCGAGCTTGGCCGACACCGCGTTCAGGGCGTCCGCGCCGCCGGCCGGCAGGTTCTTCTTGGACACCAGCGGCACCACGTTCTGCACGCCGAACAGGCCCTTGTCGTCCTGCAGCACCACGAAGCCGTTGGTCTTGATCGCCGGCGTGGTGCTGTAGAGGTCGACGACGTCGGCGTCGCCGTGCTGGAGCGCCGAGACGGTCTGCGGGCCGGCGTTGTCCAGGGCCTTGAAGTCCTTGAATTCCAGGCCGTAGACGCTCTTCAGGCCCACCACCCCCTGCTGGCGGGTCTTGAACTCCGGAGCCGAGCCCAGAACCAGGTCCTTGGCGACGGGTGCGAGGTCCGAGATGGCCTTCAGGTTGTCCTTCGTGGCCAGCGCCTGCGTCACCACCAGCGAGTCGTTGTCCTGGGCGGCGGCCGGCTGGAGGATCTCCAGGTTGCTCGGCAGCTTGCCGGCCACGGCCTGGTCCACACCGCTGGTCGTGGTCTCGGTCGAGGTCTTGTCCAGGTACGCCAGCAGCGCCCCGTTGTACTCCGGGACCACGGTGATGGCGTCGGACTTCAGCTGCTGGTAGAGCACATCACGCTGACCGATGTTGGGTTTGCGCTCCACCGAGATGCCCTTGGCCTCCAGTGCCTGCGCGTAGATCTCCATCAGCAGAACGTTCTCCGTGAACCCCGCCGAGCCGACGACGACCTTCGAACCGCTCTTGGAACTCGACGAACAGGCGCTGAGCGCGCCGGTCGCGGCCACCGCGAGCGCCAGCGTGGCGCCTATTACCCGGGCTTTAGACCCGTTCATACCAAAATGCATTTTGATCCCCTCCAGACATTAGGGCACGACGAACCTACTAACCCTCGCCGACACAGGCATGTTTCGCGATGTGTGATTCGAGACCGTTCCGTGATCGGAACACCCGCGTTGACGTGGCATCCGGGGAACGTCACGGCACAGCCGGTCGCCCACCCGGTTCGGTCGGCAGCCCGGCGGCGGCCCAGGCCCGGAACCCGCCGATGAGATCGGTGGCCCGGCGCAGGCCCAGCCGCTGGAGATCGCGGGCGGCGAGGCTGGAGGAGTAGCTCTCGTTGCAGAACAGGATGACGAGCGTGTCGGCGGTGATCCCCGGCAGCCGCCATTCGCTGTCCGGGGCCAGCCGCCATTCCAGGACGATGCGCTCGACGGGTACCGCGCCGGGGATCTCACCCTCGGCGGCCCGGTTCGCGTGCGGCCGGATGTCCACCAGCACCGCGCCCTCCTGCCGGAGCTTGTCCGCCTCCTGCGGCGTCACCCGCTCCAGGCCGGCGCGGGCCTCGTCGAGCAATGCGTCCACGGAGCTCAAACGACTTCCTCCAGACTCGCGTACTCCCTCGTGGGGAGCAGCGGCGGTGAATAGGCGTGCACGGTCGCGGCCGGCAGCCGCCCCGCGTTGCGCACGACGTGCGCGCGGTCGCCGCCGAAGCCCAGCCCCTGGCCGGTGCGCAGCAGGCGCTTGCCGATCGGCGAGCCGGGATAGCGGTGCTCCTCCAGCACCTCGCCGGTCAGCACGGTGAGCGAGCCGGCCGCGCCGCCGTGGTCGTGCGGCCGGGTGCCCTGGCCGGGTAGCCAGGTGAGCAGCCAGACCTCCACCCCGCGGGTCAGCGCCAGGCGGGTCCACCAGCGCTGCGGCTCGGTGAAGCGGACCAGCGGCCGCAAGGTGGCGGCGTGCTCGTGGGCCAGGGCCCGGGTCAGCTCTCTGAGCTGGACCGGCGTCCACAACGGACGGTCGGGCTGGACGAGGTCTAGCAGGAAGTCGGCGGCGAGATCGAGTTCAGGCGCCGTGGCGACGGCCGATGTCATGGTGGCTCCGGGGTCCGGGATGTGTGGTCGGGACGGGGAAGACCATCGCCGTACACATGCAGGACGCCACGCGCAGCAGGTCGACCGGGCGGTCGGACCAGGCGAGCAGCGGAGCGGACATGCCGGTGATGCTGGCACGGTGGCCGCGGCGGCGTCGGGACTGTTCAGGATCCGGGCAGGGGCCGTCTCACGGGGTATCGGATACCAGACGCCGAATGTCCATCATATGGACGGCCCTATCGCAGGCCGACCGACTTCAGCCACTGGTCGGCGACCACATCGATGTCCTTCTTCTCGTTCCTCACCAAGGCCATCATCCCGGCCAGTGCGGCGGTGTCCAGCTTGGCCGACACCGCGTTCAGGGTTTGGACCGCGACCGGTGTCATGCTCTCCCGGTAGGCCAGCGGTGTGACGTTCTGCGCGCTGAACACCTGCTCGGGATCGGTCAGGATCTTGAAGCCGTGGGAGACGATGTTCGGGTCGGTCGTGAACAGCGTCGCCACCTGGACCGAGCCGTCGGCCAGCGCCCTGACGGTGATCGGGCCCGCGGTGTCCAGCGAGGCGAAGTCCCTGAACTCCAGGCCGTACTTCTCCTTCAGGCCCGGCGGCCCCTGATACCGCGTCTTGAACTCCGGCGGTCCGCCGACGGTCATCGACGGCGCATAGGGAGTCAGATCGCTGATTGCCGCCAGCCGCTCCTTCGCCGCCGTCGCGGCGGTCACCACCAGAGCGTTCTTGTCCTCGGCCGGCGAGGAGTCGAGGATCTCCAGGGCCGACGGCAGCTCGGCGCGCAGTGCGGCGTCGATCTCCGAGGTCGTCGTCGCCCGCGACCGCGCGTCCAGATAGGCCAGTAGCGCGCCGTTGTACTCCGGCAGCACCGTGATGGAGCCGGATTGCACCTGCTGATACAGCACCTCGCGGCTGCCGACGTTGAACCGCGTGCCGACCTTCGCGCCCTTGGCACTCAGCGCCGAGGCGTAGATGTCTGCCAGCAGCACGTTCTCCGGAAAGTTCGCAGAGCCGACGGTGATCTGCCCCTTCTTCGGGCCCGGCGTCAGCGGATCGCCGTTTGCGCAGGCGCTCACGGCCACGGACAGGGTCAGAGCCAGTGCCGCGGCCGGCGGGAGGGCGCGGGCGGTCGTTCTCATGGGTCGTCCTCCGTGCGTCGGCGGCCCCCCTGCCTGTCGTGTTATCCGGCCAGCTTCTTCGGTTGCAGCCCCGGCGATATGAATATTCGGCGCAGCAGGATGAAGAACAGCAGGTTGAGGATCGCGGCGATGACGATCAGGACGGCGCCCCCGGCCACCTCGCCGTACTCGGTGGTGGCCAGCCCGTCGATGATGAAGCGCCCGAGCCCGCCGAACGAGGAGTACGCCGCGATGGCGGTGTTCGCGACCGCGTTCACCGCCGCGAACTGGAAACCGGTCAGGATCAGCGGCAGCGCCGCGGGCACCTCGGCCCGCCACAGCACCTGCCATGGTCGCAGGCCCATGCCCTTGGCGGCGTCGGTGAGCTGCGGGTCGACGTTGCGCACGCCCTCGTAGGTGTTCAGCAGGATCGGGGGCACGGTCAGCGCCACCAGCGGGATCATCACGGCCCTGAACTTCACGCCCATGACCACCACCAGCAGCACCACCAGACCAAGCGTCGGCAGCGCCCGCGCCACGTTCGCCAGCGACGTCACCACCAGCCCGCCGCGCTTGGTGTGCCCGGTGAGCAGGCCCAGCGGGAAGGCGATCAGCGCCCCGATGAGCACCGCCTCCACGGAGTACTCGAAGTGCTCGACGAACCGGGTCGGGATGCCGTCGGAGCCGTGCCAGTTGGCGGACGTGGTCAGCCAACCCCATGCGTCGGTCAGGACGTTCACCGCGGCCTCCGCTTGTTCCAGGGGGTCAGGAGCCGCTGCGTGACGACCAGCAGCAGATCGCACGCCAGCGCCAGCAGGACGATCACGATGACGCCGGTGATCGCCAGGTCGGAGCGGCTCAGCTGGGCGGCGACGGTGAACAGGGCGCCGAAGGCGCCGACGCCGATGACGGTGCCGACGCTGACCATGCTGACGTTGCCGACGGTGGCGATCCGCAGCCCGGCCATGATCGGCGGCACCGCCAGCGGCAGGTCCACGGCTACCAGGCGGCGGGCGCCGGTGTAGCCCATGGCCACGGCGGCCAGCCGGACGTCCTCGGGGATGCCGCGTACGCCTTCGACGATGTTCGGCACGAGTGCCGCCAGGCTGTAGAGGGTCAGCGGGATGATGACCGTGGTCTGCGTCAGGCCGGTCGAAGGCACCAGCAGCACGAACAACGCGATCGACGGCAGCGAGTAGACCACGGTCAGTACCGCGACTATCGGCGGGTAGATCTTGGGGTACCGGACGCACAGCAGCGCCAGCGGCACGGCCGCGATGAGCCCGAAGAGGACTGACAGCAGCGCCATGGTGAGCTGTTGCTGGATCAGCGACCCGTAGGTCCCCAGATAACTGGGGATGTGCGGGAACAGATTCATCGGCCGTTCTCCGGAGTGCTCCCGTTCTGGGCCGCTCGGATCACCGGCACCAGATCCTCCACGGTGGCCACGCCGACGACGCGGCCTTCGGGGTCCACGCCCACGGCCCGGCTGGACGGTGACAGGACCGCGGAGTCCAAGGCCGCTCGCAGGGTGTCTCTGTCCACAGCGAAGGTGTGGCCGTAGGAGACCAGATCCCCGGCCGGAACCTTCTGCAGATCGCCGTCCGCCGGAACCCGCTGCTCGGGCAGCCAGCCGAGCGGTCTGCGCCCGGCGTCCACCACGAGCAGCCACGGCTGCTCGCTCTTGCGCGCCAACACCTCGGCCGGTGTCGTGTCCAGCGTGACGATGGGGTCTGTCCGCAGCGGCACTGTCTCGGACGGGAAGAAGGACAGCCGCCGCACGCCCCGGTCCGCGCCCAGGAAACCCTCGACGAACGCGTTCTTCGGACTCGCCAGCAGCTCGGTCGGCGTGTCGAACTGCTCCAGCACGCCGCCGGTGTTGAGCACCGCCACCTTGTCGCCGAGCAGGATCGCCTCGTCGATGTCGTGGGTGACGAACAGGATGGTCTTCTCCAGCTCGGACTGGATGCGCAGCAGTTCGGTCTGGAGATCCTTGCGCACCACCGGGTCCACGGCGCTGAACGGCTCGTCCATCAACAGCACCGGTGGGTCCGCCGCGAGCGCCCGTGCCACTCCCACGCGCTGCTGCTGTCCGCCGGACAGTTGGAAGGGATAGCGCTTGGCGTGCTCCTCGGCCAGGCCGACGGTCGCCAGCAGCTCCATCGCCCGCTCCCGGGCCCGGTCCTTGGACCAGCCGAGCAGCCGCGGCACGGTCATGACGTTCGCCAGGACCGTGCGGTGCGGGAAGAGCCCGGCGTTCTGGATCACGTAGCCGATGCCGCGCCGGAGCTCCGGCGCCGGCTTGGACCGGATGTCGACCCCGTCGATCAGGATGCTGCCACTGGTCGGGTCGATCATCCGGTTGACCATCCGCAGCAGCGTGGTTTTCCCGGACCCGGACGGCCCGACCAGTACCGTGATCCGGCCGCTGTCCGCTGTCAGGTCTGTGGCGGCGACCGCCACCGTCCCGTCCGCGTACGTCTTACCGACCTGCTGGAAGGAAATCACCCCGAGAGCCTAGCCGCTCGGTATGACGACGGGGCGGCTTCCTCCCCGGTGGTGGCGGCTTCGTCCGGCTGCTCACTTCACTAGAACCTGTTGCAGTTTCACGCTCGCGACCCTATGGTCCCCCTCATGCGAACACCCCTGTCCACCGCCCTGGGCCTGGAGTTCCCGCTCTTCGCCTTCAGCCACTGCCGCGATGTCGTCGCCGCGGTCTCCCGCGCCGGCGGCCTGGGTGTCCTCGGCGCCGTGTACTTCACGCCCGAGGAGTTGGAGACCGAGCTCCGCTGGATCGACGAGCACGTCGACGGCAAACCGTATGGCGTCGACGTCGTCATGCCGGCCTCGGTCTCCACCTCCGTCTCCGAGGTCTCGGCGAAGGACTCCGCCCGGACCTCCATGGAGGAGACGCTCAAGTCCTACATCCCCGACCGCCACCGCGAGTTCGTCGAGGAGGTCCTCGACAAGTACGAAGTCCCCTCGCTGCCGCCGGACGCCGACCACAGCCACCAGCTCCTCGGCTGGACCGACGCCACCGCGCGCCCGCAGGTCGAGGTCGCGCTCGACCATCCCATCGCGCTGCTGGCCAGCGCGCTCGGCCCGCTCCCGGCGGACATCGTCGAGCTCGCCCACCGCAACGACGTCCGCACCGCGGGCCTGGCGTCCTCCGCCCACCACGCGCGCAAGCAGGTCGAATCCGGGGTCGACATCATCGTCGCGCAGGGCACCGAGGCCGGCGGCCACACCGGCGAGATCTCCACCATGGTCCTGATCCCCGAGGTCGTCGACGCGGTCGGCGACACCCCGGTCCTGGCCGCCGGCGGCATCGGCGACGGCCGGCAGATGGCGGCGGCGATGGCCCTGGGCGCCCAGGGCGCCTGGACCGGCTCGATCTGGCTCACCGTTGCCGAGGCCGACACCGACCCGCGCGTGGTCCCCAAGCTCCTGGCGGCGTCCTCCCGCGACACCGTGCGCTCCCGCGCCCTGACCGGCAAGCCGGCCCGGCAGCTGCGCACCGACTGGACCGACGCGTGGGAGGGCGCGGATTCCCCCGGCCCGCTGCCGATGCCGCTCCAGTACATGCTCGTCTCCGAGGCCCACCGCCGTATCGCCCGCGCCGGCCGCACGGAGCTGATGGGCATGCCGGTCGGCCAGATCGTCGGGTCGATGCGGGACGTGCGCCCGGTCCGGGACGTCGTGTATCAGCTGATCGAGGAATACGCGGCGGCTGTTGAACGGCTGAACGCGATCACCGAGGCCTGACGCGCGGCGGCCGGCCCGGCCCGGGGTCGCCGGGCATCGAAGGGCCCGAATCGAAGGGCTCGAAGACCGCGGCGAGCATCAGCTCCCTGCGACCGTGTTCGCCCCGGCGAACGCCGGTAAGGGGCGGAGGCGAAAAATCCGCCCCATCCACCGATAACCGTGCGGTCACCGCCTGTCACGCCGTACTCTGCGAACTGGCACCGGTGACCCCTTCGGTCCCGGCGCCCCAACCGGTCGCGCCGAGGGTGGACGTGGCCGGGACACCGGGGTCTCTTTCCGCGCTCTAGAGACCCCGGTGTCGGCTATTCGGCTCCGCTCGCGGCGCGCAAGCCCTTGACCAGCACTTTAGCAAAGCCCAGGCGGTGTCGAAACCCTCGCCGTCCCCGGGCGCGAGGTGATCCCCGAGAACTGCGACGGCGGAGCTATCGTGGCGCCATGCAGGCAGCTGTGCGGGATGTCTACGGCCCTCCGGAGGTCGTGGCCGTCCGCGACGTCGAACGCCCGGAGCCACGTGCCGACGAGGTCTTGGTCAAGGTGTGCGCGGCGGGGGTGGGCCCGGAAGTCTGGCACCTCATGGCGGGCCTGCCCTATGCCGTGCGCCTCGTGTACGGCCTGCGTCGGCCGCGGGATCCCGTGCTCGGCTGGGACCTGGCCGGCCGGGTCGAGTCCGTCGGTGCGAAGGTGACCGCCTGGAAGCCGGGCGATGAGGTGTTCGGCACCGGCGTCGGCACCTTCGCCGAATACGCCCGCGCCAAGGCCACGCTTCTCGCGGCCAAGCCCGGCGCCCTGAGCTACGAACAGGCCGCGGCGATCCCGGTCTCCGCCCAGACCGCGTTGCAGGCGCTGCGCGACAAGGGGAGGGTACGTGCGGGCCAGCGGGTCCTGGTCATCGGCGCGTCCGGCGGAGTGGGCAGCTACGCGGTCCAGCTCGCGGTCGCGTTCGACACCGAGGTCACCGGCGTCTGCGGACCCGGCGGCATCGGCCACGTCAAGGCTCTCGGCGCAGCCGAGGTCATCGACTACACCCGCGAGGACGTCACCGACCGGGACGGACGCTACGACGTCGTCCTCGACGCCGCCGGCAACCGCCCGCTGTCGCGGCTCAGGCGGGTTCTGACACCGCACGGCAGGCTGGTTCTCATCGGCGGCGAGGGCGGCGGCCGGGTACTCGGTATGGGCCGCGCGCTCAAGGCACAGGCGATGTCGCCGTTCCTGCGCCAGGACCTCGGCAGCTTCCTGGCGAAGACCCGGGCCGCTGATCTGGACACCCTCGCCGGCCTCATCGAGACAGGCAAGCTCAAACCGGTCATCGACCGCGTCCTCCCCCTCCCCGAGGCCGCCGACGCTATCCGGCACCTCCGAGAGGGACATCCGCACGGCAAGATCGTCCTCACCGTCGCCGAGTCCTAGCCGAGTCCTAGAAGCAGGAGCCGGCAAGGCCGGGGACTGCGTGAGCACAAACAGGAACTCGTTCTAGTTTCCCCTCCCGAAACCCTTGCAGCCTCTCAGGGCCCGTGTTCTACTCCACTACTGACGATCCATCAGATGGAGAGGGCAGGGGCCGCGCATGGCAGGGCTGGGTTTCTGGAGGCTCGCGCAGGAGGATCCCGACTGGACCGCCGTGATCGAGGAGTCCGGTGGCGAGTACCGCGCCGGGGAGGTGCTGGCGGCCGCCAACCAGACCGTGCACGCGTTGCGGACCCTCGGTATGCGGGACGGGGACGGGCTCACGCTGCTCATGCCGAACCTGGTGCAGATGGTGGAGATCTACGCCGCCGCGCTGCAGGCCGGGTGGTACTACACCCCGGTCAACTTCCATCTGACCGGGCCTGAGGTGGCCTACATCATCCACGACGCGGAGGCCAAGGCGTTCTTCTGCCACGTGCGCTTCGCCGAGATCGGGCTGGCCGCCGTCGCCGCGTTGGAGAAGGAGGGGCACGGGCTGCCGAAGGCGGCGCTGATCAGCGTCGGCGGCGAGATTCCCGGGTTCACCCCGCTGGAGGAGTTCCGCGGCGGTCACAGCACCGAGCTGCCGCCGGATCGCACCTACGGCGCCGCCATGCACTACACGTCCGGCACCACCGGTAGGCCCAAGGGCGTGCGCCGTGCGCTGTCCGGTCAGGACCCGGACACGATGGCCGAGCTAGGCACCACCTTCCCCGGCTTCTTCGGCATCACCCCCGGCAAGGGCGGCGTCCATCTGGTGACCTCGCCGAACTACCACACCGCCGTCACCCAGTTCGGCGGCAACTCGCTGCAGATGGGCCACACCCTGGCGCTGATGGACAAGTGGACGCCGGAGGGCACGCTGGAGATGATCCAGCGGACCCGGGCCACCCACACCCACATGGTGCCGACCCAGTTCCACCGGATGCTGAACCTGCCCGACGAGGTGAAGAAGCGCTACGACGTCTCCTCGATGAAGGTCGCCATCCACGCTGCCGCGCCCTGCCCGCAGCACGTCAAGCGCGCGATGCTGGACTGGTGGGGGCCGGTCGTCTACGAGTACTACGCCGCGACCGAGGGCGGCGGCACCATCGCCACCCCCGAGGACTGGCTGGCGCACCCCGGCACCGTCGGGAAGGCCTGGCCGATCAGCGAGGTCAAGGCCTTCGACGACGACGGCGACGAGGTCCCGGTGGGCACGCCGGGCACCGTCTACATGAAGATGCTCGCCGCCGACTTCGAGTACAAGGGCGACCGGGCCAAGACCGAGGCCAACCGGCACGCCGGCTTCTTCACCGTCGGCGACGTCGGCTACTTCGACGAGGACGGCTTCCTCTACCTCTGCGACCGCAAGATCGACATGATCATCTCCGGCGGCGTCAACATCTACCCGGCCGAGATCGAGGGCGAGCTGCTGCGCCACCCGGCGGTCGGCGACGTCGCCGTGTTCGGCATCCCCGATGAGGACTGGGGCGAGCAGATCAAGGCGGTGGTCGAGCTCAACGAGGGCTATACGGCCTCTGACGAACTCGGGCAGGAGATCATCGCCTCCCTGGACGGCCGGCTGGCCCGGCTGAAGTGGCCCAAGTCGGTGGACTTCACCGACCAGCTGCCGCGGGAGCCCAACGGGAAGCTGTTCAAGCGGCGGCTGCGCGATCCGTACTGGGCCGGCCACGAGACCGCTATCTGAGGGAGGCGCTGAGCCGGCATGACGACGACGCGAGAACAGGGATCCGACGAGCGGGTCCGGCACGTCCTGGAGTTCCCGGGCGGCTACACCCGCTCCACCGGACCGGTGATCGGACGATTCCTGACCGGGCTTCGGGACGGAAGGCTGTTCGGTGTGCGGATGCCGGACGGCAAAGTCCTGGTTCCGCCGACCGAATACGACCCGCGGACGGCCGCCGCGCTGGGCACGGCGGACGACGACTGGGTCGAAGTCGGCCCGGCCGGAACCGTGACCACCTGGACCTGGATAGCCGAGCCCCGCGCGGATCATCCGCTGGACCGGCCGTTCGCCTGGGCCCTGATCCAACCGGACGGCGCCGACACCGCGCTGCTGCACGCCGTGGACGCCGGGGAACGGGAAGCGATGGCGACCGGGATGCGCGTGCACCCGACGTGGCGCGCGGACCGGACCGGCTCCATCAAGGACATCGCGTACTTCGCCCCCGGCGACGGACCCGCAGAGGTACCGCCGAGCGAGACAGACCTCGAACCCGTGTCCATGCTCACCGTCCCCAGCCGCCTGGAGTACCGCCTGCGCGGCGGCACCGTCTGGAACCGCTTCATCGACGGCATGGCCGTCGGCCAGATCCGCGGCACGCGCTGCTCCACCTGCGGCAAGGTCTACGTCCCGCCGCGCGGCGTCTGCCCGGCCGACGGCCTCCCCGCGACCGAGTGGGTCGACCTGCCCGACACCGGCGTGCTCACCACCTTCGCCGTGAACAACGTCCCGGCCGCCGGCGCCCCCGAGGTGCCGTTCGTCTGCGGCTACGTCCTGCTCGACGGCGCCGACATCGCGATGCTCGTCCTCATCTCCGACGTCTCCTGGCAGGAGGTACGCCTCGGAACGCGGGTGAAAGCCGTCTGGGTGCCGGAGGAGGAAAGGACCCGGTCGGTGAAGAACCTGAAGTGGTTCGCACCGACCGGCGAACCCGACGTCCCCTTCGAACGCTACGAGGAATACGTGTGATGACGGGTTTCCATGGTCGGCGCGGTGTCGCCGTCGTCGCCTTCGCCCAAAGCGAGCACAGCTTCTCCGACCTCGGCTGGACCGAGGCGGACCTGGTCATGCCGCTGGTCAACGAAGTTCTCGCCACCACCGGCCTGCGCCGCTCCGAGATCGGCTTCACCTGCTCGGGCTCCAACGACTACCTGGTCGGCACACCCTTCTCCTTCGTGGCCGCGCTCGACACCATCGGCGCCTGGCCGCCGATCTCCGAAAGCCACGTCGAGCAGGACGCCGCCTGGGCGCTCTACGAAGCCTGGGTCCGGATCCAGCACGGCGACGTCGACACCGCCCTGGTCTACGGCTTCGGCAAGGGCACGGTCGGCGACTACGCCGGTATCAGCTCGCTGTCCTACGACCCCTACTACATCGCCCCGCTGATGCCCGGCGACATCGGCATGGCCGGGCTCCAGGCCCGCGCCCTGAAGGACGCCGGATTCGACGTCGACCCCGATCCCACGCCGCCGCCGGCCACCGACGGCGCCGCCGCCGTGATCCTGGCCGCCGCCGATGTGGCCCGCGGCGTCTGTCCGCGTCCGGCGTGGATCACCGGGCTCGACCACCGCATCGAACCGCACTCCGTCGGCGCGCGCGATCTGACCCGCAGCGCGTCCACCCGGCAGGCGGCCCTGCGCGCCGGAGTCAGCGCCGGTCCGGTCGACTTCGCCGAGCTGCACACCCGGTTCGAGCACGAGGAACCGCTGCTGCGCCGGGAGCTGGGCCTTGAGGAGGACACCGTCGTGAACGCCTCCGGCGGACCGCGCAAGGCCGACCCGATCATGGCGACCGGCCTGATCCGGATCGGCGAGGCGGCCGCGCGGATCCACGACGGCAGCGCCCGCCGCACCGTCGCCCACGCCACCGCCGGGCCGTGCCTGCAACACAACCTGGTCTGTGTGCTCGAAGCCGGGGAAGAAGCCGGAGAGGCCGGAGAGGACTGACGATGGGAAACCGTTGCGCCGTCATCGGCGTCGGTCAGACGCAGTACCGCGCCAAGCGCACCGACGTGTCGCTGGCCGGCCTGGTCCGGGAAGCGGCCCTGCGCGCGCTCGACGACGCCGGGCTGACCTTCGCCGACATCGACTCGGTCGTCCTCGGCAAGGCCCCGGACATGTTCGAGGGCGTGGCCACCCCTGAGCTCTACCTGGCCGACGCGCTCGGCGCCGCCGGCAAGCCGATGATGCGGGTCCACACCGCCGGCTCGGTCGGCGGGTCGACGGCGCTGGTCGGGGCCTCGCAGGTGCAGGCCGGAGTGCACGACCGGGTCCTGGTGGTGGCCTTCGAGAAGCAGTCCGAGTCGAACGCCACCTGGGCGCTGTCCACCCACTCGCCGTTCTCGGCCTCGCTCGTCGTCGGCGCCGGCGGGTATTTCGCCCCGTATATCCGCGCCTATATCCGGCGTTCCGGCGCACCCGGGAACATCGGGATGATGGTGGCGGTCAAGGACCGACTCAACGCCCTGAGAAATCCCTATGCGCATTTGAAGATCCCCGACATCGATCTCGCGATGGTCGAGAAATCGATGATGCTGTGGGATCCGATCCGCTATCTGGAGACCTGTCCTTCCTCCGACGGCGCGGTGGCGATGGTGCTCGGCTCCGAGCGCGCGGCCGCGGCGGCCACGGCGGTGACCGGCCGCCGGCCGGCGTGGGTGCACGGCGCCGCGATGCGCTCGGAGCCGATGGGCATGGCCGGGCGGGACAGTGTCGACCCGCGGGCCGGGCGGGACTGCGCGGCCGACGTCTACCGGCAGGCCGGTGTCACCGAGCCGCGCCGGCAGTTCGCCGCCGCCGAGACCTACGTCCCGTTCTCCTGGTACGAGCCGATGTGGCTGGAGAACCTCGGATTCGCCGACAAGGGCGCGGGCTGGAAGCTGACCGAATCCGGCGCCACCGCCTTCGACGGTGACATCCCGTGGAACCCCTCCGGCGGCGTCCTGTCCTCGAACCCGATCGGCGCCTCCGGCATGATCCGCTTCGCCGAGGCGGCGCAGCAGGTGCGCGGTCAGGCCGGGGAGCATCAGGTGGCTGCCGCCGCCGACGGGGCCGGGTTGGCTCTGGGGCATGCTTACGGCGGTGGATCGCAATTCTTTGCCATGTGGGCCGTGGGCGCCGCGAAACCTTAGGAGTAGTTCCGGCCCCGGGGATCGGAAGATGAGAATAGGGCTTTCCCGCACCCCATAAGCCGCACTTCCCATCATGTCCGGCGCCGCACCTGACAATGTATGTGACAAGGGTATTGCGATGCCCGTTCACTCGGCGTAACGTCCGCGTTCAACACCGGTGGCAGGGGGGCGGAACGAGGCCGGTGACCTGGGGCTGTGAAGTGCGGTGGGGCCGGCGTGGCGACAGTCGATTTCATCCGGGCGAGTTGTTCGTACCGGGATGACAAACGCAAGGCGGTTGACAATCTGACGCTGTCCGTGGCGGACGGCGAGTTCCTGGTCCTGCTCGGCCCCTCCGGCTGCGGCAAGACCACCGCGCTGCGCATGCTGGCCGGGCTGGAGCCGCTGGCCGGCGGGCGGATCCTGGTGGCCGGCCAGGACGTCGACGGGCTGGCGCCGGGGGACCGGGACCTGGCCATGATCTTCCAGAACTATGCGCTGTTCCCGCATATGACCGTGGCACGCAACCTCGGCTTCCGGATGGAGCTGTCCGGGGCGCCGCCGTCGGCGGTCTCGCGCCGGGTGCGCCGGATCGCCGCCGAACTCGGGCTGAGCGATCGCCTGGACCGGCTGCCGCGCACGCTTTCCGGCGGCGAGCAGCAGCGGGTGGCCATCGGCCGGGCCATGGTCCGCGAGCCGCGGGTGTTCCTGATGGACGAGCCGCTCGGCGCGCTGGACGCCAAGCTGCGGGCCGCGGCGCGCACCCGGATCGCGACGATGCAGCGCAAGTCCGGGACCACGACGCTCTACGTGACGCACGACCAAGTCGAGGCGATGGCGATGGGGGACCGGATCGCCATCATGAACCGCGGTGTCCTGCAACAGGTCGACACGCCGCGCCGGCTCTACGACCACCCCGAGAACGAGTTCGTGGCCGGCTTCGTCGGCTCTCCGGCGATGAACCTGGTGCCCGGGACGTACAAGCACGGGTGGGCGCTGATCGGGGAATCGGACGTCTTCGAGGTGCCGGTGGAGGTCGCCGGGCCCTTGTCCTCCCCGGCGGTCCTGGTCGGCTTCCGTCCCGAACACGCGACCTTCACCGCGCCGGGCAACGGCATCTACGCCACCGTCGAGGCCGTGGAGCGCCTCGGGCACACCGCCTACGCGCATTGCGAGATGGGGGTCGGCCGCGGCCGGCGGAACCTGATCGTGCGCTGCGAGATGGACGAGGCGCCACGGCCGGGCGCGCGGGTCGGCGTGCTGCCGGACCTGAGGGAGGTCCACGTGTTCGACGGGGAGACCGGGCTGCGTGCGGGAAAGTGACTCCTACCGCTGCCTGAGCTGATCGGGCGGATGCGACTGAGCGGTCTGAGCGGCTTGACCCGGGACACTGGCCGCCGCCTCCTGATCGCTCCCGGCCGACGGCAGCGCTCGCGTCACGGAACCCGCCGCCGCGATGCTGCTCAGAAGCAGTGCCACCACCAGCGAAAGCAGCGTCCCCACGGCGTGCGGCCGGACCGACATCAGCCAGATCCCCCACACCGCGGCGATGGCGGTGATGCGGGCGCTGGCGAGCAGGATCGGGTCGCGGACCAGCCCGGCCAGGTGTGGCGGCAGCGGACCCTCGGGCGCGGCGTCGGCCGCGTCGAGCAGGCGGGTGGCGGGCCGCCCGCTGAACCCGCCGCCGACCACGGAGACGGCCACGACGATCCCGATCGCGGCGACCACCCAGGCGTCGCCGAACCGGAAGTCCGGATCGTGCGCCACCAGCGCCAGCCCGCAGCCGGTCATCAGCAGCGTGGACAGCGGCATCAGCACCGGCAGCACCCGCGCCGGCCGCACGGCCAGCCGCAGCTCGGCGACGGTCCTGGCCCGGCCGGCCGCGGCGACCGCGTAGACCTCCAACCCGATCCCGGCGACCAGTACCACGACTCCGATCACGTGCCCGAACAGCAGCCAGGCGTCGATCATGATGGACCCCCTCAGTGCGCACGCGGTGTTCGCGGTGTTCGCGCTATGGCTCCCCAGACTTCTGCGAATCGGACAAAGCGTCCTCATTCAGGCTAAGTGGCCACCTCTTCGCTGCGCTAGCGCCCGAACGGGTGAAAGATCGCATCACACAGTTGCCTGATAAACCTTCCGCAGGGCCTCGTGCGCGGTCCACCGGGTGCCCGGGCGCTCTTTCAGCACCGCCGACGCCTCCCGGCGCCGGCGGCGAAACGACGGCGGCGGTGCGATCTTCAGACCTGTGCGGCGGCCCGGCCACGACGAACATCGCCGCCGACCAGACTGGTGTCACCGCTATCAGGTAGAAATTGACATTGTGGAGGCGCGGGAGCAGACGAACACGGAGGGAAGTCCAGGCGACAAGCCGACTGAGGTTCCATTGATGGACGCCCCCGCCCCGTCCGCGGACACTACGCAGCCCACAGCAGCTTCCGAAGCCCGCCAAGCAGCCCGCCGCTCCGCGCGCAAATCAGTTCGCGAAGCCAAGCCGAAGCCGGCCCGTGAGCCGGCTGCCGAGTTGCCGTACGCGCAGGTCGTCCTGGCTCTGGAACTCAGTCACCTGGATCGGGCCTTCGACTATCTGGTGCCCTCGGAGATGGATGCCGAGGCGCAGCCGGGGGTGCGGGTCCGGGTGCGCTTCGCCGGGCAGCTCGTCGACGGATTCGTGATCGGCCGGGCGGCCGAGTCGGATTTCGCGGGGCGGTTCGAGTGGCTGCAGAAGGTCGTCTCGCCGCTTCCGGTGCTGACCCCGGAGATCTTGGACCTGGCTCGCACCGTCGCCGACCGCTACGCCGGCACGCTCGCCGACGTGCTGCGCTTGGCGGTGCCGCCGCGTCATGCGAGCGCGGAGAAGACTCCTGCGAAGCTTCCGGACCCGGGTCCTGACAAGCCGGTCGACGGCGCACCCTGGGGAGCGTACGGCGGCGGCCGGGAATTCATAAGAGCACTGCAACGCAGGGCCGGGACGAAGTTGCCGCGTGCTGTGTGGACCTGTCTGCCCGCGACCGACTGGGCGATCGCGGTCGCGACCGCCATGCACGCCGTGGCCGGCGACACCGTGGTACTGCCGGAGCCCGAGCCGGTTCCGGCGCCGTCCCCGATCAGCGCCGAGGATTCCGAGGAGTCCGAACCGCTGGTAGCCGATGACCCGATCGTCCCGGACCTCGAACCGGATCCGACCGACCCCGCGCTTCCGGACCCCGACCTCCCGACCGACTACGACATAGACCCCGAGAACCTCCGCGACCTCGACGACGACCGGTACACCGAGGCTGAAGCGGAAGCCGGGGCCGGCGTATCAGACCTCCTCCACGGCCCGGCGGTGGCGGAGCCCGAACCCGAACCCCGGCACCTGCCCGGCCGAGGCGCCCTCGTCATCGTCCCCGACCACCGCGACCTGGCCCGCCTCGACACCGCCCTGACCGAGGTCGCCGGCCCCGGCCGGCACGTCGTCCTGTCCGAGGAACTCGGCCCGGCCAAGCGCTACCAGAACTGGCTGGCGGTGCTGCGCGGCGAGGTGCGGATGGTGATCGGGACCCGGTCGGCGATGTTCGCGCCGGTCGCCGACCTCGGTTTCGTCGCGATCTGGGACGACGGCGACGACCTGCACGCCGAGCCCCGCGCCCCCTATCCGCACGTCCGCGAAGTCCTGCTGCTGCGCGCGCACGCCACCGGCGCCGCCGCGCTCATCGGCGGATACGCCTGCACCGCCGAGGGCGCGCAACTGGTCGAGAGCCGCTGGGCCTACCCGCTCACCGCGTTCCGCTCCACGGTGCGCGCGAAGTCGCCGCTGATCCGCACCTCCGGCGAGGAGGTGGAAAAGGAGCGGGATCCGGCCGCCGCCGCGGCCCGCCTGCCCAACCTCGCCTGGCGCACCGCGCGCGCCGCCCTGAACGACGGCCCGGTCCTGGTCCAGGTGCCGCGCGGCGGCTACGCGCCGTCCCTGGCCTGCGTCCGCTGCCGCAAACACGCCCGCTGCACCTACTGCCACGGCCCGCTGGAGCTGTCCTCGGGCCATGCGATGCCCTCCTGTCTGTGGTGCGGACGTCCCGCCGGGAACTGGCGGTGCGACGGCCGGCTCTCGGACCCGCAGACCCTCAGCGAGCGTCCGTGCGGCGGCGACCGCTTCCGCATGCTCACGGTCGGCGTCCAGCGCACCGCCGAGGAACTCGGGCGGGCCTTCGCGAACGTCAAGGTCCTGTCCTCGGCCGGGGACTCGGTGCTGGCCCACGTCTCCGACCAGCCGGCGCTGGTCGTCGCCACGCCCGGGGCCGAGCCGGTGGCCGCCGGCGGTTACGCGGCCGCGCTGCTGCTCGACGGCTGGTCGCTGCTGGCCCGCCGGGACCTGCGGGCCGGGGAGGAGGCGCTGCGCCGCTGGCTCAACGCCGCGGCGCTGGTGCGCTCCGGCGGCGACGGTGGAAAGGTCGTGGTGATGGCCGAGCCGGGGCTGGCACCGGTGCAGGCGCTGGTCCGGTGGGACCCGGTCTGGCACGCGCGGCGCGAACTCGCCGACCGCGGCGAGCTGCACTACCCGCCGCTGGCCCGGGTCGCGGAGCTGACCGGCACGCCCGCCGCCGTCGCCGAGGAGCTGCGGCTGCTGCGATTGCCGGAGACGGCCGAGGTCCTCGGGCCGGTCACCGTCGACGTCCCCAGACCGGATGACCGCAAGGCCGAAGCCCGGGCCGCCGCCAAGCAGGTGGACCGGCTGGGACGCGGGGACCGCTCGGCGCGCACCGAGCCGGACGCCGGAGCCCAGGCCGCCGCCGAGACCCGCGCCCACCAGGAGCTGCACCGCGCGCTGGTCCGCGTCCCGCGCCGGCTCGGCGCCGAGCTGGCCGCCGCCGTGCGCGAGGCCCAGGGCGTTCGCAGCGCTAACAAGGCCGAGGATTGGGTACGGGTTCGCATCGACCCGATCCGCATCGGCTAAGGCTGAGCTGCACGCTCCGTACACTAATAGCCGAATCCCCTGTTAACCCATGAACGGAGCTCGACCCTTGACCGTCCAGGCGATCCGTATCTTCGGCGACCCGGTCCTGACGACTCCGGCGGCCCCGGTCGCCGACTTCGACAAGGAGCTTCGCACCCTGGTCAAGAACCTCACCGACACGATGCTGGACGCCCCCGGCAGCGGGTTGGCCGCCCCCCAGATCGGCGTGAGCCTGCGGGTCTTCACCTGGAACATCGAGGGCGAGCTCGGCCACCTGGTGAACCCCGGCCTGGACCTCTCGGAGGAGGAGCAGGACGGCGAAGAGGGCTGCTTATCCATCCCCGACCTCTCCTTCCCCTGCAAGCGGGCCATGCGCGTGGTCGCCAAGGGCTGGAACATGCACGGCGAGCCGGTCGTGATCGAGGGCAGCGAGCGGCTGGCGCGCTGCATCCAGCACGAGACCGACCACCTGGACGGCGTGCTGTTCATCGACCGCCTGGACCGCGAGTGGCGCAAGAAGGCGATGCGCGCGATCCGGCTGGCCGACTGGGCCGACGAAGGGCTGCCGGAACCGGTCGTGAAGGTCTCCCCGCATGCCACCTTCGGGCGGGCGATCTGACCATGCGCATCGTGTTCGCCGGGACCCCCGAGCCCGCGCTGCCTTCCCTGAAGGCGCTGCTGGGCTCCCGCCACGAGGTCGTCGCCGTCCTGACCCGCCCCGACGCCCGCTCCGGCCGCGGCCGCCACCTGGAGGCGTCCCCGGTCGCCAAGCTGGCCGAGGAGGCCGGCGTCGAGGTGCTCAAGCCGGCGAAGGTCCGCGACCCGGAGTTCCTGGCCCGGCTGACCGAGATCGCGCCCGACTGCTGCCCGATCGTCGCCTACGGCGGCCTGATCCCCAAGTCCGCACTGGACATCCCCCGGCACGGCTGGGTCAACCTGCACTTCTCCCTGCTGCCGGCCTGGCGCGGCGCGGCGCCGGTGCAGCAGGCGATATTGCACGGCGACGAGATCACCGGCGCCTCCACGTTCCTGCTGGAGGAGGGCCTGGACACCGGCCCGGTCTACGGCACCGTCACCGACGAGATCCGGCGCACCGACACCAGCGGCGACCTGCTGGTCCGGCTGGCCGAGTCCGGCGCCCGGCTGCTGGCCGCGACCCTGGACGCGATCGAGGACGGCACCGCGCGGCCGGTCCCGCAGCCGGCCGAGGGCGTCTCGCCGGCCCCGAAGCTGCTCGCCGCCGACGCCCGGATCGACTGGACGGCCCCGGCGCTGCGCGTGGACCGGCTGGTCCGCGCCTGCACCCCGGCCCCGGGGGCGTGGACCGTCCTGCCCGGCCGGGACGGCGAGGAGGACCTGCGGGTGAAGATCTTCCCGGTCACCGCGCTGCCCGGCACCACGGACGTCCCGCCGGGCCGGATCGTGCACGACTCGCGAGGATTGACGGTGGGCACCGGCAGCGGCCACACCGTGCGGCTCGGCGACGTGCAGCCGCAGGGCAAGCGGCGGATGCCGGCCGCGGACTGGGCGCGGGGGCTGCGGCTCTCGGGCGACGAGACGTTCGTCTGACACACCGCTACCGCCGCGTCGTACATAGTCGAAACGGAACAGAGAGCTACCCATGGCATCGCGCATGACGTCCCCCTCCACCAGCGACCCGGCGCGCACCGCGGCGTTCGACGTGTTGCAGGCGGTGCGCACCCGGGACGCGTACGCGAACCTGCTGCTGCCCCGGTTGCTGCGGGAACGCGGACTGAGCGGCCGGGACGCGGCGTTCACCACCGAGCTGGTCTACGGCACGCTGCGCGGGCTGGGGACGTACGACGAGATCATCGCCGCCTGCGTGGACCGCGACCTGTCCGCGGTGGACCCGGAGGTGCTGGACGCGCTGCGCCTGGGCGCGCATCAGCTGCTGGCGATGGACGTGCCGGCGCACGCGGCGGTGTCGACGACGGTGGATCTGGTGCGCGCGGTCGCCAACGAGGGCGCGTCCCGGTTCGCGAACGCGATCCTGCGCCGGATCGGGCAGCGGGACCTGGCGGCCTGGATCGAGCGGATCGCCCCGGACCCGCAGGACGATCCCGAGGGCTTCCTCTCGGCGTCGCGCTCGCACCCGCGCTGGATCGTCTCAGCGCTCTGGGACTCGTTGCAGGCGCACCGCGGGGCCGAGCGCGCGCATCGGGACATCGGGGAGCTGCTGGAGGCCGACAACGCACGGCCCGGGGTGACGCTGGTGACCCGGCCCGGGCTGGGCGATGTCAAGGAGTTGACAGAGCTCGGGGCGCTGGCGGCGCGGTACTCGCCGTACGCGGCGTACCTGGCGGGCGGCGACCCGGCCGCGCTGGATCCGGTGCGCGAAGGCCGGGCCGGGGTGCAGGACGAGGGCAGTCAGCTGGTCGCCGTCGCGCTGGCCGCGGCGCCGCTGGAAGGACGGGACGAGCGGTGGCTCGACATGTGCGCCGGGCCCGGTGGGAAGGCCGCGCTGCTGGCGGGGTTGGCTCTGGAGCGCGGGGCGTCGTTGCTGGCGAACGAGATCGCGCCGCATCGGGCGGAGCTGGTGCGCAGGGCGCTGCGGGGGTATGGGGAGCGGGCCCTGGAAGGTGAGGGCACCGGCTCTCTCCAAGTCATCGCCGCCGACGGCATCCGCGCGCCGTGGCAGCCGGGCTCGTTCGACCGGGTCATGCTCGACGCGCCGTGCACCGGTCTCGGCGCTCTGCGGCGGCGTCCGGAGTCGCGGTGGCGGCGGGTGCCGGAGGACCTGGAGCGGTTGACGCGAGTGCAACGCAGGCTTTTGTCCTCGGCGATCGACTCCGTGCGACCTGGCGGGCTGGTCGCATATGTGACCTGCTCACCGCACCTGGAGGAGACCCGCGATGTGGTCCGGCAGGTGGTGAAGGCGCGCCGGGACGTCGAGCGCGTGGACGCCCGGCCGCTGCTGCCCGACGTGCCGGACCTCGGCGGCGGACCGGACGTCCAGCTGTGGCCGCATCTGCATGGCACCGACGCCATGTATCTCGCGCTGCTGCGCCGTTCCTAGAGGGCGGGCTTCCGGTCGGCCCGGCTCCGGTGAAAACTCGCAGATCTGCCAGACTTGGCCCATGGGCTCCATCCAGATCTCCCCGTCCATCCTGTCCGCCGACTTCGCGCGCCTGGCCGCGGAGGTCAACGCGGTCCCGTCGGCGGACTGGATCCACGTCGACGTGATGGACAACCACTTCGTGCCCAACCTGACGCTGGGCCTGCCGGTGGTGGAGTCGCTGGTGAAGGCCTCGCCGCGGCCGCTGGACTGCCACCTGATGATCGAGGAACCGGACCGCTGGGCGCCGGGCTTCGCCGAGGCCGGGGCCGGCAGCGTGACGTTCCACGTCGAGGCGGCCGCCGCGCCGATCCGGCTGGCGCGGGCGATCCGCACGGCGGGGGCGCGGGCCGGCATGGCGCTGAAGCCCGCGACGCCGATCGAGCCGTACGAGGACCTGCTGTCAGAGCTCGACATGGTCCTGCTGATGACGGTCGAGCCCGGCTTCGGCGGGCAGCGGTTCCTGGACGTGGTGCTGCCGAAGATACGCCGCACCCGGGACATGATCGACCGGCACGGCGGTGTGGTCTGGCTGCAGATCGACGGCGGCGTCTCGGCCGAGACCATCGAGCGCTGCGCGGCGGCCGGCGCGGACGTGTTCGTGGCCGGGTCGGCGGTGTATGGGGCTCAGGACCCGGATGCCGCGGTGCAAGCACTGCGGGAGCAGGCGGAGAGCGCGGCGGCGCGCGTGGCGTAACCTCCAACTTGGGATCTTGATCGTGTCTCGGGCTTGCGGCCGGCTTGCAGGTGCGGCAAGGATCGCCGACATGATCAAGGGTGTGATGTTCGACTTCTCTGGAACCCTCTTCCGCATCGAATCGACCGCGGATTGGCTGCGCGCGGTGGTGGCAGATGCCGGCCTGGCCGTCACCGAGAGCGAACTCGCTGCGTGTACCAGTCAGTTGGAGGAGTTCGGGGCTCTGCCCGGAGGCGTGCCTCCTCGTCGCGTACCGAAGCTTTTGGAGGGGCTGTGGGCCGAACGCGACCTGAGCGCTGAACGACACCGGGCTGCCTTCACCGCCCTTGCGCGGGAGGCGTTGCCTCCATCGGCTGACCTTGCCGAGGCCTTGTATGCCCGTTCTCAGATGCCCGGGGCCTGGCGACCCTATCCCGACACCGAGGACACCCTCCGCGCTCTGCGCCGACGAGGCATCCCGGTGGCAGTCGTCAGCAACATCGGCTGGGACATGCGCCCCGTCTTTCGAGACCACGGTGTCGACCACCTCGTCGACGCCTACTTCCTCTCCTTCGAGCAGGGGGCGCAGAAGCCGGATCCCCGGCTCTTCCGAGCGGCCTGCGACAAACTCGGGGTAGCACCCGGCGAGGCCCTCATGGTGGGCGATGACCGTGTCGCGGACGCCGGCGCCGAAGCGCTGGGTTGCCGGGTCCACCTGGTCGACCACCTGCCTGTCGACCAGCGTCCTGGCGCATTGGCGGCAGTCCTCCAGCTTTTCTGAGGAGCCTGCGAGCGTGGTCGCGGGGGCTGGCCCGGATGCGGTGCGCGTAGCGGTCAGGGCGCTGTCGAAGCGGGCCGCGGCGTGTCGTGCCCATGGCCGCTTCCGCCCTTCCGGGCAAAACTAGAACCTGTTACAGTTCTTCTGTAGCCGGCGTGACTCGCGCCACGCCCGGGTCGGGTGGGAATGAATCGCGTGGCACACTGGTTGCGAACGACGAACGCGTGCTCCGGGGTCGGTGAAATTCCGAACCGGCGGTGACAGTCCGCGAACCGCTTGTTCGCCTCGGCGAACGGGCGGCCGATCCGGTGGAATTCCGGGACCGACGGTTAAAGTCCGGATGGGAGGCTGCACGCGACGGGCGTGCCGCCTTGCGTTGCCTGGGGCTTTCCAGCCAGGGCCAGCGGGCCGGCGCCGACCTGTCGCGGCGTTCGCGACGGCACCCGCCGAAAGCGGGCCGGTTGCCGTGGCGCGCCGCCTCCCTCGATGCACCCCACCTCCCGGAGTCCGGGTTCTGACCGTGCGCCGCCCGGCGCGCGGATGAGGCGGATTTGGGGAGTACACGGTGTTCACTGGCATCGTCGAGGAGCTCGGCCGGGTCGTGGCGCTGGACGTCGCGGGGGATTCGGCGCGGCTGCGCGTGGCCGGCGCGATCGTCACGTCCGACGCCGAGCACGGATCGTCCATCGCCGTCAACGGCGTCTGTCTGACCGTCATCGAGAGCGGCCGGGACGCCGCCGCGGCGGGCGAGTTCACCGCCGACGTGATGGCCGAGACGCTGGTCAAATCCAACCTCGGCGATCTGCGGCCGGGAGATCCGGTGAACCTGGAGCGGCCGATGCAGCTCGGGGCGCGGCTCGGCGGACACCTGGTGCAGGGGCATGTGGACGGTGTCGGCACGGTGCTGGAGCGCATCCCCGGCGAGCACTGGGAAGTCGTGCGCATCTCGCTGCCGGCGGAGCTGGCGCGCTATGTCGTGGACAAGGGCTCGATCACCGTGGACGGCATCTCGCTGACCGTGGTCGAGGCCGAGGCCGACAGCTTCAGCGTCAGCCTGATCCCGACCACGCTGGAGCTCACCACGCTGGGCGGCAAGCAGGCCGGGGCGCCGGTGAACCTCGAAGTGGACGTCATCGCCAAGTACACCGAGCGGCTGCTCGGGCTCGACGGCAAGACCGCGGCTCAGCCCGCGGGTGCGAGCATCGGCGGGCAGCGCTCATGAAAGGCCCTTTCGACTGGGCCAACGCGGTCGCGGGCATGCGGCAGCCGGTGATCGAGGCCCGCGCCGCGCGTTCGGTCACCGCTCCCGCTCCCAGCACTGTCCCCAGCTCCGCCCCGGCCCGGAAGGCCGACACCCTGAAGGAGGCCGCGGCATGAGCGCGGAGTCGATAGTCCTGGACGGTATCGAACGCGCGCTGCGCGACCTGGCCGCCGGCCGTCCGGTCGTCGTGGTCGACGACGAGGACCGGGAGAACGAGGGCGACCTGATCTTCGCCGCGTCCTTGGCCACGCCCGAGGTCGTGGGCTTCACCATCCGGTACTCCTCCGGGGTGATCTGCGTGCCGCTGCCGGCGGTGGACGCCGACCGGCTGAACCTGCCGCCGATGACCGCGATCAACCAGGACCGCAAGGGCACCGCCTACACGGTGTCGGTGGACGCGCGCGACGGTGTCAGCACCGGCATCTCGGCCGCCGACCGGGCCCGCACCATCCGGCTGCTGGCCGACCCGCAGACCCGCGCCGACGATCTGACCAGGCCCGGCCACGTGTTCCCGCTGCGCGCCAACCCCGGCGGCGTGCTGGTCCGCCCCGGGCACACCGAGGCCTCGATCGACCTGTGCCGGCTGGCCGGACTGCCGCTGGCCGCCGGGATCTGCGAGATCGTCAACGACGACGGGTCGATGGCGCGGCTGCCGGAGCTGGCCGTGTTCGCCAAGGAGCACGACCTGGCGCTGATCTCCATCGCGGACCTGATCGCCTACCTGCGCCGGACCGAGAAGTCGGTGACCAAGGTCGCCGAGACCCGGCTGCCGACCGTCTTCGGCGAGTTCAGCGCCGTCGGCTACAGCTCCGATGTGGACGGCGCCGAGCACGTCGCGCTGGTGCGCGGCGAGATCGGCGACGGCGAGGACGTGCTGGTGCGGGTCCACTCCGAATGCCTGACCGGGGACATCTTCGGCTCGCTGCGCTGCGACTGCGGCCCGCAGCTGCACGCCGCGCTGCACGCCGTGGAGCAGGAAGGCCGCGGCGTCGTCCTCTACATGCGCGGCCACGAGGGCCGGGGCATCGGCCTGATGCACAAGCTGCGCGCCTACCAGCTGCAGGAGCTCGGCCACGACACCGTGGACGCCAACCTGGAGCTGGGCCTGCCGGCCGATGCGCGCGACTACGGCACCGGCGCGCAGATCCTGGCCGACCTCGGCGTGCGGTCGATGCGGCTGCTGACCAACAACCCGGCCAAGCGCAGCGCGCTGGAGGGCTTCGGGCTGACGGTGACCGGCCGGGTGCCGCTGCCGGCTGCCGGACCTGGAGGAGCAGGAGGCCGAGCACCTGGCCACCGCGGTCGGGACCTGATCGCCGGTTTCTTCTCGGTAACCGACAACCGGCAACCGACAACCGACCACCGAGACCGGACCCCGGCCGCCGCGCCGGGTCTGGAAGACTGAGCCCGCGCGCTGGACAGGCACGCGAAGCGCCCTACATATATGCACGAGGAGTGAAGAGAAACGTGAGCGGAGCGGGAGCGCCGGCCATCAGCGTCGAGGGCGGCGCGGACCTCAGGGTCGCGGTGGTGGCCGCGCAGTGGCACACCGAGGTCATGGACGGCCTGGTGGCCGGTGCGCAGAAGGCGCTCGCCGAGATCGGCGCGCGGCACGACCTGTACCGGGTACCGGGCGCCTTCGAGCTCCCGGTGGTGACCCAGGCGCTGGCCTCCAGCGGCGGCGTCACCTACGACGCGGTGGTGGCCCTCGGCGTGGTCATCCGCGGCGGCACCCCGCACTTCGACTACGTCTGCGCCGCGGCCACCGACGGCCTGTCCCGGGTGGCCCTGGACACCGGCACCCCGATCGGCTTCGGCCTGCTCACCTGCGACACCGAGGAGCAGGCCCTGGCCCGCGCCGGCCTGCCGGACTCCAGCGAGGACAAGGGCCGCGAGGCCGTCGAGGCCGCGGTGTACACCGCGCAGCTGCTGAAGAAGATCGGGGCGGCGCAGTGAACGCCTCGCCCAGCGCCGACGAGCCGGTGGAGGTCCCGGTGGGAACCGCGGTTCCGGTGACGGCGAAGACCTTCGAGGTCTTGTTCGGCGAGCTGTCCGCGAAGGCGGAGCGCGGCGAGGAGGGATCTCGGACGGTGGAGCTGCTGGGCCTGGGCGTGCACGCGATCGGGAAGAAGATCGTGGAGGAGGCGGCCGAGGTGTGGATGGCTGCCGAGTATGAGGACGGGGATCGGACGGCTGAGGAGATCTCTCAGCTGCTGTATCACGTGCAGGTGCTGATGCTGGCTCGCGGGTTGGACTTGGGGGATGTGTACAAGTACCTGTGATGTGTGCTTGTGGCGAGGGGCTCTGCTTCGGCGGAGCCCCTCGCGTTCCCCCGCTCCGCCGTTCATCCCACCGAGTGAACAACCCCACCCCCGGGCCGCACAGTGGTCGATACTTGCGGCGGGAGATCTATCAACCACCGGTAACCGAAAGGTCACACACCATGTTGCGCATCGCCCTGCCGAACAAGGGATCGCTCTCCGAGGCGGCCACGGCGATGCTCCATGAGGCCGGCTACCGCCCCCGCAAGGACGGCAAGGAGCTGATGGTCGTCGATCCGGCCAACAACGCCGAGCTCTTCTTCCTGCGCCCGCGCGACATCGCCACCTACGTCGGCTCCGGGCGGCTGGACATCGGGATCACCGGCCGTGACCTGCTGCTGGACTCCGGGGCGTCGGCCGAGCCGATCATGGACCTGGGCTTCGCCCGATCCACCTTCCGCTTCGCCGCGCTGCCCGCGACGGTCGAGAAGGTCGCCAAGGAGCCGGGCGTCGCCGGGCTGGCCGGACTGCGCATCGCCTCCGCGTACCCCGGTGTGGTCCGCGACTACCTGGCCGGGGCCGGGGTGAACGCCGAGGTGGTGAAGCTCGACGGCGCGGTGGAGGTGTCGATCGCGCTCGGCGTGGCGGACGTGGTGGCTGACGTCGTGGAGACCGGGACCACGCTGCGGCACGCCGGGCTGGAGGTGTTCGGCGAGCCGATCCTGACCTCCGAGGCGCAGCTGATCCGGCGGGCCGGGGCCGAGGACAGTCCGGCGGTCCAGCAGTTCGTGCGGCGGCTCAAGGGGGTCATCACCGCGCGCGAGTACGTGCTCATGGACTACGACATCCGGGCCGAGGACGTGGACGAGGCGGTGCGGATCACCCCGGGCATCGAGTCCCCGACCGTCTCCCCGCTGCACGACCGCGGCTGGGTCGCGGTGCGGTCGATGGTCAAGCGCGCCGAGGCCCAGCGGATGATGGACGATTTGTGGGATCTGGGTGCCAGGGGGATCCTCGTCACGGATATCCTCGCGTGTCGGCTTTAGTTGTCAGGGTTCGACGAGCCCGGAATGAAACGGACCAGCGCGCAGGTGACGGACAACCATGATCACGACCAGGCGCCCGAACCCTCCGACCCGTTCGCCCTTCCGGCCCCGGACACGGTGCCCCGGCTGCCGGTGACGTTCCGGCCGACCCGCACCCGCGTGGCCGTGTACGCGGTGTCGAGCTTGCTGATCGCGACACTGGTCGTCGTGGCCCTGATACTGCCGGACACCGGCCCCACGGCCTGGTCGATCCCGGAACGGACGGGCTTCGCCGCGATCGGCCCGCTGATCTCGGCCGGGCTGTACCTGCTGGCCCGGCCCCGCATCGTCGCCGACGAGCAGGGCGTGACCGTGGTGAACACGGTCCGCACGCAGCATCTGGAGTGGGCGCAGATCGTCCGGGTGAACCTGCGCCCCGGCGACCCGTGGGTGCTGCTGGACCTGGACAGCGGCGAGGTGCTGCCGGCGATGGGGATCCAGGCGTCCGGTGGGAAGGCGGCGCGGCGGGCGGCGGGGGAGTTGCGGGCTTTGGTGGATGAGCACACGCGGACTGAGCGGGATGATTAGGGCTGTTTCGGGTTGGTCTTTTGGTTGTGGGTCGGGTTCGAATTCGGGTTCGGATTCGGTGGCAAGGTGCGGTGGGTGGGTGGTTGAAGAGCTTTA
The DNA here is from genome assembly GCA_019510485.1 of Catenulisporales bacterium. Lineage (GTDB taxonomy): Bacteria > Actinomycetota > Actinomycetes > Streptomycetales > Catenulisporaceae > Catenulispora. The sequence continues at coordinate 37,491 of JAEKKI010000146.1, forward strand.
TTACGGCCTTCGGCCACGGTGCACGGGTTCGGCTGGGAGCCGCAGTTCGCCGGCGGGCTTCGCGCAGTTCGCGTCGGCGGGTGGCAGTGGAGTGCTGGTGCACCGTGGACACCGACGTGATGCACGCAGGATGTCGCTGGAGAGACGCCGACACACTGCTGTTGGCCTCCTTTGCGCGGCGGGTCGTGTACGGGGGCCGTTGGAGAGCTGGGCCGACGATGATGTGATCTGAAGGATCGGTGAGGCCCGCCAGATCAGGGCTGTGGTTTGTCGATCTCCGCGGCGACCCGGCTGGCCTCGGTGGCCAAGGTGACGCTCGCCCCGGGCGCAAGTGGCCGATCGGCGTGCGCCGCGTACCAAGTGTCCAGCGCGCTGCCTGGCTGGATGTCGTGGTTCGGGCCAAACATGCCGGGCGTGTCGGCCGACGTCAGGTACCCCGCATCCATGAGCTCCTGAACGATGATCATGTGAGTCACCTCGTCGGTGGTCAACGCGGGGACATGATGCTTGCGATCCTTGGCGCTCTGCAATCGTGACAGCCGGCGCAGGGCCGCCGTCGCCTTGTCGGCCTCGTTCATGATCGTGACCGAAGAGGTCTTGGAAAGCTTCAAGTTCTGGCCCACCACATACCAGGAACTGAAGCCCGGTGACGCGGTCACGACACCATTGATCACTATGTCGCGGGTGAGGTTCAGGCTGCCGAAGTCCGACCCTTCGGTGTCCATAGCTATCTGCGTGAGGATGATGTGGGCGCGCGCACGCGCATCGTCGTCAAGATCGGCCTCCTTCGGCCTGGGCGCGGACGTGCTGTGAGAGCAAGCTGTGGCGGTCATGACAAGAACCGCAATCGCGAGAAGGCCTGTCCGGTGTGAGTGTCGGTTCATGAGTGGATGGCCATCGCATTCTGAATCTGGTCGACATAGTGACTGAGCGGTTGCCCGCTTTGGCCCAGGACCGGGTTTTGGCCAGTAATCCACCAGGACTGGAAGGCAGCCGTGTTCTGGATCTTTCCGCTGGCGTCTACCACGTCCGGGCCGATGGGAATGACGCCAGAAGGCAGAGGATGTGCCGCGTCCGGCTCATGGGTGACCACGGCGAGCGCTCCGGCGTCGTATGCACCTTGCGCGGCGAGGAGCCTGGCGAAGTCAACCAGACCGATATCTGCGACGTGGTTGGCCGCTTGTGCTTGTGCCGCGTGACTGGTGTCGAAGAATCTGCCGATGAACCCGGACCCGCCGCCGATCGCCGGTTGCATGAGGCCTTCGATCGACTGAGCCGCGCCGAGCGTGTCCGGGCCTGGAGCGTTGCCGAACGCGCCGCCGATCATGTTGACGATCAACAAGTGGTTCGCGTTGCGCGCGTCGATCTGCTGGGCCGCGCTGACGCTATGGCGATCGATGAGTAGCTGGGTGGAGCTGATCAGGTTCGCGTATCCCGGCGTGAGATCGTTCACCGGACCGAAGCGGATTGCGTTGCTTACCGCCTCCGTGTATTTCTTCGCAACCAGTGCCTGGTAGGCCATGGCGTCGTGGGGATCCTGCAACGCCACCTTGAGGAAGGCCTGCGCATCGGCATTGGGCACCGTAAAAGTATACGGGTTGCCCGGGATACCGCCACGCCAGGTGACATCCTGCGTCGAACTGTCCGCTGTCGATTGGGAAAGGTCAAACATGTTGGCTGTAGCGTAGTTGCGTAACGCCGATCCGATCGAGGCTGGTAGTTCACCTACTGTGCAGATGTGCTCTTTGTTGGACGGATTCCAGTTGCTGAACTCCGATGTCGCCTTGACTAGGTTTAATGCAACCTGCAAAGCCTGTCGCGTCGTTGGATCATTACCTCGACTCGTCATGACGCCCGCGTTGAGGAACGCCGCGATCGCTGCCGCATCGGGGAAACTCGGCGGGAAGTCGATCGCATACGTCCCGCCGAGGGTGCCCATCAGCTCTTTCAGCGCCACCGATCCTCGCAGCAGTTGCGTGACCAGTTGCTGGCCCCCGGCCCCGGACAGGGCCAACCGAACGGCGTCGCCGTCCTGGGTGGCTGCCTGCAACGCCTGGGACACCGCGTTGCAGAAGCCGGAGTAGTGGGGATCGCCCGCGGAGTTCGTGGCGAGATCCGTCATCTTCGTGACGAGGTCGGCCAGGAACTGGGCGCCCGGGCCGCTGCCGAATGCCCGGCCGCCACCGGCCGCGGCGACGATCCGGGTCAAGCCCGCCAGGTCTGTCCCATTCGTGGTGCTGATCAGGAAGTTGAGCTTGCCTACCGACGCGGCCTTCGCCGTGGCCTGGCCGAGCTGGGCCAGCAATGCCTGGTCTTCCGGTGTGAGGCTTCCGTCGGGCTGCTTGTCGTGCTGGTCCAGGTAGCCGGGGATCTGACCCAGCAGCGGCCCGAACCCGAGCCAGAAGTCGGAGTTGTCCCCGTACTGGTTGATCATGTCCTGGATCTCGGCGCGGAACTGCTCAGGCGTGAGCGCGCCGGCGCCACCGCCGATCGTCGCGCGCAAGGCGTCGAGCTGGCCGCTGAACAGATCCGCGCCTGCGTACTGCAACCCGGCGAGGTCCGCGATGTCGCCGTGGAAGCTGGTGAACGTCTCGGTGAAGTCCGCGAAGCGCCGATCGGCCAGGGCTGCCTTGACCAGTCGCAGGTGGTCGTCGGCTTCGGCCAGTTCCCGCACGCAGGCTTGCTTCGCCTTGTCGTGATCCTGCGAGGCTTGGTCGGCGTGGGAAGCCAGCAGCGCCGCCGCGCCGCCGCGGCCGCCCGCGTTCGCGGGGTTGGCCAGGACCTGTGCCTGGAGCGAGGACTGCGTCTTGGCGAACGATGCCTGCCCGTCGCGCAGGGCCTGGGCATAGGAACGGACGGCCGTCGCGGCCTGGTTGTAGACGTCCGCCATCTGTTCCAGAAGGTTCGGCAGCGGCTCCAGCGTCGCCCGGAACGCGTCGGCGCTCTTGCCCAGCCAGCGGGTCAAGGAGGGGTCTCTGGCCAGGCTGACGATGCCGATGCGGATCTCGGTGGTGTGGGCTTCGCGGGCGCCGAGCTTGGTCGCGAACGCGTCGTACTCCGCCGGGTCGCCGTCCCATGGATCGTATGAGGGCAGGACGCCACCGCCGCCGGTACTGGTCGTGCTCAAAACGCCTCCTGGATCCGCGAACCGTGGACGTGCGGCGGGAGGTCGTGCGCCAATGCGGTATCGAGGTTCTCGGCGGCCTGCGCGGCGGTGTCGGCGAATCCGGCCAGCGTGCTCAGGTAGTTGTTCAGGCTGCTGCCGCAGGCGTGGTCGGTGGAGGAAAGGCTGCTCATCTGGTCCAGCAGCGAGCCGTCACAGACGCCGCCCGGACTGTGCAGCGGGGCTGAGAAGTCCGCCAGCAACCCCCTGAGCTGGCCCGCGAAGTCCGATAACGCGTGCGTGTCAATGTAAAGGTCTGCCACGGTCCCCCCGCATCACATAAGCCTTCGAACTCACCCGTCCACAGAGCAACGCCGACCAACCTAGTTCAGGACCGGACCCGCCGACAACGCCGAGGCCACCCTTGGTGAGCGGTGGGCTACTGGACGCCAACCCGTTTCCCCCGTATTTTGGCTGATCAATTATCAGAGCGTTGCGACTTGACGCGCGTGTGGCGTGAGTGATCAAGTCGTCACTGTTCTGTTGGTGGCTCGTAGGGGGATCGAGTTGAGTCCGAAGCGCACGTCAGTCCACGTCGTCGCAGTTGCCTTTCTCATCTGTGCGGCCCTGGCGGCCTGTGGATCGGGAAGCGGGACCAACTCCTCCGCGGGCACTCCGCCGCCGTCGACGTTGAGCTCGTCTTCGGCCTCGGCATCGGTCTCCAGTTCGGCACCGACGTCGAGTTCTCCGTCGTCGGTCGATCCGACGGAGAAGGCCAAGGCTGATGCGCTGGCCGTTTATAGCAACATGGTGAAGGCGATGACCGAGGAGCTGAACACCAACCAGTTCAGCGCCGAGGTGCCTAAATACGCCTCAGGCGATGCCTATCTGAAGATCACCAGTGCGTACAGTGGGGATCTGAAGAAGCATGTCATCTATGTGGGCAAGCCCCAAAGCTCCCCGCAGGTGAGCGCGACGAACTTGTCGTCGAAACCGGCCACCGTCACGATCACCGACTGCTTCGGCGGCCCGAGCTGGAGGGTGATATTCGCCGCCGACGGGGACGGGCACAAGAAGGGGGACAGCGCCGGATCACCGACCGTGCCGCACATACTGACCGTAGTGGTCGTCCAAGAGCCGCAGGGCAACTGGATGGCGCTGACCTACAACCTCGCTCTGGATAAGCCGTGCTGACCCGGTCCGTCGCCTTGGCCTCGGCCGCCGTTGCCGCCGCCGCGATCCTTGCTGTCGCCGCGACCGGGTTGTCGGCGGCCCAAGCAGGCCCGCCGAGCCCATCCCCGACCGGCGAGATCAACGTATGCCCACCCACGCAGTCGCTGGACCCGATCACGGGGACGTGCATGGGCAGCATCGTTGTCACGTCGTCGGCGCCCTCGTCGTCGGCGCCGTCGGGCAGCAAAGGCGGCGGTACTCAGCCGACCTGCACCAAACCGCCGCCGGAGGACGACATCCCTGTGCCGTGCGAGGATCCGGACGAGGGCTGGTACGACCGGTCAACCTACTGCTATTTCAAAGTCGCCCTGCCGCAGCCACCCGCGGGTGACCCCAGCTGGGAGGGGCATCAGCCCGGGGACGGCGCGGTGTACAACGTGACCTGCTTTGTGGCTCCCTATGTGGGAAGCCCAACGGTATTGAAGCCGGGGGCGATGAAGTGGCTGCCCAAGCCGCCCGGCGGTGGACCCGCCCCAGCCGACGTCGCGCTGATGGCGATGACCGAGCTGATCATGCACGGCCCGACCAACGGCATCGCCCCGCCGCTCGGCAAGCCCGCCATCGTGGGAATCCCGATCTGGCTGTGGACCGACGACACCCCGGAGCCCACCCAGTGGGGCGATGAGCTCACGCACTGGGGCCCGATCCAGAAGACCATCACCGCCGGCGGGATCACCGTGACGGTCACCGCCCAGGCCCGGCAGATCGAATGGCACATGGGCGACGGCCACACCCTGGTGTGCGGCAAGGGCACCCCGTACAAGCCCGGAATGGCGGCGACCACGGTGCGAGACTGCTCCTACACCTACGCCACCACCTCCGCCGGCCAACCGAACCAGCAGTTCCAGGTCTACGGCATCACCACCTGGGACATCACCTGGACCGGCGGCGGCCAAAGCGGAAAGGTGACCATGACCCCGCAATCACAGCCGATACCGGTGCGCGTCGAGTCGGCCCAAGCAGTGGTCGTCCACTGAACCAGGACGCTGACGCACCACACGCCGCCGACGCGACCTGTGCGAAGCCGACCGACGAACTGCGACTCCCGGCGGAACCCGGGCACCGTGGCCGAAGGCCGTAAAAGCTCTCCAAACCACCCACCCACCGCACCTTGCCACCAAATCCGACCCCGAACCCGAACGACCCGCCCCCGTACCGACCACCCTCACCGCCGAAAATCAGCAAACGGATCCTGATCCGCCCCCGACCCGCCCTGCTCAGCCTGTTCCGCCGCATGCTCCTCCCGCAGCACCCGCCGCAGCACCTTCCCGATCATGTTCCGCGGCAGGCCGTCCCGGAAGGCGAAGATCTTCGGCACCTTGTAAGGCGCCAGGTGCTGATGACAGAACACATCCAGCTCATCCGCACTGACCTGCATCCCCTCCGCGACCTGAATAACCGCCTTCACGTTCTCGCCCCGATACGGATCCGGCACCCCGATCACCGCCGCGTCGTACACCGCCGGGTGTTCGCGCAGCACGTCCTCGACCTCCGAGGGGTAGATCGAGAAGCCCGAGGCGATGACCACGTCCCGTTTCCGGTCGATCAGCGTCACGAACCCGTCCGGCGACATCACCCCGATGTCGCCGGTGTAGAGCCAGCCGTTGCGCAGCGTCTGCCGGGTCTCCTCCTCCTGGTTCCAGTAGCCCTGGAACAGCTGCGGCCCGAACACCACCACCTCGCCGGCCGCGCCGATCGGCAGCACCCGGTCCTGGCGGAACTCGTCCACGATCTTCACGTGCGTGTTC
>JAEKKI010000208.1 GCA_019510485.1 Catenulisporales bacterium
GGCCGGATCGCGGCAGTCAATCCAGGTCATGATCGCGCAACCCCAGTCTTTCAACGGCAGCAGCCAGGGGTCGTAACGCCATTCCGACCGCGACGTGCCGGCTATCCCAACGGCAGCCTCGGTCATGTCACCGAACATCTCGGCGCTGAACCAGTCGTGACCACGCACGCCGTAGATCCCGTGGCGCGGACCGAATCCGCCATTGGCGACGTCGGTGAACAGTCGCACCAGCAGCGGCGGCAGCCGGTAGCCGCAGGCCGCCTCAGTCTCGGTGATCGCTTTGGGCGATGCGGGAGCCGGAACGGTGCGGTCGGCGATGGAGGCCCATCAGTTGACAGCTCTCATCGGCGCAGTTCGCTCGTCGGTCGTCACGGGGAGCCTGCCGACAATGATGCCGCCCGCGTAGGCGCGATACCGCGTGGCGTCTTCTTCCGCCTAGGACGCGAACCGTGGCGCTGCGCGAGCTCGTCCGCGGCCTTGGAGAATTTCGGCGATCAGGCGCGATGCACAGGAAGCGGCGATGCTGGAAGGCACACCACGGCGGAAAGGAAAGGTGGTCACCGTGGCGACATTCATGGATGTCCACAAGGGCTTCATCGGCGTGACCGAGGAGCAGTTGCAGGAAGCGCATCAAGCCGACCTCGACATCGAGGGCGAGGAGGGCGTGCACTTCGAGAAGGCCTGGCTCGATCCCGAGTCCGGCATGGCGTTCTGCCTGTCCACCGGCCCCAGCAAGGAGGCCGTGATGCGGATCCACGAGCGCGCTGGTCACCCGGCCAGCGAGGTTTACGAGGTGCCGATCACGGTGTGAGGCCGCCGGGCGCAGGGGCTTCAGGCGCCGGCGCGCGGACGAGGAATCCCGACTCAGAGTTCTGAGTCGGGATCTTTTTGCGATGTGCACCGTGCCGCTCCGAGTTTCGAGGTCGAACGTGTGCCGCCATTCGGGCGATGCAGGCGGCGGTCGCCGGTGCGCGCGGCGGCCGTGACGGCGCGCGTCATCGAGACCTCGACCTCGCCGAGGAGGGCGTGCTCGACTCGACGCCTCGACCAGAACCGCGCGCTCCGGGTCGATGAGCTTCAGTAGTTCGAGGGGAAGAGATAGGGCTGGAACGCCACGTCCTGCCCCACGTTCAGCTGGATCGTCGCGTGCGACGTGATCGGCACGGACCTCGGGTCGCCCTCGAACAGCTGCCCGTCGACCAGCACCGAGACATCGCCCTGAGCCGGCCCGACACGATGCCGGGACAGCGGCTGGCCCCAGATGTCGAAGAACTGCCCCAGCGTGAAGGCGTGCGGCTGGGGCGCCTCGGCGTGGATGACCCCGGACTCGTCGTGGGTGTGCAGCCAGTAGAAACCGGCCGCCGCCGTGACCACCGGGTCGGGCCGCGCCGGGTCCAGCACGATCGGCCGCGTCACCCCCACCCCGGCCGGAAGCCACGCCTGTACGCCGTCGACGAAGATCGAAAGGTGCGCGTGGATGTGGAATCCGCCGGCGACCATGGGCCCGGCCGGGATCTCGTCCACCGGAGCACCGTCCCATACAGCCGCGGTGACCAGCACCAGGGGATCGTCGGTGATCCCGGCGTCGGCAGCCGCCGGGATCGCACCCCCGGAGAGCGCCACCAGGAGGACGGCCGCCAGCAGGCCGGTCCGCCGCCGAAGAAGAAGTCTGTGCCTCATGGGATCAGGATCATTCCATGTTCTGCCCGTTATGACACGAATTGAGAAGGGGTAGCCGCCCCGCCCGGCCGCCTCACCGCAACTCGCGCTTGAGCACCTTGCCCAGAGAACTCCGCGGGAACGCCTCGACCACCTCGACGTGCCGCGGCACCTTGTAGTTGGCGAGGCGTTCCCCGGCGTGCTCGATCAGCGCCTCGGGCGCGACCTCCCGCCCCGGCGCCACGATCACGAACGCCTTCCCGACCTCGCCGAGCCGCTCGTCCGGCACGCCGACGACCGCCGCCTCCTGCACGCCCGGATACGTCAGCAGCACCTGCTCGATCTCCGCCGGATAGGCGTTGAACCCGCCGCAGATGAACATGTCCTTGATCCGGTCGGTGATCCGCAGGTTCCCGGCGGCGTCCAGCTCGCCGACGTCCCCGGTGTGCAGCCAGCCGTCGGCGTCGATCGCCTCGGCGGTGGCGTCCTCGTCTTCAAAGTAGCCGCGCATCACGTTGTAGCCGGAGACCAGGATCTCGTTCGTACCTCCGGCGATGCGCACCTGGACGCCCTCGATCGCCCGGCCCGACGTGCGCGCGATGACCTCCGGATCGTCGCCGTCCCGGCTCATCGTGACCACGCCGGTGGCCTCGGTCAGCCCGTACGCGGTGATCACCGACTCCAAACCCAGCGTGTCGCGCATCCGGTGGATCAACTCGACCGGGATCACCGCCGCTCCGGTCGCCGCCGCTCGCAGGGAACTGAGATCGTGCTTGCCGAGCTCCGGGTGCGCCAGCATCATCTGGTACACCGCCGGAGCCGCCGGGAACACCGTGATCCGCTCCCGCTCGACGGTCTCGAACAGCGCCTCCGCATCGAACGACGCCAACGGCACCATCGTCGCGCCGCGCATCAGACACGCCAGGATCCCCGCCTTGTACCCGAACGTGTGCGAGAACGGGTTCGCGATCAGATACCGGTCGCCGGCCCGCAGCCCGACGATCTCCGACCACTGATGGAACGCCCGTGTGCTCTGCCCGTGCGTGGTGATCACGCCCTTCGGATTCCCCGTGGTCCCCGAAGTGAAGAACAGATCGCCGGGCGAATCAGGAGTCACCGAAGCCGCCGCTTCGTCGAACACAGAGGCCGGAACCTTCATCCCCGGCGCCCGGAACTGCCGCCGCGACACCACCGGCGGCAGCCCGCCGTCGGTGAACGCGGTCAACGTTTCCAGACCCGGCAGCTCGTCCCGGATCGCCGTCAGCCGCGCCACGTAGTCCACACCGAGAAACTCGCCGGACACCGCGACCAGCTTCGCAGCCGACTTCTTCAGGACGTAGCCGACCTCGGCCGCCCTCAGCCGAGTGTTCAACGGCACCAGCACGGCGCCGACCGACACCGCTCCCAGCGCCGTCACGATCCACTCCGCCGAGTTCGGCGCCCAGATCGCCACCCGATCACCGGGCCCGACACCCCAGGCGATCATCGCCCGGCCCGCCTGTCGCACCCGCGACGCCAGCTGCTCGAAGGTCAGCCGCTCGTTGCCGTCGACCACCGCTTCCCGGTCGCCGAACTCCGCGGCGGCGCGCGCCACCAGGGCCGGGATCGTGGTCTCGCCATGCTGCAAAGTCGTCACCGCAAGGGCCTTTCGCGCGAGGGATGTGGCTCTGGCACCGTTTCGGGGCTCATGATAGGGATCTATCTGACGCTGCGTCAGATGGGAAGGTGCATGAATCCGTCGCCTTTGAAGGACCGGGCCGCGATCGTCGGCATCGGCCAGACCGAGTTCGCCAAACACCTGGAGCCCTCGGAGAAGGCGCTCGCCTGCCAGGCCATCGCCATGGCCCTGGACGACGCCGGAATCGCCGCGCGCGAAGTCGACGCGTTCGCCGCCTACACCATGGAGGCCACCGACGAGGTCGAGGTGGCCAAGGCGGTCGGGGCCGGCGACGTCACCTTCTTCTCCCGGATCGGCTTCGGCGGCGGCGGATCCTGCGCGACGGTCGGGCACCTGGCGATGGCGATCGCGACCGGACAGGCGAGCGTCGGCGTGGCCTGGCGCTCACGCAAGCGCGGCAGCGGGCCCAGGCCCTGGACCGACACCGTGAACCAGCTGCCGACGCCGGCGCAGTGGACGCGTCCCTTCGGGCTGCTGCGGCCGGTCGACGAGATCGCCGTGCTCGCGCGCCGCTACATGCACGAGTACGGCCTGACGCGCGAGCACCTCGGCAACGTCGCCATCGCCTGCCGCAACCGCGCCAACGCCAACCCGGCGGCGATCATGCACGGCCGCAAGCTCACGATGGAGGAGTACCTCAGCGCCCGCATGATTTCCGAGCCGCTGTGCCTGTTCGACAACTGCCTGGAGACCGACGGCGCCCTCGCCGTGGTCCTGGTCTCGGCGGAGCGGGCACGGGACTGCAAGCAGCCGCCGGTCCACGTCCACGCCTTCGGCCAGGGCCTGCCGGCCCAGCACCACGGCATGGTCAACTACTGGAACGACGACCCGCTGGCCGGGCCGTCCTGGACCGCCGCCCGCCAGCTGTGGAAGCACTCTGATCTCCGCCCCGAGGACGTCGACGTCGCGCAGATCTACGACGCCTTCACGCCGCTGATCCCGTTGTCCCTGGAGGGCTACGGCTTCTGCGGCAAGGGCGAGGGCGGCGTGTTCACCGAGGACGGCGCGCTCGAACTCGGCGGCCGGCTGCCGATCAACACCTCCGGCGGCGGCCTGTCCGAGGCCTACGTCCACGGCTTCAACCTGATCAACGAAGGCGTGCGGCAGCTGCGCGGCACGTCCGCCAACCAGGTCGCCGGGGCCTCGACATGCCTGGTCACCGCGGGTGAAGCTGTACCGACGTCGGCCATCTTGCTGCGGCGGGACTGACCGGACCGCCGGCGAAGACCTCCGAAAGGGGCTGCCACGATGCTCAGACCGCTCGTCGACGCCGACGGCGCGCCGTACTTCGAGTACGCGGCCAAGGGCGAACTGCGCATGCAGACCTGCGCGCGCTGCGGCGAGGTGCTGTTCCCGCCGCGGCCGATGTGCCCGCGCTGTCAGGGCACTGCGTTCGAGTGGAAGCGGATGTCGGGGCGCGGGCACGTGTGGTCCTTCGCCGTGCCGCATCCGCCGCTGCTGCCGGATTACGCCGCGTTGGCGCCATATCCGGTCGTGGTCGTGGAGTTGGAAGAAGACCGGCGGTTGCGGCTGGTCGGGAACTTGGTGGCGTCCGCCGACGCCGACATCGACTCCGTCGATCCGGCGACGATCGAGATCGGACAGCCGGTACGCGCGGTCTTCCGCGAACTCGAAGGGCTCTACGTCGCGGCCTGGACGCCCGATGAGTGATCTCGAATTCAGTACCCTGCTCTACGACGAGCGCGACGGCGTCGCCCACGTGACGCTGAACCGGCCCGAGCGCCACAACGCCTTCGACCTGACGATGGCCGAGGAGATCCACAGCCTGTGGAAAACGTTGCGGCACCGCGATTCGGTGCGCTGCGTGGTGGTCACCGGCAGCGGCGACAAGGCGTTCTGCACCGGTATCGACCGGGACGTGGAGGTGCCGCAGCCGTCATCGCCGTTCATGGTCGACGACCCGGGCCTCGCCCTGGGCCCCAAGACCGCCGACCTCTGGAAACCGGTGATCGCCGCGGTCAACGGCATGGCCTGCGGCGGCGCCTTCTACCTGCTCGGCGAATGCGAGTTCGTCCTCGCCGCCGAGCACGCCACCTTCTTCGACCCGCACGTCACCTACGGCATGGTCCTCGCCTACGAGGCGATCCACCTCGCGCAGCGCATGCCGCACGGCGAACTCGCACGCCTGGCGCTGCTCGGCACCGCCGAGCGGATGACGGCGCGGCGCGCGTACGAGATCGGCTTCGTCAGCGAGGTCACCGCGGACAATACGGCCCTGGCGATCGGGGCTGACTGGGCCGCCCGCACCATCGCCGCCTCGGAGCCCAGCGCTGTGCAGGGTACGGTGCGCGCACTGTGGGCCGCGCGGGAGATGGCCAAGGGCCAAGCGCTGGGACTGGCACCGCATCTGGTGCGGCTGGGGAACATCAGCCCCGAGCGGCAGGCCGAGCTGTTCCGGAGCCGGCCGAAGGGCGGGGGCTGGCGCGCGCGGTGAAAGTCTCACCAATCACTCGGCTTCAGCAGCCGCTGGACGGAAGCCGGGCCGGGACCTGAATGCCAGACGGTTGGCGGAATGTCCGCACGTGAGCCGCAGGGTGCTTACTAGTGGGCTCAGCATGGGACTCGGCGACCGCAGTGCTGAGCGGTGACAGACTATTCGCCCCTGGATCAAAACGCTGGTCGACTTCGAACCCTGACTCATAGGCTGAAGGCCGCACTCAAGACGTGGGTGGCCGCGGGATCGGCCCCCACTACCCGGTTGATGATCCCCCCGGGTCAGCCGGGTTCGCGGCTGGAGCCGTGTCGGGCTCCAGCCGCTTCTCGTCGGCCGTGGTCGGCAGTGGCCGGCCGCGGTCAGGCCGGCAGAGGCATGGAGTCGTGCGGAGTCGCCAGTGGCACAAGACGCCCGCCGCTCCCATCCTCCACCGGTGGCGGCGCCTGCCCGAAGACCCGCGGCTGCTGGGCCGCGCGGCTCAGGGCCGCGGCCAGGCGGCGGGCCGCCGTCGGGCTGATGCGGCCGACTGTCACCATCGGGCGGCCGTAGACGTTCACGTCGCCGCGCAGGCGCGGGATCTCGTCGGCCAATCCCAGCGCGATCAGGGCCGAGCGCAGCAGTTCCGTGGCCTCGATCGCCTCGGCCCACGCCGTGCCTAAAAAGGGTTCGTCGTCCCCACCATCGGCGGGTTCGACCAGGGGTGCAGCGGCGAATTCGCCCATCGTCATCTCCTCCAGGATGTGCAAGAGTCGACAACACGTTTCGGTCACGGTCAATCCTCCATTTGAGTGAATACAGTGACGCGAACGTCTCCCCAACAGGGATGACCCTTCCAGCAGCAAGCCACCTCTGCTACACACTCCGACGTGACCTCGTTCACGGGAAGAGTCGCCGTCGTCACCGGCGGAACCCGCGGCATCGGCCGTGCGGTCGCGGCCCGCTTCGAGGCGGCCGGGGCCGCCGTGGTCACGCTGGCGCGCACCGAGCCGGCCCGGGGCGTCGGCCGCTTCATCGCCGCCGACCTGGGCTCGCGGGAAGCCGTCCGCGCCGCCTTCGCCACCATCGCCGCCGAGTTCGGACACGTCGACGTGCTCGTCAACAACGCCGGCGGAGCACGTCCCGGCGCGGCGCTGGACTACTCCGAGGCGGCGGCCCGCGCCGCGTTCGATCTCAATGTCCTGGGAGCCCTCTACGCCGCGCAGTGCGTGCATCCCCTGACCCCGGCGCACGGCGGCGCCGCCATCGTGAACATCGGCTCGGTGGCCGCCACCCGCCCCAGCCCCGGAACGGCCGTCTACGCCGCCGCCAAGGCCGCGCTGGCCTCCCTCACCAAGAGCCTCGCTCTGGAGTGGGCGCCGCGGATCCGGGTGAACTGCGTCGTGCCGGGACCGGTGCTCACCGAATCGCTGACCGCGTACTACGGCGGGCCGGAGGCCGCGGCGCTCATCGGCCGGGGCCTGCCGATGGGCCGGATGGCCGAGCCCGTCGACATCGCGAACGCCTGCCTGTTCCTGGCCTCCGACGAGGCGCGCCAGATTTCCGGCGCGGAACTGGTGGTGCACGGCGGCGGCGAGCCGCCCGGCTTCAACCGGGTCGCGCACGTCGAGCGGACCGTCGATCCGGCCGGGGGATGACGGACATCTCACCGGGTGGTCATCTTCGGTAACCACCCAGGTCTGGGCGGTTTCGACTCCGTACAGCGCATAAACTGACGACATGACAGCTCAGCAAGTGCGCACGGTCGACGGGCGGATCGCGGGCAAACGCGGCCAGGCCACCCGCGCCCGGCTGCTGGAGTGCCTCGGCGAGATGCTCGTCTCGCAGCCGTACCGGTCGATCACGGTGATCGACGTGGCGCGGCTGGCCGGCACCAGCCCGGCCACGTTCTACCAGTACTTCCCGGACATCGAGTCGGCGATCATCGAGATCGCCAACGACATGGCCAAGGACGGCGCGCATCTGAAGGAGCTGGCCCACGGCCGCACCTGGGCCGGCCGGGCCGGCATGGAGGCCGCCGAGGCGCTGGTGGACGGCTTCCTGGCGTTCTGGAACGAGCACGAGGCGATCCTGCGCGTGGTCGACCTGGCCACCGCCGAGGGCGACAAGCGCTTCCACAAGATCCGGATGAAGATCCTCAACAACGTCACCGTGTCGCTGGCCGACGCGATGAGCGACCTGCAGGCCGCCGGCAAGGCCGACGCCGTGATGCCGCCGACCGCCACCGCCGGCGCCCTGGTGGCGATGCTGGCCTCGATCTCGCCCAGACCTCTGATGAGAGCCGGGACCGCTTGTCCGCCTCCGGCTCTCGCCAAGCCGCGCGGCGAAGCAGGAAAATCCGGGTAGAGCGAACCCCTGGATTAGCGCCCGCATCGGAGGGAAGATCTGACCCGGAGTCAGATCGGTACCCAGCCCTCAGGGAGCTCCGATGACCTTCCTCGCGTACGCCGTGCGCAAAGCCGCCCGCGAGTACGGACCGGCCCCGGCTCTGGTGGCCGGGCGCGGTCCGCTGTCCTTGTCTTTCCAACAGCTCAACGCGTCCTCCGAGGCGATGGCCGCGCGCCTGGCGGTGTGCGGCCTCGGGCAGGGGCAGGTGGCCGCCCTGCTGCTGCCCAATTCCCTGGACTACATCGTCGCCTACTGCGCGCTGGCCAAGATCGGCGCTGTCACGGTCGGGATCGGGGCCCACTACACGCCGGCCGAGCGCCAGGCGATGTTGGAGCGGGCCCGCCCGGACGTCGTCATCGGTACCAAGGAACTGTTGACCGGCCGCCTACCCGACACCCAGATCATCCCGGTGCGGCAGGCCGAGGACCGCCGCGAGCTGGCCGCCGGCTTACCCATCCTGGGGCGTGAGCGCTTACGCACCACCCCCAAACCCCGCTCGCAGGGTGAACCGGAGACGATCGTCTTCACCTCGGGGACCACGGGCCTGCCGAAGGGCGCGCTGTTCGGGGCGAAACAGATCGCCGCCATCGCCGAGACGGACGGCCTCGCGCAGCCCGCGCCGATGCCGCTGCTGGTGGCCACCGGCTTGAGTCACGTCGGCTTCATGACGAAGCTCGCCGGCCACCTGCTGTCCGGCAACCGGCTGCACGTCCTGCCGCGCTGGCGCGCCCGGGAGGCACTGGACCTGATCTGCGCCGAGCGCATCCCGGTGATCGGCGGCGTGGCCTCGCAAGTCGCGCTGCTGCTCAGGGTCTCGGATCTCGGCTCCTACGACACCACCCACATCAAAGCCCTGGTCATCGGCGGCGGTCCGTCTCCCGCCGCTCTGGTTCGGAAGGCACGCGAGACGTTCGGCGCGGGCTACTCGATCCGTTACTCCTCCACGGAATCCGGCGGTCTCGGCACCCTCACCGCTCTCGACGCCCCTGATGAAGAGCTCTTCCACACCGTCGGTCGACCGCGCAAGGGCACCGAGATCTCGGTGCGTGATGACGAAGGCGGGGAGCTGCCGAGCGGCGAGACCGGCGAGGTCTGGATCCGCTCGGCCTCGGTGATGTCCGAGTACTGGCACGACCCGCTCGCGACCCGGGCCGCTCTGTTGCCGGACGGCTGGCTGCGCACCGGCGACCTGGGCCTGCTGGACGGCGTCGGCTGCCTGCGCCTGGTCGGACGGCGCGACGACATGTTCATCCGCGGCGGCTACAACGTGCATCCGCAGGAAGTCGAAGCCGTGCTCCAGGGACACCCGGCGGTCGGCGAGGTCGCGGTGGTGCCGCGGCCGGACGCGGTCATGGGGCAGGTCGGCGTGGCGTTCGTGGTGCCGAGCGACCCGGGCCTGCAGCCGACGCTGGAAGAGCTGCGGCTGTACGCCGGCCCCCGGCTGGCCAAGCACAAGCTTCCCGAAGATCTGCGCATCGTCCCCAGCCTGCCGTTGACCTCGGCCCAGAAGGTGGATCGTTCGGCATTGCGAAAGCGGGTCGGCCCCTGACGAACAGAAGTCCGTGAACCTGAGATCTCTTGGCCGTTACCTCTGTGCTAATTCGCAGGCGCGGCCTAAACTGACACATCGTCAGGTTACTCGTGGGTTGGGTTGAAAGGGCGGTGCGATGCCTGCCACCAGCGTGATGACCAGCGAACAGACCAAGGTGGCCCGGCACCGGGCCGCGCCGGAGGCCCATCGGCACCGAGTCCCGCCCCGTCCGCCGCAGCCGGCCGAACCGGCGGCCGACGCTCCGGCGATCGCCCTGGTCACCACCGGGGCCCACACCGGATGTCCACTGGTCACGGCTGAAGAGCTCGGCGTTCACGTCACAGGGTCCATGCACTGCGGTCCCGACGGACCCACGTTCGCCGAAGCGGTCGAGGCGTTCGCTCAGGCGGACGGCGTCGGCGCGATCGCCGCGTGCGTCGACGCGATCGGCACCGATCTGGACGGCAGGGCGCTGATCCGGGCCGCGGCGGCCGCGGCCGCCAACGACCGCCCGCTGGTCGTGCTGGCCACCGGCAGCGACCGGGTGATCGACGCGGTGCTGCGGCAGGCCGGCGCGGTCCGCGTCGACGGCTTCGACCAGCTGCTGGACTGCGCCGCCACGCTGGCCCGCTTCCCGCGGCCGCCGCAGCCGCCCGGTCCGGTGCGGATCGCGGCTGATTCCGGCGGTGCCGCCTCGCTCCTGGCCGATCTGGCCCGACGCGCCGGGCTGCCGGTCGAGGACGCCGGCCGCGCCACCGACATCGCCGAACTCGCCGCGCGACCCGGCGCCGGGATGCTGCTCTACGCGGTCACCGAGACCGGTGCCTCCGGTGAGTGGACCGCCGCCGCGCTGGTGGAGGCCGCCTGCGAGAGTGCCACCCCGGTCGGCGCCATCTGGTGCTCCTCCGGCGGCACCGAGAGCGGCTACCGCTTGATCCTCCAGCAGTCTCCGGAGATCGCGACCTTCCGCACGCTCACCAACGCGGTGGCCGCCGCCGCGGCCTACTACGAGCACTGCGACTTCCGGTTCCGCATCCCGGCGCTGGTCGAGGACAACGCGATGGCCGGGGTGAAGGCGCGGCAGATCCTGGGCTCCGGGTCCGGTACGAGCGGCGCTCGGAAGAAGGACCCTGACGCCGCCAAGGGCCTGTCGGAGTCGCAGACCCACCAAGTGCTGCGCGCCTACGGCATCCGCACGCCGCGCGAGCAGCTGGTCACCAGCGCCGCCTGGGCGGTGCGCGCCGCGGCGACCATCGGCTATCCGGTGGTGCTGAAGGCGTCGGTGGCCGGGCTGCCCTCGGCTTCGGCGGCCGGTCTGACGCGCACGAACATCACCTCGGCCTCGCAGGTGCGCGAGAACTTCAAGGACCTGATGGACTCGGCCGGCCGCCAGGGCTACGGCACGCTGGACGGCGTGCTGATCGGCCAGCAGATCACCGGCGGCGTGGACACCATGGTCGGCATCCGGCGCGACGACCGCTTCGGTCCGGCCGTCGTGGTCGGCGTCGGCGGCGCGTACGCCGAAACCCTTGGCGACGTGGCGATCCGGGTCGCGCCGTTCGACGCGTACCAGGCCCGCCGGATGCTCGACGAGCTGCACTGTCTGCCGCTGCTCACCAACGCGGGGGCGGATCTGGACGCGCTGGCCGAGACCATTCTGCGCGTGCAGCGGATGGCGCTGGATCTCGCGGACGTGCTGGAGTCCTTCGACATCGCGCCGCTGCGGGTGCTGGGGCGCGGCGGCGGCACGGTCGCGTTGGATGCTTCGGCGACGTTGTTCCGGCGCTGAGCCGCCCTCTCAGTCCATGTAGCGAGGAGATTGTATGTCCCAGGTGCCTGAGCGCGGCATCGAAGAAGCTGCGGCGCGAAGCGCCTCCTTAACGGGCGGCGGTGCGGGACGGGTGGGCCGAGAGACCGTCCGCCATGAGCACTCGGGCGGCATCACCTGGATCACCCTGGACCGGCCCGAGGCCTTGAACGCCATCGACGCCGCCCAGCGCGACCGGCTGATCTCGTTGCTCCGCCAGGCCTCCGCCGATCCCCAGACCCGCGTCGTGGTCCTCACCGCCACCGGCCGCGGCTTCTGTACCGGTGCGGACCTGCGGCCCAAGCCCGGAAGCGCGCCGCCGCCGGCTCCGGGTCCGGGCGACGTCGCCCGGACCATCCGCGACGGCGCGCAAGCCCTGATCGCGGCGGTGCTGGACTGTGAGAAGCCGGTGATCGCGGCGGTGAACGGCATCGCGGCGGGCATCGGCGCGCACCTGGCCCTGGCGTGCGACCTCGTGATCGCGGCCGAGTCCGCCACGTTCATCGAGATCTTCGCGCGCCGCGGTCTGGTGCCCGACGGCGGCGGCGCGTACCTGCTCGCCCGGTTGGTCGGCGTACACAAAGCCAAGGAGCTGATCTACTTCGCCGACGACGTTCCGGCCGTCGAGGCGCTGGCCCTGGGCCTGGCGAACCGGGTCGTGCCGGACGCCGGGCTGGAGAAGGCGGCGCGGGAATGGGCCGAGCGGCTCGCCGTGGGCCCGACCCGGGCGTTCGCGCTGGCGAAGAACCTGGTGAACCGCGCGCTGGAGGTGGACCGCGCCACGGCGTTCCGCGAGGAAGCCGACGCCGTGGAGCTGAACACGGCCACCGCGGACGCCAAGGAAGGCATGCGTGCCTTCACGGAACGCCGCCCCCCGGAATTCACAGGACGCTGAGGCCGTTGCACTGGGCCAGCAGCGAGCTTTTCAACGTTCGGAGAACGTTCGCCATGACAAACAGCACTATACTTGACGGGTCATCAGATCACACCCACACTGACCCTGTCCGTCCACGTATGCTGAATCGAACTGCGCTTTTGGTATGGCGAACGAGTAGGGAACCGCGCAGACGCGAACAGCGTGACAGCTAGGGGCTGGGACCATGCCTACACAGGCCACCGCGCGCGAGCGTGCCGGGCTCGCCGAGCATGCCGAGCATGCCGAGGCCGGCGGATTCGCCGAGAGCATAGGGAAGGCCGTCGACCCCGCGGAGTACCGCCGCGTCCTGGGCCACTTCCCCTCCGGCGTGACCGTCGTCGCGGCCGAGGACGCCGACGGCCCCGTGGGCTTCGCCTGTCAGGCGTTCTCCGCCTTGTCCCTGGACCCGCCGCTGGTCCTGTTCTCCGTGGGCCTCACCTCGACCACCTGGCCGCGGATCAAGGCCGTCGGCCGCTTCTGCGTGAACTTCCTTGCCGCCGACCACGAATCCCTGTGCCGCGCCTTCGCCGTCAGCGGCGGGGACAAGTTCGACGGCGTGACGTGGCGCCGCTCCGAACTCGGCTCCCCGATCCTGGACGGCGCCCACGGCTGGGTGGACTGCACGATCGAGGCGACCTACCCCGGCGGCGACCACACGATCGTGGTCGGCCGCGTGCACGGGCTCGACGCTGATGAGGAGTCGGATCCGCTGATCTTCCACCGGGGCGAGTTCGGCTGACAGGCCGGCCGCCGACCGCTGATCGCGGCGCGTCGTCAGTGCGGCCTCAGCGCGCGCTCAGTGCGTGGGTTCCTTCCACACCATCACTCCGTCGCGCTGCATCCCCGGTGCGACCGCCTGGTCCAGGAACGCCTTCAGCGGACCGAAGTTCTGGTTGTCGTCCGCCACCACCACGCAGTTCGCCTTCCACGTCGCCAGGTCCAGTGCCACCCGGTTCTTGATCCCCGCGTCCACCGGCGGAGTCGAGCCGCCGCCGTTGTTGTAGATGTAGCTCAGCCACTGCGCCGTCCACAGGATGTTCTCCCGGCCCCAGCGGACTTCCTTGTTGTCCGCCGAATCCGGGGCCATCACCGGGCCCTGAGGGATGTCGAACGCGGTGTCGGCGGCCGTGGACCAGGTCTCGTTCGTGCGGTCGCCGCCGCTGGACAGCGGGACGCCGACGATCGTGTGGTGGCCGGGGGAGAGGCATTCCTTCCACGCGCTGGTCGTGAAGTACGCCGGGATCGGCTTGCGGTCCCAGACGTCGAGCACCCGCGGGATCAGCGGGACCAGCGCGGCCGCCACCGCGCCCACCGCCAGCCCGCGCAGCCAGTAGAACCGGGTCTGCACCGCCTTGTCCACGCCGATGGCCAGCAGGATCCCGATGATCCAGCTCACCGCGAGGGCACTGCGGATGGGCAGGCTGGAGGAGAACAGCGGCCAGTTGTGGATGTGGTCCCACAGGCCTTGGGGACCCAGCCCCCACCACGTGACCGGCTTGTGGTCGAACATCGGTTTCGGGCCGGTCGAGAGCACCAGCAGCACCGCCGCGGCGATCAGCAGCGCCGGCACCACCAGGTTGCGGATACACCACGCGGCCAAGAGGGCCACCACGAGCAGCAGCGCCCAGCCGACCAACGCGGCCTGCTCCGTGGCGCCCGGAGCGAGCGGATCCAGCTTGTCCGGATCGCCCCACAACTCCAGGCTCGGATACACCGCATAGGACTTCAGATCCGCCGAGTAATAGCCGATGTCGAAGGGAATCCCCTTGAACGACATCGGCCCGGCGAACTGGAACGCCAGCGGATAGGCCAACAACACCGCCGTCGTGGCGATCGCGATCCCGGCGCCTTTGAGGAACGTCCCGCCCTCGGCGCGTACCAGCCGGGGCCGCATCGCCGCGTAAGCGAGCAGGAACGCACCGACGCCCATCGCCGTCAGGAAAAGCAGTTCCTCGCCGACGAACACCTGCGCCGCGATCATCAGTCCCAGCACGATGCCGTTGCGCGTCGTGTGCTCCGGCTCGCGCAGCCGCAGCACGCGCCCCAGGATCAGCGGCACCAGCCACTGCCCGGCCAGGTTCGGGTGCGCCAGCGAGTGCGACATCACCGAAGGTGAGAAGCCCGCGAACAGGCCGCCGACGAACGCCGCGGTCTCGGTCTTCACCACATGCCGCTTGAGGAACCAGCGCCAGGTGATCGCGGTCCCGCACAGGTTGAAGGTGGTCAGCAGCGCGAACGACACCGGCGCGCCGAACAGGTACGTCACCGGCGTCAGCACCGCGGCCGGACCGATGATCTGCGGGTTCGCCTCGACGTTCATGCCGTCGGGGGCGTTCATGGCGTGGGTGAAGAAGGGATTCTGGAAATGCAGCAGGGCGTGTTCGACCCAGGTCAGCTGCCACTCGAAGTAGTACTGGTCGTACGGGTTGCCGGCCAGGATCTTGGCCACCGGGTCCAGCAGCAGCTTCCAGGTGAGCGCGATCGCGAAGACGATGTAGACCAGCGACACGGTCAAGCCGGTCCGCGGATAGAGGATCTCGTTCAGGAGTGCGCTGCCGAGCTGGCGCAGGCGGTTGCGGACGCGTGCGAGACGGCCGGCGTCTCCGGCTGCGACGTCGCCGCTGTCGTTGCTGCTGCTGCTGCCGCCGTCGCCGTCGATCCGGGCGGGATCACCGTGACCCGCCGCACCGTCGTCGTCCGAAACGTCCTTGACATCGTCGGTGACCACACCGCCACCGCGCGCCGCCCGAGCGGGAACCGCCCGCGGCGCTCCGAACGACGCGGCCAGCTCGGCGAGCAGATCCGCGTCGACCTCCTGGTCCGGTGCGTCCTGCCCCTTCGGGCTGTCCGTCACGGCCTTCCCCTCAATCGGCTCAGGGCAAGAGGACTCCTCTTGCCAATGACCCGCTTTCCAGGTCGTGAATCGCCTCGTGGATTTGCTCCAGAGGGTAGGTCCTTGTGACCAGTTCGTCCAGAAGCAGCTCACCCTTCCGGTACAGGTTCACGTACCTTGTGACGTCGAACTGCGGGTGAGAAGTTCCATAGCGACATCCCATGATCGTCTTATCCATGTACATACCCGAAACCAGGAACGAGGCCTCTGCGTCGTTCCTCGGCACTCCCAGCAGCACCGCCGCTCCCGACCACCCCAGCATGTCCGTCGCCGCACGGATCAGCGCGGGATGACCGACGCACTCGAAGACGTAGTCCGCCCCTCGCGGCAGCAGCTCCTTGACCAGCTCGATCACGTCCTGGCCGGAAGGATCGACGAAATCCGTCGCCCCGAACCGCCGCGCCGTCTCCTCCTTCCGGGGATTGGTGTCCACCGCCACGACCCGCCCGGCGCGCGCGATCCGCGCCCCCTGGATCACGTTCAGCCCGATGCCGCCGACGCCGATCACCACGACCGTCTCGCCGATCCCCACCTTCGCCCGGTTCAGCACCGCCCCGACCCCGGTCAGCACGCCACAGCCGATGAGCGCGGCCGAGGCCATCGGCACGTCCTCGGGGATCGGGACCGCCTGGACCTCCTTGACCACCACGCGCTCGGTGAAGACCGAGGTGTTGGCGAAGGAGAACACCTTCTCCGGCGCGCCGTCGACTCCGGTCCGGGTGAACGGCTTGCTCGCCTTGCCGAAGGTGGCCTGGCACATCGTCGGCCGGCCCGCACTGCACGCCGGGCACACACCGCAGTGGTTGATGGTGGTCAGGCAGACGTGATCGCCGACGCCGACCCGGGTCACCGCCGCGCCGACCTCCTCCACCACACCCGCGCCCTCGTGTCCCAGCACCGCCGGGCCCGGGAACGGGATGGTGCCGTTGACCACGCTCAGATCCGAATGGCACAGGCCCGCGGCCCCGATCCGGACGACGACCTCGTCCGCGCGCGGCCCGCGCACCTCGATGCCGTCGACGACCGCCAGCTTGCCGTCCTCGAAGACCGCGGCCCTCATGCCCGCGCGCCTGTCTCCGGCCCCGACCGCTCCCCGGCGCTCCCGCGTTCCGTCTCCGCCTTGCGCTCTTCGGTGGCCCTCGCGTACGCGGCCAGCTTGGCGATCATCGGCATGGTCTCCACGCCCACCGCCTCCGGCAGCCGCTTCGCGATCGACTCGGCGGTCCACGGCTCCTCGCCGTACATCGACCGGATCTCCTGCGGCTGGTTCCACACCGCGATCCGGCGGCCGGCCACGGTGTAGATCTGGCCGGTGACGTCGCGCGCGGCGTCCGAGAGCAGATAGGCGACCAGCGGCGCCACATCCTCCGGCTCGCCCATCTCGGCCATGTCGAACGGCACGTTCGCGCTCATCCGGGTCCGGGCCACCGGCGCGACGGCGTTCGCGGTGATGCCGTACTTGCCCAGGCCCAGCGCGGCGCTGCGGACCAGGCTCACGATGCCGCCCTTGGCCGCGCTGTAGTTGGCCTGGGACACGCTGCCGGCGTGGTTGCCGGAGGTGAAGCCGACCAGTGCGCCGCCGCCGGCCTTGCGCATCACGGCGCTGGCCGCGCGGAACACGGTGAAGGTGCCCTTCAGATGGGTCTCGATGACCGGGTCCCACTCGTCCTCGGCCATGTTGAACAGCATCCGCTCGCGCAGGATCCCGGCCACGCACACGACGCCGTCCACGCGGCCGAAGGCGTCGATGGCGGTCTGCACGATCCGGTGGCCGCCCGCCATGGTCGTGACCGAGTCCGCGCACGGCACGGCCTGCCCGCCGGCGTCCCGGATCTCCTGGGCCACGCTCTCGGCGACGTCGATCGACGGCTCGCGGCCGTCGATCGACACGCCGTAGTCGTTGACGACCACGGCCGCGCCCTCGGCGGCGCAGCCGATCGCCACGGCGCGCCCGATGCCCCGCCCCGCGCCCGTTACGGCGATGACCTTGCCTGCCAGGAAGTCGGCCACGCTGGATCGCTCCTCGTGTTCGAAGCCTACGAATCTGACGGCATGTTAGCTAAGGTTCCGGCCAGGCGACAGCGTTAACTGACGCCGTGTCAGATATCCCGGGAGCCGATCAGGGGAGCGCGTCATGCCGATGCCCGAGCAGTTCACCGACCTGGCCAAGCGCGTCAACAACTGGGGCCGCTGGGGTGCCGGGGACGAGCGCGGCACGCTGAACCTGATCACCCCGGAGTGCGTGGCGCGGGCCGCGGCGCTGGTCCGGACCGGCAAGCGGTTCTCGCTGGCGCTGCCGCTGGACGCCGACGGGCCGCAGATCGGGCTGATTCCCGGCCGGGACAATCCGAGGCGGAACATGATCATGGTGAACGCCGCGGTGATGGGCTCGGATCACGCGTTCCGGACTTCCGATGACCGGGTCGAGATGGGGTTGCAGGCGTGTACGCACTGGGACGCGTTGGCGCATGTGTCGTATGAGGGGCGGTTGTACAACGGGTTCGACGCCGCGACGGTCACCGAGGCCGGGGCCGCGCACTGTGGGATCGACAAGGCCGGGCCGATCGTCGGACGCGGGGTGCTGCTGGACGTGCCGCGGGCGCTCGGGGTGGAGCGGTTGGGCGACGCGGCGCAGGGCCGTGCGTTGACGCCGGAGGACTTGGACGCGGCGGTGGAGTTGGCGCGGGTGGGGGTGCGGTCGGGGGACATCGTTTTGGTGCGGACCGGCGCCATGAGCGTGTTGAAGGGCGGCGACAAGGTCGGGTACAACTTCCCGAGTTCGGGGCCTTCGATGCGGACGGTGCCGTGGTTCCACGGTCATGACGTGGCGGCTGTCGCTACGGACAACATCGCTTTCGAGGTGTATCCGCCGGAGCGGGACGACGTGCAGTTGCCGGTGCATCTGCTGCATCTGGTCGAGATGGGGATGCTGCAGGGGCAGAACTGGGATCTGGAGGCGTTGGCGCGCGTCATCATGGTCAGCGCGACGACGAGGGTGATGACGTAGGCCAGGAATGTGCCGTCGAAGACGTGGACCCAGTCGCGGGAGGCCAGGACCAGACCCGCGACCGCGCCGAGCTTGACGTCGCCGAGGCCGAGACCGCCGCGGGACAGCGCGTAGAGCAGCATGTAGAAAAGCCCGACGCCCAGGCCGCCCTCGATTTCCGTGACGAGTTGGTGCGTGTGGTGATCGGCCACTGCCTCGGCGACCAGGGACATGGCCGCCGCTAGCGCCGTCGACAGGGTCAACGCGTTCGGCAGGCGCAGGATCGCGAAGTCGATGACGGCCAGCGCGACGGCGGTCGCGGCGAAGGCCAGGACCGGGAGCGTGGTCCAGTGCGGGCCGAGGCGGAGCAGGATGCCGGCTTCGAGGGCGATGGTGGCGACGGCTATGGGGATGCGCCACTTGGCGACGACCGGCTGCCAGGCGGGGCGTCCGGGTTCTGCTTCGGCGTCCGCGGCGTCCTCGGCGGTCGCCGGCTCGCTCTCGGCGACTTCGGCTTTAAAGGCTCCGGTATCGGTCTCACCATCGTCGACCAGCTCGGCCTGAAGCAGCTCCGCCTCGATCGGCGTCCGCACGTCCATCTCGCGCATCTCCGATATCTCAGACACCCGGCACCGCCTGAAGCACGTCCCGAAGCAAAGCGGTGGTCTCGGACTGCAAGTCGATGCCCTCCCGGTCGGCGTACGCGATGAGCGTGTCAGCATGCTGGCGGGCCCCGGAGAGGTCGCCCAGGGCCGCCAGGGCGGTCAGCAGGTCTCGGTACAAGAGCTCTGATTCCGGAGCCGCCTGCAGGCCGCGGTAGGCCGCGTTCTGGGCGCCGCGCGGGTTCTGCTCGCGCAGGCACGCCTCGGCGACGTAGTGCGCGGTGTCGATGACGAGTGCGGTCATCTCGTGGCGCAGCGCCTCGGCCCAGCCGTAGCGGCGCAGCGGGGCGTCCTCGAACGGCCGGCCGCGGACCAGGGCGAGCGCGCTGACCAGCTCCCCGGCCTGCACCCGGCGGACGAACTCCAACCAGTCGCAGGACACCGACGGGCCCAGGGCGTAGCCGTGCGGCGTGATACGGAGGTGCTGCTCGCCGTAGGCGTCGGTGCCGAGCCACTCGCGCAGCCGGGACACCTGCGCGTCGCGGATCGTCGCCGCGCCCTTGCGGCCCGGCCACAGCTCGGCCGCGATCTGGGCCGCCGAGCAGCCGGGGTGGAGCATGATGAACGCCGCCACCTCCGCCAGGTCGGCCGCCCGGCTGCCGGCGGTGGCCGCCGTGCCCGCGAGCTCGACGGGGCCGAGGATGTCGATCGAGCGGGCCATGGCGGACAGATCGAAGCTCTGCTTGTCGACCTCGGCGGCCTTGCGCTGGTTCCAATAGGCGCTCTGCCATCCTCCGGGCTTGCGGGAGGCATCGACGTGCTCTAACTCGGGCTCCAGACCTTCCAACCGGTCTTCGGGACGCGGGGGCGGTTCGGTGCTGGGTACGGCCCCCGCTCCGGCGGCGAGGGCTCCGGCGCCGGCCAGCATGGTCAGGCCGAGCGCGCGCGGCTGGAGCGGCCGCGCCTGGGCGCCGTGCGGGACCGCGGTGATGGTCTCGGTGTTCGCGCCACCGTGCCACGGGGCGACCACGACGTCGAACTGCGGAAGATTCGCCGGGTTCAGGGCGTGGCGGGCGTGCTTGGCCGTGCCCGGCCCGGGGAGCTCACCGGCCGTCGACGGTAGGCCGTCGACCCGGAACAGATCCTCGACCGGAATGCGGAAGCGGTTGGAATGCGCCGGTTCCGGCGTCGAGAGCGTCCTGGCGCGCGGCGATTCCGGCGCCGGCGCACCGCCACCGGCCACAGCATCCGGAGCCGGGCCGATGTCCGCGCCGGTATTCGCATCGATGCCGATTCCCGTTCCGATCGAGGCCGGATTGCGGTGCGGCAACGCCAGCCGCTGCGGCGCCGGAGGAAGTCGCGGCTGTGAGCTGAACCCGCCGTTCTGCTGCGCGACCGCCCACTCGTCGTCCAGATCCGCGCCGGACAGGTCGCGCACGATCGCCACGTACTGGTCGTCACGCAGAGCCTGCATCCGAACCCTGATCCCGGGATCACCGGCCTGCGACTGCGGGGTGTGGAACTTCGGGCCGGTGACCACCCACGGCGACAGCAGATGATCGGGCTCTTGGACCACCGCCACGACCGCCATCGACGTCCGCTGCCGCCCGGAGAGCAGCTGCCGCAACTGATACGCCGACCTCGGATCCAGCGGCACGGCCGACAGCAGGATGTGCGTCTTCGCGACCTGTGCCAGCTCGGCGTCCGGATACGTACGGGCTTCGCGCAGCGAGACGTCGCGGTTGTCGAGAACCGCCTCCACGGTCGCCGACCACTTCGCCACCGCCTCCACCGCCCGGGGAAGGCTTTCGGTGTGGTGCAGGCACCCCGGCGTGAACAGCGGCGGCAGTTCCTGGCCGAAGCCGACGAGCGTCACCTCCACCTGATCGGCCCACGTCCCCGTCGCCAGCTCCACGGCCATCGCCCGCAGCACGGACACCGACTCGTTCGCCGGGGCCAGCAACGAGATCCCCCGCGTCGCCTCCAGATCCACCAGGACCGAATCGTCGCCCTCGTCGAAGCCCAGCGAGACGAGCGCCGGATACGGAGCCTGCACGGCGCGCCACTCCTCCTCCTCGGCCAGCGGCGCTCCCAGCGGGCAGACCCACACGCCGGGCCGCTGCGGGTCGGCGTAGAAGGGGGAGACCGGCGGCTCGGTGCGCACGAGGTGGACTTCCAGTCCGTGCGGCTTCAGCACGGTCGCGGTGATGTCCGGCAGGATCCGGTCGACCGCGGCGAGCTTCGCGCTCAGGGTCCTGAGGGCGGCGTCGATGAACACCCGGCCGGTCGGGTTCTCGATGGTGCTCATCTCCAGTTCCCAGCCGCCCGGCGGGCGCACGGCGATGCGCTCGCCGGGACGGCGCTGCATGACCCGGCGCAGACGCCGTGCGCCCAGCACGCTGAGCAGGCCCGCGGCGAGCAGGCCGCCGATCGCGGCGACGGTCTTGCCGGAGTCGGTGTGGGTGGTGCTGAGGGTGACGGTTTCCGGCGCGTCGGGATCGGTGGCCGGGTTCTGGTTCGGCTGTGCCGGCGCTGGGTTCGGGTTCTGCGACTGCGCCGGGTCCTGCCCGCCGGTCTGGGCTTGCTCCGGATTCGGGCTCTGAGCCGGTCCGGGCAGAATCCGGCTGCCCGCTCTCGCCCGGTTGCTGTTCTCACCGCTTCCCGGCGCCTGGCCGGCCGGCCCGCTCGCCACCGGATCCCCGCTCGTCAACGGCGGCCGGTGCCGGTAGTCCACCGCCGGCGTGCTGGGCGCTTGCGCCGGAGCGATCGCCGAGCCCGTCATCGCGTCGTCCGGCAGGATCAGCACATCGCCGGGCCAGATGAGATCCGCGCGCCAGATCGGCGGCGCGCCCGCCTGCGGCCGTCCCTTGTTCAGTTCGAACAACTCGTCCCAGCGCCGTGAATCCCCCAGCAGGTTCCTGGCGATCGAACTCAGGCTGTCGCCCTGCCGAACGGTGTAGGTCTTCGTCCCGCTCGGCGCGGGCAGTGCGGGGGCAGCGGTCGGGGTGTGGCTCCGCGCCTGCGTGGTCTCCGCCGCGTCGGCATGCTCGTGTCCGATGTCCGGCGGCATGATGAGCACCCACCCCGACTGCAGGAACTCGTCGTAGTGGAAGACGGTGCCGCCCGGCATCACCCGTCCGTCGTTCAGCTTCGCGATGTCGGCGAACCGATTCGGGTCGCCCAACTGCTCCTGCGCGATCCGCCATAACGAATCCCCGGGCCGCACCGTGTACGTCGGGTTGTCCACGGCAGCCTCCTGGGCCCGCCCCATGTAGCCGTCCTCGGCGGGCGCCACGACTTGGGTCGCCACGACGCCGGCTCCGGCACCGTGCACGTCCGTGGGCGCGTCAGCCATCGCCGCCACCGGCGAGGCCACGATCACCACCGCCGCGGTGACCAACGTCCCGACGCCCCGCTGCATCCAGCCCAAACCGGGCAGCCGCAGCGCCGCGCGATGCTGAACGTGCGCGACGATCTCCAGGAACACCGACAAAAAGAAAAGCAGCCAGCCGACCCATGCCGCCAGATAAAGACCCTGCAAAAAAAGATGCCCGTCATCGGGGCTCTTCAACGCGGTCCACATCACTGAGGGCTTGACAACCCTCGTAGGCAACAAGTCCCGTCCGAAGACGAACAAAGCGAGGGGAACACCGAATGTCAACGCCATCAAGGTGAACAGCGACGCCAAACTCGCCGCCGCGCCGACGTCCGGGCGCGCTGCTACCGGCGCTTGCCCCGACGTGGGCGGACGCCCCGACCGCCGACGCTGCTCATGCGGTGCCCGAGTACCCATTCGACTCAGCCCCCTGCGTCAGTGACGCCCTGTGTGAGTTTGACTGTCGCGTGCCCGGTGTACCGGCCGTTAAAACCGAACGCCGACAGGAAGACGATCGGCCGGGTGAGGACGACGGTGACATCCAGAGTGTCATTTTGCGACAACACGATGGGCGTGGCGAGTGTCACGGTGTAGCCATTGCCGGCGGAATTGACGAGATCCAGGTAGGGCTGTGCGCATCCCTCGGCGCGAATGTGGGTGGTGATCATCGCCCGGCCGTTGACCAGGAAGTCCCGGACGTCCACGCACTGTGCGGCCGTGCGGCCCGCCTCGGCGGCCAGGTCGTCGGCGACCTGGACGGAGTTGACGCCCCGGCCGCCGTCCCAGACCAGGCCGATGAACGCCAGCATCATGCCGCCGAGGATGACGGTGACGATGGTGATCGCTCCGGTGTCCGAGCGGAGGGCGCGGCGGGTCAGCACGGGATGCTCTCCTTCCCGTGGCAGCGGTAGGGGTCCACGGGGCTATAGGCGGTCGCGGTCACGGTGATGTCGTCACCGAACAGGCCGAGGAGCCATTTTGTCTGAAGAGTGCACGTTCCCCGGAAGATGTACATGGCACCTGATGGATTGCCATTGACCGCGATGGCGCTCTGGGTCCCCGGTGTGGTGGTGAAGCCCGCCAGTGGCTGACTCTGGTCGACCGGATCGCAGTGGATGTCGTTGCTCGGCACTCCGCTGTCGGGTCCAGGGGTGACCATGCGAGTCCAGGTCGCGAGCGCGGCGGCATCCGCAGAACCCTGAGTCCTGCTCAGCGATCCGGCCCGCGCGGCGGCCTGGACTGCCTGCTGCACCACCTCGTGGAAGGTCGCGATGCGTCCGGTCACCACGGCGGCCGTGATGAGCAGGAAGATGACCGGAGCGAGTATCACGGCCTCGATCGTCGCGCTGCCGCCGTCGCCGCCGCTGCGGAATCTCATCGTGGTCATCCGTGCGTGAAGATCTCGGGGTTCGCTATGGCGTTCCGGGAGATCGGAAGGGCCAGCGGAGGGATGAACGGCAAGGGGATCATGTCTCCGGTCACCACGAACTGGATCTGGCCCGAGCCGGTGGCCGCCAGCTTTGCGTCGACATGCTGAACGCGTCCTCCCTCGACACTTTGTAGATACTCGATGGCCGCCGTCTGTCCGTCACTGATGGCCTTTTCCCGAGTGATCGTCGTCTGATTCAGCTCGATGGCCGTCACCCGCGCTCCGGTCTGGGCAGCGGCGAGTGCCACCTGAGCGGCGAAGTGGTACATCGCAGCCTGGAACACCAGCATCAGTGCGGCGAAGAAGACGGGGAACACGATGGTGATCTCAAGCGTCGTCACGCCTTCGTCATCGCGCGCGAGGCGACGGCCTTTCCACGGCTCGTTGATCGTCATCGTGTTCCCCATGTTGTCTTATCCCTTGGGGGAGGCAGGTACGACGGGGGTGTTGACAATGTGCTTCGAGTTGTCGGTCCAGATGGTGTTGAACAGGGCGACGAGAAGGCCGGCTGCGCCGATCAGGAATCCGCCGATGATCACCATCTCCAGCGTCGTCACACCCTCGTCCTCGTCGCGCCAACTGGCGAGAGCTCCTCGGAACATGTCCCAATGGAGCTTCAGGCTTTGGAACTCTTGATAGAGCATCGAGTCCTCCTCGGTTCGATGTTTGGGTCCCGACCTTGTGTGCTCCCCGTTCAGCGCGCATTGATAAGTTCGGTGACCGCCGGATACGCCATCATGGACATGATCACGATCCCCATCGCCGTCACCGGAACCACCATCCGCTCGCTCCGTGCGTTCGCCACGGCGCGTTCCTCGGTCAGCACCGCGTCGCCGAGGCTCTCTGCCTGCGCGGTCAGCCGCTGGCACACAGCCGTCCCTTCCTCGCTGGCCGAGCGCAGCGTCTGCGCCGCC
>JAEKKI010000209.1 GCA_019510485.1 Catenulisporales bacterium
GCATGCAGAGCTCGGATACCAGCACCGGCTTCTTCACCCTCACCGTCGGTGCCTGCGTGGTCTTCCTCGGTGTCCTGGCTCTCGGCCCGGTGATCGCCGCCCCGATCATCCGCCTGCTCGGCTGGCTCCCCGGCAAGATCCTCGGCCCCACCGCCCGCCTGGCCACCGCCAACGCCGGCCGCAACCCCCGGCGCGTCGCCGCCACCACCGCCGCCCTGACCATCGGCATCACGCTGGTGACGATGTTCACGGTGGTCACCGCCTCGATCAAGGCCTCGGCGACCGGCTCCATCAAGAACCACTACCCGTTCGACTATCAGGTCGTGGCCGAACCCGACCGCGCGGTGCCCCCGGCGATGGTCGACAAGCTCAAGACCCTTCCCACGCTGGCCACCGTCGCCGCCCAATACAGCGGCAAGGCCGCCATCAACGGCAAGAGCGAGCAGACCGCCGCCATGGACGCCGTCGGCTACCACACCCTGATCAACCCGATCATGAAGCAGGGCTCGATCAGCGACGTGGTCCCCGGCACCATCGCCTTGCAGGACGACCGGCTCGCCACCCTGAAGACGGCGGTCGGCGACACGGTGACGGTGACCAGCGAGGACAACACCACGGCCACTCTGAAAGTCGTCGCCACCTACGCCGACTCCGGCATCGGCATGCCCGAATCGGTGATCTCGGTCCCCGACTTCCAGAAGCTGCTGCCCACCACGGGACCCGACACCGTCACCATGCTGGCCAAACCCGGCGTGGCCCCCACGACATCCCGCGCGGCGGTGGAGGCGGCCATCGCCGACGACCCCCTGCTCACCGTCTACAGCGTCGCGGACTACAAGAACGAGCTGTCCTCCAACCTGGACCAGATCCTCGCCCTGTTCACCGGCATGCTGGGCCTGGCCATCCTGATCGCCCTGATCGGCATCGCCAATACCCTGTCGCTGTCCGTCCTGGAACGCACCCGCGAATCAGCCCTGCTCCGAGCCCTGGGCCTGACCAGATCCCAGCTTCGCCGCATGCTGATGCTCGAAGCGATGCTGATGGCCGTCCTCGGCGTGGTCCTCGGCATCGCCATGGGCGGCGGCTTCGGCTGGGCCCTGGTCCACCTGTTCACCAAGGCCACCGGCAGTGGCACGCTCACCATCCCGGCCACCCAGCTCCTGGCCTACGTCCTGGCCGGCGCGCTGGCGGGCATCCTGGCCGCCGTGGTCCCCGCCCGCCGGGCAGCACGGCAGACGGTGGCGGCGGCGATCACCGAAGCCTGACCTTCGGAAAGAGCGGATGCGAACGGCCCGGCAGTGGAAACCATCCACCGCCGGGCCACCGTCTACTGCAGGTATCCCTCTACCTCGGGCACCGACCGTGCCTTGGCGTCCCCCGGATCCGCACCGGTCTCCGTCTTGGCCCGCCGCTGCCGCAGCAGATCCCAGCACTGATCCAGCTCGTTCTCGGCGGACTTCAAAGCCGCGAGATCCTCATCGCTCGGATTCGGATGCGAGCGCAGCCGGTGCTCTTCAGCAACGAGCTCCTTGATGCGCGCACCGATCCCGTTGTCATTGGTGTAAGCCATGGGACAACCGTATGCCGAGGAGGAGCGCGGCGCAGATTCGCGATGCGCCGAGGAAGACCGGGGCGTTAGAAGCCGATGATGCGGCGCAGCCGCCGGAACGGCGCCCGGAGCCACAGGCCGCGCTCGGACTGCTTCGCCCGGGCGTTCCCGGTGCGCGGCAGGACCGCGATCATCGTCTCCAGGGCCTCGCTGGCGTTGTCGTCATCGCGCGCCGCCGGGGCGTCCACCATCGCCGCGAAGTGCCGGTCCAGCCGGTCGGCGACGGCCTGGCCGCCCAAGTTCAGCGGCGGCACGCCGACGCGCCGCGGCGGGGTCATCGGACCCACCGCCGCCGGACCGCTCGCCTGAGACATCGCCACCCTTAGACGGTATCGCATCGTGCCCCACGCGGCACAGAGGTTCGGTGTTCCGTTATCCCGCTGTGCCGCGTGGAGAATGTCACACTGGATCAGAGCCCTGTCTGGTTGACGCTCTGACCAGGGTCTCAGAGCTCTACAAGCCGGGCTGGAACGGATACGAGGACGGCACCTGCGGCGTCGCGTCCTTCGCCCCGACCCACACCACGACCTCATCGTGCGCTTTCAGCACGTATTGCGCCGGGTCCCCGCCGACTTCCTTGCCGTTCACGATCAGCTTCAGCGCCTTGTCCGGCCCCAGCGCCACCGGCCCGACCTGGGTGCCGGTCAGCGGCTGCCCCCACTCGGTGAACGCCTGCCCCAGCTTGAACGGGACGTCCTCGGCCGCCTCGATGTGCAGGATGCCGGTGGTGTCGTGAGTGTGCAGCGCTGTGATGGTCTGCGCGTTCTCGTCGATGCCGATGTACTCCGGCACCGTGATCTGCTGCCCGTCCACGATCACGTCCAGGTGCGCGTGGTAGTGCACCTGCAGCATCTCGTTGCCGAGCATCTGCAGCCCGGCCTTCTTCGCGGTGGAGGTCTGGTCGGGGTTGCGGGCCCACGACCCCGACGTCCCCGCGGACGCCGCCGACGACGACGCAGCCGACGGCGAAGAAGACGAAGTGGACGAAGTGGACGCCGCGCTGGAACTGCCGGCAGACCCCGATCCGGACCCCGACGACGAGCACGCGGTCAGGACAGCGGTCAGGACAAAGGCCGTCGCTGTCGCCGCGAGTGCGGCCGCGGCGCGCTGGGGGATACTCATGCCGCCCAACGCTACTTCAATCCGATAAGCGTCCGGTTCGAATCCGAACGATCCCGCGCGTGACGGTGCTCACCTGACAAACGAGCTGGCGACGCACCCGCGTCGCCCGCCGTTCACCACCATCGCCACCGGCCCTCAGCCGGCCTCCCCGCCACCACCGGGCTCCGAACCGTCCCCCTCCACAAGCGCTCCCACCAAAACCGGCAAAGCCTTCACCACATCCACCGCCACCGGCACCTGTACCCGCACCACCGGCCCGCCGCCCACCCGCGCGAACCCCCGCCCCGGCGGCAGCACCGGCGGTCCGCCGATCTCCAACGTCCCGCCGAACAAGGCCGTCGAAGCCGCCGGCGGCAGCTGCCCCAGCCCCACCCGCGCATGCGCCTGGTTCCGCAGCGTCACCCGCAGCTCCCCGACCCGCTCCGAGCGACTCGAAACGACCACCGTGATGCCCGTCGTCCGCCCCGCCCGCATCAAGTCCGCCAGCAGGTCCTGCGGATCGGCGAGCCCCGTCCGCCCCGCCGCCTCGGCCAACGACGGCAATTCGTCCACGAACACCCACAACGGCTTCGCCAGCTCCGCGATCAGCGTGTCGTCCGTGTCCCCGAGCTCCCGCAACCGCTCGGCCCTGCGCACCGACTCCGCCGCCACCCAGTCCAGCAATTCCAGGGCCGCTGCCGGCGCCGACTCCACCCGCACCACCCCGTCCCGCCCCGCGAACTCGTCGAAGTGCCCGGTGTGTTCGGCGTCGATCGCCGTCACCAGGTGCCCGTGGCCCAGCGCCTGCGCCGCCAGCGACCGCAGCAGGTTCGACTTCCCGCTGCCGAGCACCCCCGCCACCAGCAGATGCGGCTCCGCGGCGAACCGTCCGTGCCGCCACACCACCGGCGCCAGCTCCACCACCTGTGCCTCGCTCCCGGCCCCCGCATCGACGGCGAGCTGCACCGGGATCAGCCGCGCCGTGGACGTCGGGTCCGTGAACCCGAGCACGTACTCGATCTCGGCGACCTTCCACGGCTGGGCCGGGATCCCGCTCGGCAACGGCGGCAGGATCCGCACCGCCAGCTTGTTGCCCTCCTCGTCCCAGTCGTACAAATACTCGTTCGCCTGGCCGATCTTCCCCTCCAGCGCCCGCTCGACCTTCGCCCGCGCGTCGGCCTCGC
The DNA here is from genome assembly GCA_019510485.1 of Catenulisporales bacterium. GTDB lineage: Bacteria > Actinomycetota > Actinomycetes > Streptomycetales > Catenulisporaceae > Catenulispora. The sequence continues at coordinate 3,895 of JAEKKI010000209.1, forward strand.
CGTCCTTGAAGAACGGCGAGTACTCGATCTTCAACGTCACCAGCCGGTCGGCCTCGTCGAACTCCCACTCCGTGAACCCCGACCGGTACTCGCCGCCGGGCTTGAACCGCTCGTCCGGATCATGCGTGTCCATCAGGTACGGCACCAGCCCGTTGTAGGCCGACTGCAGCCGCGCGATGTGCGCGTCGGTCTCCGGGTCCTTCCCCGGATCGGGCCGGTCCCGCCCCAGGTACGTCGCCGCGGCGGCCGAGACCGCGATCAGCAGCAGCACCCCGTACGGCTGGAATCCCACCGCCACGGCGCACGCGGCGAAGACGAAGACCACCAGGTCCCGCCACTCCTTGTGCTTCTCGTGCCCGCCGGCCTCGCTCCAGTACGTCCTGGCGTCCGCCGCCATCTGCTTGGTGCCGCGGGCCAGCACCACCACCGGGTGCCCGACGTCGAGCGCCCGCGCCTTGGCGCGCTTGGTGACGTGCAGGGTGGTGGTGGTGCAACGGCCGGCGGCCTCCGCGAGCGGATGCTCACGGAAGCCGCGGACCAGGCGCTGGATGGGGTTCTCCGAACCCACCGATCCCGCCATGTGTGTTCGGCCCCTAGAAGTGGAGGTTGCTGATGAAGCTCGCGATGGAGGCGCCGCTCTGCTTGATGTTCGGGGCGATCGAGGTGGAGGCCAGGTAGAAGCCGAGCAGCATGCACACGATCATGTGCGAGACCTTGAGTCCGTCCTTGCGGAACAGGATGAAGGTGATGATGCCCAGCAGCAGCACACCGGATACCGAGAAGACCATGACAGCGCTCCTTCGCCTGCAAGTGCCCGGCGTCTTTCGGTCGCCGTGCGTGAATCTCTGCCTAGTGGTGTGGGGGCTATCGAGAGTGGCCGTCGCCCGGATCGGCGGGGCCGTTCGTTCCCGAGGGGAGATGAAAACCAGATTCAGCTGAAGCTCACTTGTGGATTCTCGCCCAGCCGATTCCGGTTTTATAGCTCGGAAGGCTCCCATACCGGGACAGATTCACCCGGGCGGCGCATCCGGGCGCCTACGCGGGGCGGTGCGGAGCGCGGTACCTCGGCGACACCGCCGAAGGTAGACATAAAGAGGAAAATCTAAAACTAAGGAAAACGCGGGCTGCGGTTCATTCCGTGTCCGACGGCGGCGACGACGGCGACGGCGGCGTCGCCGGCGGCGGCGGTGGCGTGACCGCCCACTCCCCGCGCTTCATCACCCCGAGCACCTCAAGCTCGTCATCCAGCACGACCAGATCGGCGTACTTCCCGACCTCGATCGACCCGATCTCGTGATCGAGGCCCAGCGCCCGCGCCGGCGTCAGCGCCGCCGACACCGCCGCGTCCTCGATCGGCAGCCCCAGCTCCCGGACCGTCCGCCGCAGCGCCGAGTCCATCGTCAGCGTGCTGCCGGCGATCGACCCGCCCCCGGCCAACCGGGCCACGCCCCCGGTGACCTCGACGTCCAGCTTCCCGAGCCGGTACATCCCGTCCGGCTGCCCGGCCGCGGCCATCGCGTCCGTGATCAGCGCCACCCGGTGCGGGCCGACCGCGTTGAACACCATGCCGATCACCGCCGGGTGCACGTGGATGCCGTCGTGGACGAGTTCGACGATGACGTTCTCGTCCTCGATGGCCGCCACCACCGGGCCGGGCTCGCGGTGGTGCACGCCGCGCATCGCGTTGAACAGGTGCGTGGCCACGCGCGCGCCGCGGGTGAACGCCTCGCTCGCGATGCCGTAGCCGCCGTCGGTGTGGCCCACCGCGGCGATGACGCCGGAGTTGGCGAGCAGCGCCGTGGCCTCGATGCCGTAGTCGAGTTCGGGGGCCAGGGTCACCATCTTCACGGCGCCGCGCCCGGCTGCCAGCAGCGGGCGCAGCAGGGCCGGGTCCGGGTTCTTCAACAGCGCCGGATCGTGGGCGCCGCAGCGGGCCTTGGAGATGAACGGGCCCTCCAGGTGCAGGCCTGCCAGCAGCCCGTCCTCGACCAAGCCGGCCAGGTCGGACAGGTAACGCTCCAGGACGTCCAGCTCGGTGGAGACCGTCGAGGCCATGATCGTGGTGGTGCCGTGGCCGCGGTGGAACGCCGCGGCCCGCAGGGCCTGCTCGATGTCGCCGGAGCTGAACGCCGCTCCGCCGCCGCCGTGGGTGTGTATGTCCACGTATCCCGGCAGGAGGTAACGCCCGCCCAGGTCCATGGTCTGCTCGTGCGGATCGGTGTACGACGGCTCCGGGACGGAGCCGGCCGGGCCGACCTCGGCGATGCGCCGGCCGTCGAGGCGGAGCCAGCCGTCGGGGCGTACGCCGTCGGGGAGGACGATCCGGGCGTTCGTCAGCAGTATCATCGCAAACCCTGTCGGGACGGTGGTCGGGGCCGGTCGGGGCCTGGTTCCTGCACGGTTTGATTGGTATAGACCTGTAACCGATCGGACCCACGGTACGCCATCCGGCCGAAGCGCCGCCGCGTGGGTGCCGCGTGGGTGCCGCGCCTTACGCTGTCCTGTATGGAGTCCAGCGAGTCCCGGGGTGGATTGACGGACCGGGACCGCGCGATCCTGGCGTTCGAGAAGCAGTGGTGGCGGCATGCCGGGAGCAAGGAGCAGGCGATCCGCGAGCGGTTCGGTGTCTCGGCGACCCGCTACTACCAGATGCTCAACGCCCTGCTGGACGACGAGCGGGCGCTGGCCCACGAGCCGGAGGTGGTCAAGCGGCTGCGCCGGCTGCGGGCGGCGCGGCAGCGCGCCAGGTCCGGACGGGTGAACCGGGTCTCCGACACCGACCAGGAGCCCGACGGCGAATCCGAGTCTGTGTCTAATGAGGGGCATGACCGGGGCCGAGCAGCTTGACCGGGGCCGGGCCGAGGGGCCGGCCTATCGGGATCGACTGGGATTGGTGAGCGAGGCCGGGCCCGCGGGCCGGCCGAGGATGCTTCTCGCGGTGGTCGCCGTCTGCGGGGCCGGGATGCTGGCCGGACTCGGGTTGTTCGGAGGGTCGGCGGCCAAGCCGTCCCGGCCGGCTCCAGTCGCCGGGATCGTGAAGGCAGCCGACGCCGGGGGTTCGCGTCCTGAGCGGGCTCCGGCGGTGCACAGGCCGCGAGTCCATCGGCCGGCGAAGCGCCTGCCGCGCACTTCTCCTCGACACCGGCTTGCACATGGGGGAAGTGCCGGAACGGGCGCCCCACACGGCGTCGTCCGGCACTTCCCGGCTCGGCGTCCGGGCTCGGGGCCCACGACGGTCAGGCGACCGGTTCCGCCGCGTCGGGCCACTGCGCGGCGCGCAGGGCACGCTGGGACAGCGCGTACAGCGCCGCCGTCGTCATCAGCAGGGACAGACCCAGCAGCGTCGCGGTAGGGGAGAACCACTGCAGCGCGGCGCTGGCCATCAGCGTCCCAGCGGGCATCCCGACCAGCAAGAAGACTTCCAGGGCGGCGGCGGTGCGGCCGCGCTGCTCGTCCGGTACCGCCTGCAGGATCAGGACGTTGACCATCACGACCGCCGGCGGGATCGCGGCGCCGCCGACCGCCAGGAACGCGGCGTCCGCCACCGGGTTCGCGAAGCAGGTCATGCCGAAGTCGGTCATCGTGAAGACCAGGATCGTCACGATCAGCACCCAGCCCGGGCGCAGCGCCTTCAGCAGCGGTTTGGCCAGCGGGGTGCCGAGCAGACCGCCCAGCGCCATCGCGCCGACCACCAGGCCGGTGGCACCGGAGGCGGCGTGGTTCTGGTCCATGCGGACCACCAGGCTCAGGAAGACCGGGTAGCCGGCCATGTTGACCAGGCACAGGCTCAGCGCGGTGGCCCGCATCACCGGGTCGCGCAGGATGGTCTTGATGCCGAGCAGCACGCCGCCTTCGGGCTTGCCGGCAGCGCCGTCGCCGCCGCCTTCGGCCGTGGCGTGCGAGACGGATTCCGGCAGCCGCAGGAAGACCACCGACAGCAGCGACACCAGGCTGGAGACGGCCGCGAACAGGAACGGCAGCGCCCGCGAAGCCGCGAACAGCGCGCCGCCCAGCGGCGGGCCCGCCAGCTCGCAGCCGTGGTTGCGCAGCTGCTCCCGGGTCAGCGCGTCCCGCACCTGCTCGGGCGCCACGACCTGCCGGATCATCAGGGTCCGGCCGGCCGCGAACGGCTGGATCACGCCGAGAAGCGCGGCGGTCGCCATCAGCTGCCAGGAGGTCAGGTCTCCGGCGAAGTAGGTCACGGTGACGCTCCCGGCCGCGACCGTGCGCACCGACTCGGACAGCAGCAGCATCCGGCGCCGGTCGTAGCGGTCCATCAGGTGGCCCACCGGCAGCGTCGCCACGACCGAGGCGATCAGCTGGACCGTGGCGAACAGCCCGGCCGCCAGCGGCGAGCCGGTCATCGCCAGGATGACCAGCGGGTAGGCGATGTCCGCGGTGGACAGGCCCAGCATCGCCGCGACCGAGCCGCCCCACAGGAGGTTGAAGTTCCGGTTGCGGTGCAGGGGGACTGGCTCGGCCGCTTCCGCGGTCCGCGTCGCCTCCACCATCGTTGCGGTCATCGTGAACCCTCCCCGAGTCATGAACGTTCCTGTCGGCGCAAGCATTCATCAATAGTGAACTATTCACGCTTGAGTGAATGATGGCGCATCCGTGAGCATCTGGCAAGATGGAGTCCATGAGCAGCAGTGGAAAGGGTTCTGACCTAGGCGGGATGCTCGACGGGATCCACGCGGAGGTCCGCGGGGCGATCCGCGACGCGCAGGCGGCGGTGACCGACGCCACGTCCCAGGTGGCGGGAATCCGTCCGCTGATCGACGAGGTGGTCCGCACCATCACCGACGTCGACACGATCAAGGCGCTCGCCGACCCCACCCGGCTGGCGATCCTGCGCGCGCTGTCCCGTGACCGGGTGCCGAAGTCGGCCAAGGAGTTGGCCGAGGAGCTCGGCGAGCCGCAGACCAAGCTTTACCGGCATCTGAAGGTGCTGCTGGAGGCCGGACTGATCGAGGCCGCCGAGACCCGCGTCGTTTCCGGCATCGTGGAGACGAAGTATCGGGCGGCGCAGTCCTCGGTGACGATCGACGGGTCCGAGCATCCGGACGAGACCGTCGAGCCCCTGGCGCGCATGATCAGCGGGAACATGAGCGACTACCGCGATCGCTTCTTGTGGAACTTCGAGCACACCGACTGGTCCGCCGACCCGGAGAAGCTGAAGAAGGACGGCGCGGTCATGAACCTGTCCGCCGTCGTCTCCCCGGAGCTGGCCGACGAGTTCCAGCGCCGGCTGGAGGAACTGGTCAAGGAATTCGACAGCCTCCCACGCGACCCGAACGGCGTCCGGATCGAGGGCCTGATCTCCTGGTTCAGGCCGAAGCCGGCCCCTCGGAGCGAGCGTTCAGACCGCTCAGACCCAGAGTCCTGATCGGCGGCCGCTCCACCACCGCCACATCGGTCGACCGCGGCGCGAAACCCTCGGCCTCGCGGTGGAACTGCGTCATCAGCGTGTGGGGCTCCACCGCTTCCTCACCGGGCACGATCCGCCCCTCGCGGTGCAGCCGCTCCCACGCCACCTGCATGATCTCGCTGGCCATCCGGCCCAGCCCGGCGTCGTCCTGGTGATGGTGCAGGCGCACGCCGACGTCGACCTGCGCCATGCCGTCCAACCCCACCAGCGCCAGGGCGTCGATCAGCATCGCGGTCTCGACGCCGTAGCCGGTCGGGAACGGCAGCCGTTCCAGCAGCGACCGGCGCGCCGCGTACTCGCCGCCCAGCGGTTGCACGAACCCGGCCAGCAGCGGCCAGTGCAGGTTCAGGATCGGCCGCGCGACCAGTTCGGTGACCCGGCCGCCGCCGGCCGGCAGCAGCGCGGAGCCGGCCACCAGCGGCCGGTCGTACATCGCCTTCACCAGGTGCACGCCCGGGTCGTGCAGCAGCGGCCCGAGGACGCCGGTCACGACCGTGGAGGAGAACTCCTTCAGGTCGGCGTCCAGGAAGCACACCAGGTCGCCGGTGGTCGCGGCCAGCGAGCGCCACAGCACCTCGCCCTTGCCGCGCACCGACGGGATGGCCGGCAGGATCTCGTCGCGGTGCAGGACCTTCGCCCCGGCCGCCGCCGCGTTCTCGGCGGTCCGGTCGGCCGAGCCGGAGTCGACCACCAGCAGCTCGTCGACCAGGGGCGCGGCCTCCATGAGGTCCTCGCGGACGGTGGCGACGATCGCGCCGACGGTCTCCTCCTCGTCGAGCGCGGGCAGGACCACGCTGATCCGGGTGCCGGTGGCGGACTTGGCGTCCAGCAGGCGCTCCAGCGGCCAGTCCGACGCCTGCGAGGAGCGCACGGCCAGCCACCGCTCCACCTCTTCCAGCACCGGGCCTCTCCACTCCTGAAATCCTGAAATCGGTATCCGCGGCCATGTCCAGAGTAGGCGAAGCCACCAACCGGGGCGTCGTCTCGGGATCCGGACGTGCGGGTCCCATCGCGGGCCCGGGGCCTTACCCTTCAATAACGACAACTGAATACAGCGCTCATCCAGAGGAGCTGAGGGACCGGCCCTATGACGCTCCGGCAACCATCCGATTCGCCGCTTCGACGCGGCGCGGTGCGGTGCCAACTCCGGCCCACACGACCTGGGCCCGAAATTCGCCTGTGAAGAGTGTTTCGGCCCGCTGGAGATCTCCTACGACTTCGGAACGGTGACGCGCGAGCAGATCGAGGCCGGCCCGGCGTCCGTGTGGCGCTACGCCCCGCTGCTGCCGGTCCCGGCCGACGTCGCCGCCCGGCCCAACACCAACCCCGGCTGGACCCGCTTGGTACGCGCCCACAACCTCGGACGCGAGCTGGGTCTGACCAACCTTCATGTGAAGGACGACTCCGGCAACCCGACGCACTCCTTCAAGGACCGCGTCGTGGCGATCGCCGTCGAGGCCGCCCGCACCTTCGGCTACACCACGCTCTCGTGCTCCTCCACCGGGAACCTGGCCGGCGCGGTCGGGGCCGCGGCGGCGCGGGCGGGGCTGGACTCGTGCGTGTTCATCCCGGCGAACCTGGAGAAGGAGAAGGTCGTCGTCGCCTCGGTCTACGGCGGCCGGCTGGTCGCCATCGACGGCACCTACGACGAGGTGAACCGCTTCTGCTCGGAGCTGATCGGCGACGAGCTCGGCGAGAAGTGGGGCTTCGTCAACGTGAACCTGCGGCCGTACTACGCCGAGGGCTCCAAGACGCTCGCCTACGAGATCGCCGAGCAGCTCGGCTGGCGGCTCCCGGAGCAGATCGTGATCCCGGTGGCCTCCGGGTCGCAGCTGACGAAGATCGACAAGGGCTTCCGGGAGCTGATCAAGCTCGGTCTGGTCGAGGACACCCCGTACAAGGTGATCGGCGCGCAGGGCTCCGGGTGCAACCCGGTGGCGGCGGCCTACCGGGACGGCATCGACGTCATCCGGCCGGTGAAGCAGCCCGACACCATCGCCAAGTCGCTGGCGATCGGCAACCCGGCCGACGGACCGTACGTGCTCGACATCGCGCGGCGCAGCGGCGGGGCGGTGGCCGACGTGACGGACGAGCAGATCCGCGACGCCGTGAAGCTGCTGGCCCGTACCGAGGGCATCTTCGCCGAGACCGCCGGCGGGGTGACGGTCGGGGTGCTGAAGAAGCTCGCCGACGCCGGAGAGCTGGACCCGGACGCGCTGACCGTCGTGATCAACTCCGGGGACGGACTGAAGACGCTGGACGCGGTGTCGGACTGCGGGCCGACCGCCGTCATCAAGCCTTCCCTGGACGCGTTCCGCGCCACGGTCTAAAGCCTTTTCGCAATTCTCTTTCGGCGCGGCCCGCGCATCTAGTAAGGAGCACCCTAATGAGCATCACCGTACGGATTCCCACGATCTTGCGCACCTACACCGACGGCCGGGCCGAGGTGTCGGTGGCCGGCGGTACGCTGGCCGAGGTGCTCGATCAGCTGGAGGCCGACCACACCGGGATCCGGGCGCGGGTCCTGGACGACGAGGGGAAGCTGCGGCGGTTCGTGAACGTCTACGTCAACGACGATGACGTGCGTTTCGCCGAGGGTCTGGGCACCGCGGTGCCGGACGGCGGCAACGTCTCCATCATCCCGGCGGTCGCAGGGGGCTGAGTCCTCGCCGCGCTCACCCGGGCTCCCTCCCCGGTGCCCGCCACCCCCGCGTCCGCGCCGTGGACCGGTTCCCGTATCGTTATCTACTCACCGTGTTCAGGGTGAGGAGATACGCGGGGATCGGTCCGTATTTGTCGGCGCAACCCTTACAAGCACCCTGAGAATCCCTGTGATTTAGACCTGTTGAACACAGCGTGACTTTGGCTAGTCTCAGCGCCGGTCGAACGATTCGGCGAGATCCCTCCAGCTCAACCCTCTTGGTACGGCGGGTGGTACGGCGGCGAACGCAGACCCTGGCCCGCGGGGTGCGGGCCGGAAATGGGGTGGGTGTTCCACTGGGGGTTAGCCCATCCCGTCTAGAGCCGGCAGCAAGGGGAGTACGGAATGGCTCAGGGCACCGTCAAGTGGTTCAACGCGGAGAAGGGCTACGGGTTCATCGCGGTCGACGGCGGGTCGGACGTCTTCGTCCACTACAGCGCGATCCAGATGGACGGCTACCGCAGCCTGGAGGAGGGGCAGCGGGTCGAGTTCGAGATCTCGCAGGGGCAGAAGGGCCCGCAGGCCGACATGGTCCGGGTCACCGTCTGATCGGCCGACTCCCATTCGGTCCGGCGACCGTTCGCCGCATGTGTCGCCGTCCGGCCCGAGGGACTTCCGCGCCGGCTGATCTGCAGGGCCCGCTTTCGGCACACGCCGGAGGCGGGCCCTTCGGGTTGCGCCGGCGCGTCCCGGCTTGCACTCACCCAGCCAGAGTGCTAATCATTGAGCTTGGCAGTCTCACACCGAGAGTGCCAACCCGAGAACCTCTCAGGCGAGGCTCCTCCACCGTGGCGGCAGGGACCGCGCGGCCAGGGGCGGGCCGTCCGTCGCGGGCGCCTGGCGGTTCGCCAAGGATCCCTGGTGTGGGAGGTCTGTACCACAATGTCTAAGATCATCGCGTTCGACGAGGAGGCCCGCCGCGGTCTCGAGCGCGGCATGAACCAGCTCGCCGACGCGGTCAAGGTGACCCTCGGCCCGCGCGGGCGCAACGTCGTGCTGGAGAAGAAGTGGGGCGCCCCCACGATCACCAACGACGGTGTGTCGATCGCCAAGGAGATCGAGCTGGAGGACCCGTACGAGAAGATCGGGGCCGAGCTGGTCAAGGAGGTCGCCAAGAAGACCGACGACGTCGCCGGCGACGGCACCACCACCGCCACCGTGCTGGCCCAGGCGCTGGTCCGCGAGGGCCTGCGCAACGTGGCCGCCGGGGCCAACCCGATGGCGCTCAAGCGCGGCATCGAGGCGGCCGTGGAGGCGGTCTCCGCCGAGCTGTCGGCGATGGCCAAGGACGTCGAGACCCGCGAGCAGATCGCCGCGACCGCCTCGATCTCCGCCGCCGACACCGCGATCGGCGACATGATCGCCGAGGCGATGGACAAGGCCGGCAAGGAAGGCGTCATCACCGTCGAGGAGAGCAACACCTTCGGGCTGGAGCTGGAGCTCACCGAGGGCATGCGCTTCGACAAGGGCTACATCTCGCCGTACTTCGCCACCGACCTGGAGCGGATGGAGACCTCGTTCGACGACCCGTACATCCTGATCGCGAACTCCAAGATCGGTAACGTCAAGGACGTGCTGCCGGTCCTGGAGAAGGTGATGCAGAGCGGCAAGCCGCTGGTCATCATCGCCGAGGACGTCGAGGGCGAGGCGCTGGCCACCCTGGTCGTGAACAAGATCCGCGGCACCTTCAAGTCGGTCGCGGTCAAGGCGCCCGGCTTCGGCGACCGCCGCAAGGCGATGCTGGGCGACATCGCGATCCTGACCGGCGGCCAGGTCATCTCCGAGGAGGTCGGCCTGAAGCTGGACTCCGTCGGCCTGGAGATGCTGGGCAAGGCCCGCAAGGTCACGGTCACCAAGGACGAGACCACGATCGTGGACGGCGACGGCGACAGCGACTCGATCGAGGGCCGCAAGAACCAGATCCGCGCCGAGATCGAGAAGTCGGACTCCGACTACGACCGCGAGAAGCTCCAGGAGCGCCTGGCCAAGCTGGCCGGCGGCGTGGCCGTGATCAAGGCCGGTGCCGCGACCGAGGTCGAGCTCAAGGAGCGCAAGCACCGCATCGAGGACGCCGTCCGCAACGCCAAGGCGGCCGTCGAGGAGGGCATCGTCGCCGGCGGCGGCGTGGCCCTGCTGCAGGCCGGCAAGCAGGCGTTCGAGAAGATCGACCTGGTGGGCGACGAGGCCACCGGCGCGAACATCGTGCGCCTGGCCCTGGAGGCCCCGCTGAAGCAGATCTCGGTCAACGCCGGCCTCGAGGGCGGCGTCGTGGTGGAGAAGGTCCGCGGTCTGGAGACCGGCTTCGGCCTGGACGCCGCCACCGGCGAGTACGTCGACATGATCAAGGCCGGCATCCTGGACCCGGCCAAGGTCACCCGCTCGGCGCTGCAGAACGCGGCCTCGATCGCGGCCCTGTTCCTGACCACCGAGGCGGTCATCGCCGACAAGCCGGAGAAGGCTTCGGCGGGCGCGCCCGGCGGCGGGATGCCGGGTGGTGACATGGACTTCTGAGCCGCGGCTCAGGGGTCTGGTTCGACAGGTCGCGCCCAAGGCGGCTCCGGCTTCGGCCGGGGCCGCCTTCGGCGTGTTTGATCCGCGGCGCGGCCGTGCGCGCCCGTCGCCTCCTCGCCAAAGCGCGACCCGCCCTTGTGCCCGCTCTCCGATCTCTGGATTAATGAAAGCATCAGCCCTGTGAGATGTAGGGAGCCGTCGGCGGCGCCGATGTCATAGAACGGGAGACCGCATGGCCCCACCGTCGCGCGGTCGCCATCGCATATTCCGGTGGCTGAACCATCCGCGACGGCTGGTCCGCCTCACTCCCGGTCAGCGACGGCGTTTCATCCTCGTCATCGGCAACACGATCGTGACCTCCGGGTCGATCATCCTGCAGGTGTCCACGCGCGGGAACATCGTGGTGTGGACGCTGGCGCTGATCACGGTCTCGCTCATCACCGGCGTGCTGGCGATCGGGACCGAGTGGCTGCTCGTCGAGGGCGTCAATCAGAGCGCTGAGGAACAGCGGCCCCGGGAGTGGGCGCAGCCGGCGCCGGTGGCGGCCGACGGCAACGGGATGGCGCCGGTGAGCCTGGAGCTGCCGCCGATCGGGGACGGGTTCATCGGGCGCGGACAGCAGTTGAAGCAGCTGCGCACGATGCTTGAGCGGACCGCCAACGACGGTCGCGGGGCGCCGGTGCTGGCCCTGTACGGCATGGGCGGCGTCGGCAAGACCTCGCTGGCCACCCAGTTCGCCGAGGAGGTGCGCGGCGACTATCCCGGCGGCGTCCTCTATCTCTCCCTGGGGGCCGGCGGCACCATCGGGCTCGACGCGCCCGATCCGGCCACCGCCCTCGGCCGGCTGCTCGCCGCGCTGGGGGTCCGGGCCGGGGAGGTGCCGCCCGAGGAGGACGCCCGGCGGCGGCTGTACCACGACCGGCTGGTCGGGCGGCGGGTCCTGGTCGTGCTCGACGACGCCCGGTCCGCCGCGCAGGTGCGGCCGCTGCTGGCCCGGGTGCGCGGGTCGGCCACCATCATCACCAGCCGGCGGCCGCTCGGGCTGCTGGAGGCCGAGCCGTTCACGGTCGGCGGGCTCGACGACGACAGCCTGCGCGAACTCCTCATCCGCCAGGTGGGCGAACGGCGCGTCGCCGAGGAGCCGGACGCCGCGCGCCAGATCATCCGCGCCTGCGGCGGCCTGCCGCTGGCGCTGCGCCTCGTGGCCGCGCGCCTGGCCGCGAACAAGCACTGGACGCTCGCCGAGCTCGCCAACCGGCTGAGCCTGGAGGAGTTCCGCTCCGGCGACGTCCGGGTCCGCGACGCCATCGAGGTCTCCTACGCCGACCTGAGCCCGCGCAGCCGCCGCGCCTTCCGCCTGCTGACCCTGTTCCCGTCGATCTCGATCCGCGAATGGGCCCCGGCCCCGCTGCTCGACATACCGGTGGCCGAGGCGCCGTCGGTGATGGAAGACCTCGTGGAAGCCCAGCTCCTGGAGCGGGCGGGGCGCGGCAAGTCCAGCGGCATCGAGTACCGCTTCCACTCGCTGGTCCGCGAGTACGCCGAGGAGCGCCTGCGCGCCGAGGAGACGGCCAGGGAACAGCGCACCGCCCTGGCCCGGCTGGGCGGGGCGTTCCTCACCCTCGCCGAGTACGCCGAGCACCTCACCGACCCGACCGTCCCGCGCCACGGCCGCGACGGCGGGGCCCTGCCGTCGCGCGCCGAGCACTGGCACGTCGACGACCCGGACCTGCTCCGCTACGCCGAGTACGGCCCCACCCGCTGGCTCCTCGGCGACTGCCGTCGCCTGGGCCGGATGGTCGAGCGCGCGCACGAGCACCAGCTGTGGGACCTGTGCTGGGAGACGTCGGTGGTCCTGGCCCGGGTGCTGGAGACCGTCTACACCGTGTGGAACCGCTGGGACGACGTGCTCAACGCCGGCCTGGCCGCCTCGGTCCGGCGCGGCGACCGGCGGGCCGAGTCGATCATCCACCAGGGCCTGGGCGTGCTGAACCACTATCAGGACCGCTTCGGCGAGGCCGAGCAGCACTTCACCGTCTCGCTGCGGCTGTGCCGGGAGATCGGCCACCGGCCCGGCGAGGCGTACAACCTGCGCTGGATCGGCCGCAGCCACTACTTCGCCGGCCACTTCGCCGCGGCGGTGTACAACCTCGAACACGCTCTGGAACTGTCCCGCTCGCTGGGCAACAAGCTCGCCGAGGCCCGCGTGCTGCGCGACCTCTCGGAGGCGTACGCGGGCCTGCGCCGCTTCACCGACGCCGAGGACGCCATACGCGCCGCGCTGGACCTGTTCGAGGGCGACCCGGTGGGGCGGGACGCCGACTGGGACGTGCGCCAGCCCGCCGAGGCCGCCCGCGCCCGCCGCGACCTGGGCGTGCTGCTGGCCCGGCGCTACAAGTTCGCCGAGGCCGAGGAACAGCTGAACTCGGCCGTCGACACCCTGACCGCGCTCGGCCACTGGTACTGGCGCGCCTCGGCGGTCTTCGACCTGGGCATGCTGCGCCTGCGCCAGCACCGCCCGGTGGAGGCCGAGGGGCTGATCCGGCAGGCGTACGACACCTTCCACAACTCCGGATA
>JAEKKI010000210.1 GCA_019510485.1 Catenulisporales bacterium
TCGATGACGTCGGTGAGCGCCTCGAAGGAGTACGGGAAGCCGTCGGGCACGACGGTGCGGGCGAAGCCTGGGTAGTCCGGGGCGATCAGGCGGTGGTCACCGCCGAGGGCGTCCATGAGGCGGCGGTACTGCTGCGAGGAACTGGGGAAGCCGTGCAGGAGCAGGACGGTCGGACTGTCGGTGCTCGCCGGACCGGTCTCCCGATAGAAGATACGGACACCGGCTGTGTCCACGGTGCGGTGGTGGATCGCGGGCAGGCGCAAGGAGCTCATACCGCTGATTCTAACGGATGACTCTCTCGTATGCGTTAGAGAGTCGCTTGTTCCGGGCCTGCTCGCCTCAGCGGGCCGAACTCGACATCGACGCCGACGAGCGCAGCATCAAGCCGATCGAGTTCACGCAGTACCGCCACCCGCCGAGCTCCTCCGGCGCGTCCTGGAACAGGAAGCCGAGGTGCGAGCCGCACGTGGAGCAGCGGATCTCGGTCCGGAGCATGCCCTGCGAGCGGTCCTCGTACTGCTCGATGAGATCCTCGCCCAGCGGCGCGGAGAACGCCGCCCACCCGCACTCGGCGTTGAACTTGTTCTCCGAGTCGAACAACGCGGTGTCGCAGCCCCGGCATTGGTAGATACCCGGATCGTCGTTCTCGACGTAGTCCCCGGACCAGGGGTTCTCGGTTCCGAACTCGCGCAGCGTCTTGTAGGCGGCCGGTCCCAGGTATTGCCGCCATTCGGCCTCGGTGCGCTCGACCTTGTACGCCATGTAGTCGAGACTACTCAGGACGCGGCTGCGCGCCAGAGCTTTGAGAAGGTGTGACGGGTGGGGCGTTTTCGCCGGTGGCGCTGTGTCGAGGTCGTCAGTTGGGCGAAGAATGGCGATGCCTCGCGGGTGGGTGGCTGTGCGTGGTCAGCTCCAGCGCTCGCGACGGCTACCGCTCCTCACCAATCCCCGCGCGCCGAGCCACAGCCACCGCGGCCAGCGTGGAGTGCACACCGAGCTTGCCCAGTACGTTCTGCATATGCGTGCGAACCGTGTTCGGCGACAGGAACAGGTGCTGCGCGATGGCGGCGCGCGTCATGCCGGAGACCATGCACTGCAGGACCTCGCGTTCGCGCGGGGTCAGGGCGCCGACCAGGGTCTCGTGTTCGTTGCGCTCCTGTTCGGCGGCCATCAGGTCGCTCAGGACGTAGGTGAGGAGCCGGGGCGGGATGTGGGTCTCGTCGCGCAGGACGCCGCGGACCACCTGGAGCAGGTGCTCCACCGAGCCGTCCTTGGGGACCCAGGCGTTGACGCCGCCGCGGACCGCCTCGGCGACGCGCCTCTCCTCCTCGCCGGCGGTCACCATCACGATGCGGACGTCGGCGTGGGCGGCGCGGATCTCGGTGGCGAAGCGGATGCCGTCGCGGCCGTCGAGGTCGACGTCCAGGAGGACCACGTCGGGGCGGCGCTCCTCGATCAGCCGGCGGGCGCCGTCGACGGTCGTGGTCGCGGCCACGCCGAAGCCCGGTTCGGCGCGCAGGCGGGAGGCCAGGGCCTCGGCGAAGGTGCGGTGGTCGTCGACGACGAGGATCCGGACCTCGCCGAGGCCGGTGCCGTCGAGCCGCTCATCCAGGCGGTCCTCGAGTGCGATCGCGGAGGCGTCAAGCATTCCGCCATCTTGGCCCGACTCGCGGTCCGGCTCCACCACCATGCGGTTGAGGCCGGTCTACTCCAAATGACGTAGGTGTGGAGCTGGACGCCTGGCCGGTGCCGGCTTTGCCGGCCTTCGTCGCTAATGCGTGACGCCGAGGCGGTCCACGGCGCCGACCCGCGCCACGATCGCCGAGGCCTCCACGCGGGAGTGCGCGCCCAGCTTGACCAGGACGTTCTGCACATGGGTGCGGGCGGTGGACTGCGCGATGTCCATCGCCCGGGCGATCTGCTTGGTGGATTCGCCCTCGACGATGCGGCGCAGCACCTCGCGCTCGCGCGGGGTGAGGTAGCGCAGCGTGCGCTCGGCCTGGTCCACGTCCGGGGCCTTCAGGTGCCGCACGGCGGCGCGCAGCAGCTCGGGGTCGACCGCGACCTCCCCGCCGGCCACCCGCTCCAGGATCTGCACGATGCCGTCGATCCGCTGGTCCTTGCGCGTGAAGCCGGAGACCCCGAGGTCCAGGGCGGCGCTGACGATCGCCGGGTCGTCGGTGGCCGAGACCATCAGCACCTTGGTACGGGGATGCCGCTCCAGCACCGCCTGGGCCAGCTCAAGGCCGGCGGTGACCATCCGGCTGTTCGGCCGCGACACCGGGAACGCCTGCTCACCGCCGGCGGAGGCCGCGGCACCGGCCGGGCCGAGCCGGTGCGTGACGGTCATCGGGAAGTGCACGTCCAGCATCAGGATGTCCGGATCCAGCGACGCCACCGCGGCCAACCCCTGCGCCGGCGTCGAGGTGACGGCCTCGACCTGGTAGCCCTTGGCGGTCAGCGAGGCCGCCAGCGACTCGGTGAGCAGGGTGTGGTCATCGCAGAGCACGATCCTGGTGGGCATCAGAAAGCGCCTCCTGGGAGCAGGGAGAGCTGGACCGAGGCGACCGGCCGCAGCGCGGAGGCCGGGATCCTCGGCGGGTGGGTCAGGTGCGCCTGCGACGGCAGCTGGATCGCCGCTACGGCGGTGTCGTCCTGGCCGGTGGCGGTTATGCGGAATTCTTCGGGCTCGGGGGAGGCGGCCGGGGCGGCGGGCGGCTCGGAGTCCGGGGCCGCCGGCAGGGCAGACGGAGCCTGGGAAGCGATCTCCGCTGCCGGGGCGAGCCTGCGGGCCCAGAGCGGGGTCGCGTAGTCGCCGTCCGCCGCTGTGGCGGGCGCTCGGTTCGGCGGCTGGAAGGCGTCGAAGGAACCTCGGTCCGCGGTGCCCCCGCCGGCGGTCTGGACCGGGGGTCCGGAGTAGCGGCGGTCGGAGCCCGAGGCGAGCTCGGGAGACGTCGTCGCACCGGACGACCCGGCGCTCGCGCGCGCCCCGCTGATCGCCACCCGCTCCGGCGCCCCGGAGATCGCCATCGGCTCCGGCAGGGCGCTGATCCGGGTCGAGAAGAAGGCGTGGCCGCCGGTCACCGGGGCTGTGTTCTCGAAAGCTGTGTTTCACGAAACCGGTCTCGAACTCGATGTCGTCGAAATCCACCGAAGCCGCGTGCATCCCCGCCAACTCCTCGGCCAACGCCGACAGCGAGACCTCGCCGTGGACCGTCTTCGCCAGTTCGTCGTCGGCGCTCAGCGGCCTGATCGGCGTCACCGGCAGCACCATGCGGATCAGCGCCCCGCCCAGCGGGCCCTCGGCGACCTCCACCCAGCCGCCGGCGGCCTCGATGGTGCGGCGCACCACGGCCAGGCCGAGGCCGTGGCCGGCCGGGATGTTGCCGAAGCCGGGGCCGCTGTCGTCGACCTCGATGACCGCGCGCTCGCCCTGACCGGTCTGGAAGCGGCGGACCGTGACCTGGACCCGGCCGTTGCCGCCGGCGGCGCGGGTGCCGTTGGACAGGACGTTGCCCAGGGCCCGCTTGAACAGCACCGGGTCGACCGTGACGTGCAGCGGGTCCTCGGCGGCGGCCAGCGAGATGCGGCCGCTGAAGGTGGCCCGCCAGCGCTCCACCGACTCCGCGGCCAGGCCCGCCACGTTGCAGGGGACCGGGTCGCCGAGGCCGTCGACGCCCTGTTTGGCGTCGTCCAGGAACTGGCGGACCGTGGCGGATATGTCCTCGGTCTGCGTCATGATCTCCTGGAGCACGGCGCGGACCCGCTCCGGGACGTCGGGGCGCATCTCGGCGGCCGAGGCCAGCATCAGGATGGCGGCCACCGGCTGGCGCAGGTCGTGGCAGACCTCGCGGACGCGCTCCAGCGGGATGGCGGTGCCGCCGTGCGCGTAGAGCATGGTCTCGGCGCGATGCGAGCCCTGGTACCGCTCCAGCTCCGCGCCGGGGCCGGCTATCGAGTCGGGCCCGGCGGCGGCCTCGGCGGCCTGCTGGGCGCGCAGCTCGCGCAGATCCAGCAGCACCGTCTCATCGGTGCCGCGCAGATACGGGTCCTTGGGCGCGGCCGGATCCGGCCCGCCCGGCCGGACTACGTCGGACGGTGGAGGTGCGGCCTCTGTAGCCGCCGTGGCCTCCGTCGTGGTGCTCATGCTCGTCCCCCACCCCAGATGCTCCGGGCAATCCCCGTGCGGTGCGACGGCAGCGGCGACGAACGCTCGACCGTCACCGGCCGTCCGTTCGCGAAGCGTGCCACCCGCCCCTCCCCAAGCTTCAGCCCGGCCGCCTCGGCGACCCGGTTTCGCGGTCCGATCCGGCTATGCGGAGAGTGAGAGCCACTCATCCTCCAGACGGAGTCGTTCCTCATGCAACTCGCGTAGCTTAGCGTCCGCTTCGGCCGCCGCGAGATAGTCTCCGCCAATTTTGGAGAGCTCCTCGTGCAGCTTCGCCTCGGTCTCGGCGATCTTGTCCAGGCGCCGCTCGATCCGTGCCAGCTCCTTCTTGGTCGCACGCTGCTCTTGCGCGCTGGTGCTGCCCTTCTGTTGATTCGACGGTTGAGACGCCGTTTTGGTTGTACGGGGTTCGCCCACTCGGGCGACCCGGTTCGCGCGGTGCTCCAGATATTCGTCCACGCCGCCCGGCAGAAGCCTGATACGCCCGTCGCCGTAGAGGGCGGCCACCCGGTCGGTGGTGCGCTCCAGGAAGTACCGGTCGTGGCTGACCACCAGCAGGCTGCCCGGCCAGCTGTCGAGGATGTCCTCGAAGGCGGTCAGGGTGTCGATGTCCAGGTCGTTGGTGGGCTCGTCGAGCAGCAGCACGTTCGGGGCGTCCATCAGCAGCCGCAGCAGCTGCAGGCGCCGCCGCTCGCCGCCGGACAGGTCGCCGACCCGCGTCCACTGCTTCTCGCCGGTGAAGCCGAACCGCTCCAGCAGCTGCGAGGCGGTCAGGGTCTTGCCCCTGCCGATGTCCACCGTGGAGTGGACCTTCTCCACCGCCTCCAGCACCCGCCAGGTCGGGTCGATCTCGGCGACCTCCTGCGACAGGTGGGCCGGCTTCACGGTGACACCGGTGACGACGCGCCCGGAGTCCGGCTTCACCTCGCCGAGCAGGAGCCGCACGAGCGAGGACTTGCCGGAGCCGTTCACGCCGATCAGGCCGAGGCGCTCGCCGGGGCCGAGGTGCCAGCTGACGTCCTTCAGGAGCTGCTTGCGCTCGGGGCCGTCGCCTACCGAATACGAGACGTCTTCGAACTCGTACACGGTCCGCCCCAGCCGGCTGGTGGCGAACTTCTGCAGCTCGGCGGAATCCCGCACCGGCGGCTCGGCGGCGATGAGCGCGTTGGCGGCCTCGATCCGGAACTTCGGCTTGCTGGTCCGCGCCGGCGCCCCGCGCCGCAGCCAGGCCAGCTCCTTGCGCAGCAGGTTCTGCTTCCGGTCCCACTCGGCGTCGGCCTGCCGCTGCCGTTCGGCGCGGGCCAGGACGTAGGCGGAGTAGCCGCCGTCGTAGTCGAGCACCTGGCCGTTGACGACCTCCCAGGTCCGGGTGGTGACGGCGTCCAGGAACCAGCGGTCGTGGGTGACGGTCAGCAGCGCGGGCTTGGCCGTCGCCAGATGCCGCGCCAGCCACGCGATGCCCTCGACGTCGAGGTGGTTGGTGGGCTCGTCGAGCAGGAGCAGGTCGTGCTCGCCGATCAGCGCCTTGGCCAGGGCGACGCGGCGCCGCTCACCGCCGGACAGCGGCCCGATCCGAGTGTCCATCCCCTCGGGGAAGGCGGGGAAGTCGACCCCGCCGAACAAGCCCTCGATGACGTCGCGCACCCGGGCGTCGGCCAGCCACTGGTGATCGGGCTTGTCGGCGACCAGTTCGTGGCGGATGGTCGCGGCGGGATCCAGCGTGTCGTGCTGGCCGACGAAGGCGACGCGCAGACCGCCGGTGTGCGTCACACGGCCGCTGTCCGGCTCGTCCAGCTTGGCCAGCACCCGCAGCAACGTCGACTTGCCGCCGCCGTTGCGCCCGACCACGCCGATGCGGTCGCCCTCGGACAGGCCGAGGGAGACGCGGTCCAGGAGGGTGCGGGCGGTGTAGGACTTGGAGACGTTTTCGAGGTTGACGAGGTTGACAGCTTGGGGCGCCATTCCGATAACGCTACCGGGTGGCGGAGGGGGCGATGGTCAGACGTCCGTGAGATCGATCTCGACGGGGAAGCCGACGTTGGTCTTCACGACGCCATCGAAGACCCCGGTTCCACGGTAGGTGCCCGTCGTGCCATCGAGCGCATATGTGTAGACCACCGGAACGTCGCCATCGATCTCAACTCGCCAGAAGAACCGAATCCCGGCAGCAGCGTATTCGAGCGGCTTCACGATTCGATCCGTCGACTGTGAGCCGGGCGAGACGATCTCGACCGCAACGAGCGCCGCGGAAGCTGGGATCGGCGGCCGTCGCCGCGGCGTCTCAGTGTCGTAAACGAGAACGTCGGGCTGCCGGTTCTGTAGCGGGATATCACGCAGCCTCAGGTCCGCGACGCAAGTCACCCGCCAGCTTGGCCCGCATGCAGCCTCAAGACCGTTGGCGATCGCCCTCATCAAGTCGTTGTGGTAGGAGCTCGCAGCAGGGCTCATGTGGACCATCCCGTCAACGATTTCGATATTCCTACACAGCTCCTCCGGCATGGCGTCGTACTGCTCGGCGCTTATTTGCTCGTGCATCCACGAATAGTCGATCGTCTCAGCGGACATGTCCCACTCCTCCCTTCGGCTTCCTGATCAGGCTAGCTGTTGCCTTCGACGTTTGACACACCCGAAAGGACCAAATTGAGTAGCCGCGCCGCGCCCGCCTTGTCCAGCGGATTGTTCCCGTTCCCGCACTTCGGCGACTGCACGCACGAAGGGCACCCCTCCATGCACTCGCACGCCGCGATCACATCCCGCGTAGCCGTCAGCCACGCCACCGCCGAGCCGTACGCGCGCTCGGCGAAGCCCGCGCCGCCGGGGTGGCCGTCGTAGACGAACACCGTCAGGCGGTCCGTGTCCGGGTGCAGCGGGATCGACACCCCGCCGATGTCCCACCGATCGCAGGGCGTGAACAGCGGCAGCAGGCCGATGGAAGCGTGTTCGGCCGCGTGCGCCGCACCCGCGCTCATGGCGGTGTCGAGTTCGGCGTCGCGCAGTGCCGCGGGGTCGACGGTCCACCACACCGCGCGGGTGCGCAGGGTGCGCTCGGGCAGGTCGAGAGGTTTGGTCTCGATGATCTGACCGGTCCCGGCGCGCCGCTTCAGGTACGAGACGACCTGTGTGCTCACCTCCACCGAGCCGAAGTGCAGTGACGCATCGCCCCAGTCCTGCGTCTGCTCCGTCTCCAGAATCGTCACCTGCACCACGTCGCGCGCCATGGTGGTGTAGTCGGGGTTGGCCCGGTGGACCAGCGCTATGTTCTGCTCCAGGTCGAGTTTGTCGACCAAGTACGTGTGCCCCTGGTGCAGGTACACCGCGCCGTCGTGGACCGTCGAGTGCGAGGCGCCCTCGTCGACCGTGCCGAGCAGGCGGCCGGTCTGGTCCTCCACGATCCGTACCGGTACGCCGCCGGTGCCGCGCAGGTCGGTCAGCGCCGACGGCCGCTCGCGGCGCGTCCAGTACCAGCCGGTGGGGCGGCGGCGCAGGTACTCGCGGCGGGTCAGGTCGGACAGCAGGGCCTCGGTGCCGGGGCCGAACAGCTCCAGGTCGGTGTCGGTCAGCGGGAGTTCGGCGGCGGCGGCGCACAGGTGTGGCGCCAGGACGTAGGGGTTGTCCGGGTCCAGGACCGAGGCCTCGACCGGGCGGTCGAAGATCGACTCCGAGTGGTGCACCAGGTACGTGTCCAGCGGGTCGTCCCGCGCGATCAGCACCGCCAGGGCGCCCTGGCCGGCCCGGCCCGCGCGCCCCGCCTGCTGCCACAGGGACGCCCGGGTGCCGGGGAAGCCGGCCATCAGGACGGCGTCGAGGCCCGCGACGTCCACACCCAGCTCCAACGCGGTCGTGGCGGCCAGCCCTACCAGGGCGCCGTCATGCGTGGGATCCATGTGAAGCGCGGCTTCCAGCGCGCGGCGCTCGGTCTTGAGATATCCGCCGCGGTAAGCCGCGATGCGCTTCCCGTATCCGGTGCGGCGTTCTTCCAGGTAGTCGCGGGTCTGCATCGACACCTGTTCGGCGCCGCGGCGAGAGCGGGTGAAGACGACTGTGCGGACGTCGTCCAGGACCAGGTCGGTGAGCAGATCGGCCGCCTCCGCCGTGGCGGACCTGCGCACCGGTGCCCCGCGCTCCCCGATGAGCGTCGTCAGCGGCGGCTCCCAGAGGGCGAACACCAGCGGGCCGCGCGGGGAGGCGTCGTCGGTGACCGCCGCGACCTCGACGCCGGTCAGCCGGGACGCCGAGACGGCCGGGTCGGCGGTCGTGGCCGAGGCCAGTATGAAAGTCGGACTGGAGCCGTAGCGGGCGCAGATCCGGCGCAGCCGCCGCAGGACCGCCGCGACGTGCGAGCCGAAGACGCCCTTATAGGTGTGGCATTCATCGATGACGACAAAGCGCAGGCGCCGCAGGAACGGCGCCCAGCGCGCGTGTCCGGGCAGCAGTGAATAGTGCAGCATGTCCGGGTTGCTCAAGACGTAATTCGCGTGCTGACGCACCCAGTCGCGCGCCTCGGCGTCCGTGTCGCCGTCCAGCAGGCCGGCGCGCAGCCCCGGTACACCCAAATGAGTGAGACGTCTGAGTTGGTCCGCCGCGAGCGCTTTCGTCGGGGCCAGATATAGCGTGCCGCCGGAATTCTCACGGATCGCGGTGAGCGCGGGCAATTGGAAGCCCATCGACTTGCCGGAGGCCGTGCCAGTGGCCAAGGTCACATGCTGCCCGGAGCGGGCCGCTTCGGCCGCCGCCACTTGGTGCCGCCAGGGCCGCTCCACGCCGCCGGCCTCGCGGAACGCGCGCACCACGGCTTCGTCGGCCCACTCCGGCCACTCGGCGTATCCCGCGTCCCGCGCCGGAACGACGCGCACATGCGTCACACGCTCGGCGCGGGAAGCGGGAACTGAGATCAACCGTTCCAGCGTTTCCGGGATGGCAGAATCAGCCGGGGCCGGATCAGGTGTGGACACACCCCCCGCGCCGGGGCTTTGCTGGTAAGGAGGAGTCGGCGACATCGCGAACCAGTATCCGTTACTTCGAGCCTTGGAACCGGCGCGATCGACCATCGGCGGCATCGCGACGGGCACCATTCGAGGGCACTTGCCGCGAATCGTGGCCGACCGTCACCCCGAGGTGATTGACTGTGCACAAGCCCTGACCCGGGTGAGCCTGTACTTTGTGTTGCCGAGGACACACCTTTCACCCCCGCCGCGGCGGGAAGGCACCGATTATGGAGGCCGGCAGTGGACCTGAAGCTGGAGACGCGAGACGAGAACGGCCGGACGATCGTCAAGGTCGGCGGGGAGATCGACGTGTACACCGCCCCGAAGCTCCGCGAGCAGCTGGTCGAGCTGGTCGGCGCCGGGAAGTACCACCTGATCGTCGACATGGAGGACGTGGACTTCCTGGACTCCACGGGGCTGGGCGTGCTGGTCGGCGGGCTGAAGCGGGTCCGCGCCCACGACGGCTCGCTGCGCCTGGTGTGCACCCAGGAGCGGATCCTGAAGATCTTCCGGATCACCGGGCTGACCAAGGTGTTCCCGATCAGCGACAGCGTCGAGCAGGCCGTGACCGCCGTCGACTGAGCCGACCCCGCGGCGGGCGCGGTGCGCTTTGCTCACCGGCACCGGGCCCGCCGGCCGGCCGTCTCATCCGCACTTGTTCGTAAGGGGTCTGCCATGGATGCGCAATCGTCGGCCGTCGGCACGGTGGCCAAGACGGAGAGCGCCACCGCCGTCCTGCTGCGGTTCACGCCGCAGCCCGAGCACGTCCGGACCGCCCGCCTGGTGGCGGTCGCGCACGCCCGCCGGGTGGGCGTGGAGGCCGGGCTGCTCGACGAGGTCCGCCTCGCCGTGGGTGAGGCCTGCTCCCGGGCGGTGGGCCTGCACCAGCGGCACTGTCCCGGTGAGCCGGTGGTGGTGGTGCTGGACGCGATCGACGAATCGGACTCCGGGATGGCTCCCGACCGGTTCGTCGTGACGGTGGCCGACAAGGTGTCCGGCGCGGTGCCGGGGCCGCGCGACGGAGCGACCGGGGCGACCGGGGCATCCGAGACATCCGAGGCGGCGAGCGAGGCGGCCGCCGGCGGCCTCGACGACGATGAAGACCTTGACGACGCCGAGATGGGTCTGGCCGTCCTCACCGGACTCGTCGACGATCTGGACATCACCTCCGGCCCTGACGGGGGATCGGTCAGGATGGGTTGGCCGGTCAAGGATTTCTAAAGGGGGATTGCTTCGGTGTCCGCCAAAAGGCGGCCGAAAACCCACATCAGAAGCACCCTTCCACTCACCAATCCGAGTGAAAGTGTCCTTCGTCACATAGCGATCCGTGAGGTCGGCGAAACCATCTGTTGACCGACCTCGACCATTCACGCGTAGACTCCCTGGCCATTGGCTGTGATCTGAGTTACAGCGTCGTACAAACGGATCGTCACAGTGGAGGACGCATGCCGCATTACGCGGACGGCGGCTCGACGGTGATCTCATTGGCCGGGGGCAACCTCGCCTGGATCTTCGTGGTGGCCGTAATCGCCCTGGGTGCGCTAGGCGTCGCCGGCATTCTCGTCAAAGAGGTGCTGGCGGCCAGCGAGGGCACAGAGAACATGAAACGCATCGCGGCCGCGGTGCAGGAAGGCGCCTCCGCGTACCTGGCGCGGCAGTTCCGCACGCTGGCGGTCTTCGCGGTCGTGGCCTTCTTCCTGCTGCTCGCGCTGCCGGCCGACGACTGGTCGCAGCGTATCGGCCGCTCGCTCTTCTTCCTGATCGGCGCCGTCTTCTCGGCGACGACCGGCTATGTCGGCATGTGGCTGGCGGTGCGCGCCAACGTGCGCGTGGCCGCGGCGGCCAACGAGTCCGGCTCGCCGCGGGCGATGCGGATCGCGTTCCGCACCGGCGGCGTGGTCGGCATGTTCACCGTGGGCCTGGGCCTTTTTGGGGCCGCGGTGGTGGTGCTGCTGTACAAGGACAACGCGCCCAAGGTGCTGGAGGGCTTCGGCTTCGGCGCGGCCCTGCTGGCGATGTTCATGCGAGTCGGCGGCGGCATCTTCACCAAGGCCGCCGACGTCGGCGCGGACCTGGTCGGCAAGGTCGAGCAGAACATCCCCGAGGACGACCCGCGCAACGCCGCCACCATCGCCGACAACGTCGGCGACAACGTGGGCGACTGCGCCGGCATGGCCGCGGACCTGTTCGAGTCCTACGCGGTGACCCTGGTCGCCGCGCTGATCCTGGGCAAGGTGGCCTTCGGCACCCAGGGCCTGGTGTTCCCGCTGATCGTGCCGGCGCTCGGCGTGATCACCGCGGTCATCGGCATCTTCGCCGTCTCCCCGCGGGTCGGCGACAAGAACGCGATGGCGGCGATCAACCGCGGCTTCTTCATCAGCGCCATGGTGTCGGTGGTGCTGGTCGCGATCGCGACCTTCGCCTACCTGCCGAGCAAGATCTCCTCGCTGGACGGCGTGAGCGCCGACGTGCTCAGGGACGCGGCCACCAAGGACCCGCGCTGGGTGGCCCTGGGCGCCGTGGTCGTCGGCATCGTCGTGGCCACCGTCATCCAGATCCTGACCGGCTACTTCACCGAGACCACCCGGCGCCCGGTGCGCGACATCGGCAAGACGTCGCTGACGGGCCCGGCGACCGTGGTGCTGGCCGGCATCGCGGTCGGCCTGGAGTCGGCGGTGTACTCGGCGCTGCTGATCGGCGGCGGCGTGTTCGCGGCCTACCTGCTGGGCGGCGCCTCGCTGACGCTGTCGCTGTTCGCGGTGGCGATGGCCGGCACCGGCCTGCTCACCACGGTCGGCGTCATCGTGGCCATGGACACCTTCGGGCCGGTCTCGGACAACGCGCAGGGCATCGCCGAGATGTCCGGCGACGTCAACGAGGAGGGCGCCAAGGTGCTGACCTCGCTGGACGCGGTCGGCAACACCACCAAGGCGATCACCAAGGGCATCGCGATCGCCACCGCCGTGCTGGCCGCGACCGCGCTGTTCGGGTCCTTCCACACCGCGATCGGCGACGGCGTCGCCAAGGCCGGCGAGGGCGCGGTGGGCCTCAACCCGCAGAACGTGGCCCAGTACACCGGCGTGCTCGACGTGTCCAACCCGCGCAACCTCTTCGGCATCATGATCGGCGCCGCGGTGGTGTTCCTGTTCTCGGGCCTGGCGATCAACGCGGTCTCCCGCGCGGCCGGCGCGGTCGTGTTCGAGGTCCGCCGCCAGTTCCGCGAGATCCCGGGGATCATGGAGGGCACCGGCCGGCCGGAGTACGGCCGCGTGGTGGACATCGTCACCACCGACTCGCTACGCGAACTGGTCACCCCCGGCCTGCTGGCCGTGATGGCGCCGATCGCGGTCGGCTTCAGCCTCGGCGTCGGCGCCCTGGGCTCCTACCTGGCCGGCGCCATCGCGGCCGGCGTGCTGATGGCCGTGTTCCTGTCGAACTCCGGCGGCGCCTGGGACAATGCCAAGAAGATGGTCGAGGACGGCCACTTCGGCGGCAAGGGCTCCGAGGCGCACACCGCGACCATCGTCGGCGACACCATCGGCGACCCGTTCAAGGACACCGCCGGCCCCGCGATCAACCCGCTGATCAAGGTGATGAACCTGGTCAGCCTGTTGATCGTGCCGGCCGTGGTGCAGCTGTCGATCGGCATCGACGCCAACGCCGGCGTGCGGGCCGCGATCGCCGTGGCCGCGATCGCCGTGATCATCGGCGCGGTGTGGAACAGCAAGCGGAAGTCGATCGCGGTGTCGGACGCGAACTCGGACACCGGTTCCGACGCGGGCGCTTCGGTGGCTGCCGCGGTCGAGAGCGCGGCGCCGCCCGTGCCTGGTGCGCCGCGCAACGGGGACGAGGACTCGGTGGAGGCTTCGGCTAAGTCGGTCTGAGGTCCTTTGAGGGCTGTCCTTATTAATGGGGCGTCTTCGGCCTTCGGGCCGGGGGCGCCTCGTTTTCTCTCCTGTCGCCACCCGTCATGATCACCCCCTCCACCGGCCACAATGTACCCATGGAGAAGCTGCGCGAAGCCCTGATCAAGGCCGACTACACCGTGGACGGCGTCCTGGAGGTCCTCGGCCCGCTGGCCTACGCGGCGCTGGCCCGGAGCGAGAGCGTCCCGGCCCTGCGCGCGACGACCGGAGGCACGCCGGTCGAGACCTTGATCAGGCTCTTCCTGCTCCAGCAGGCAGTCGACACCACGGCGGCCGCAGCCGCGCTGCCACTGGAGGACTGCGTCGCGAACAACCTCGTCGAGCTCGCAGGCGGCGGCCGGGTGCGGGCCGCCATCGACATCCGCCCCTACGGCGACGACGACGGCCACGACTGGTACCTGGTCAGCGACCTCTCCGGCGGCCTCCACGCGCAGGGGCAGGGCCATCCGGTCCGGGAGGACCACGTCCTCGGCGTCGGCGGCGCCTCCA
>JAEKKI010000211.1 GCA_019510485.1 Catenulisporales bacterium
GACTTCCAGAACACGATCAACGTCACCTCGGTGAGCCCGGTCGCCTGGAGCGCCGCCAGCAGCGGGATCAGCACCACGACCACCGTGGCCGCCAGCCCCGCCTCGCCGCAGAACTCCGGCACCTCGGTCACCTTCACCGCCACCGTGGCCGCCGCCAGCGGCGGGACCCCGGCCGGCACCGTGCAGTTCTCCGACAACGGCGCCACGGTCGGCGCCCCGGTGGCGCTGAACAACGGCACGGCGGCGTTCACGTCGTCGACGCTGGCGGTGGGCAACCACTCCATCACCGCGGCCTACGTCCCGGCCTCGGGTTCGGCGGACCTGGCCTCCACCTCGGCAGCCTCGGCCTACGTGATCAACGGCGTGGCGCAGGCGACCACGACGGCCCTGGCCGTCAGCCCGGCCGGCACCGCGGCGCAGAACACCGCCGTGGCGCTGACCGCGACGGTGTCCCCGGCCGGCGCGGCCGGCAAGGTCCAGTTCACCGACAACGGCGTGCCGGTCGGCGCGGCGGTACCGGTGAACAACGGCAGCGCCACGCTGACCAGCAGCACCTTCGCGGTCGGGGCGCACTCCTTCGCCGCGGCCTTCACCTCGTCGAACACCGCCGTCTACGGCAGCTCCGCGACCACCGCGCCGATCGCCTACCAGGTGACCGCGCCGGTGTCGACGGCGTCCGGCTCGGAGACCATCACCACCACGGTCACCGCGGGCACGCTGGTCATCAGCGTCCCGGACAGCCAGGTCACCCTGCCCTCGCCGGTGATGAACCCCAACGGCGACCTGTTCACCACCTCCGGCGCGCTCAAGCCGGTGACGGTCACCGACAACCGCGCGGGCAACCCCGGCTGGACGCTGTCCGGCCAGGTGTCGGACTTCTCCGACGGCGGCTCGCACGGCATCAACGGCGAGAACCTGGGCTGGTCGCCGAACGTCGTCGACCACTCCCCGGTGCAGAGCCTCACGCTGGGCGCGGTCGTCAGCCCCGCCAACGGCGTGGCGATGACCGACGTCAACGCCAACGGGCTGAAGGGCTCGCAGGTCCTGGCCACGGCCGCGGCCGGCGGCGGCCTGGGCACCGCGCACCTGGCGGCTGGTCTGGCGCTGAACGTTCCCACCTCCACCGTCGCCGGCACGTACGTGGCGACCCTCACCCTGACCGCGATCTGACACATCTGATCGCGGCCGACTGACGGCTGACGCGTGCGCTGTCACCGCTACCGTGCAGCCGTCTTGTAAGGAAACGAAGAAGAGAGGGCCAGCCGGGCACTGCTATTGCTCGGCTGACCCCCTCCATCAAAACATCCCTGTGAACACCCCTGGAACAGGAGGGCGAAGTGGCTTCCCGGATCACCACTCTTCTCACGGCGGCGGGACTCGCTGTCCTGCTTCCGCTCGGCGGCGTCTCGGCGTCGGCGGCTCCGGCTCCGGTCGTCGGACACGCCGCGGCCGGCACCGCCACCTTCGGCATCAAGCCGAAGCCGACCTCGCCGGACCCGAAGGGCGAGCGCGCGGCGTTCAGCTATAGCGCCACCAGCGGCGCGAACGTGCGCGACA
Organism: Catenulisporales bacterium; assembly: GCA_019510485.1. GTDB lineage: Bacteria > Actinomycetota > Actinomycetes > Streptomycetales > Catenulisporaceae > Catenulispora. The sequence goes on from JAEKKI010000211.1 coordinate 1,558, forward strand.
CCGTCGTGGTCTCCAACTTCGGCGAGCAGCCGCTGATCCTGCACATCTACGCCAACGACGCCGTCAACACCACCGACGGCGGCTTCGACCTGCGGCCCAGCGCCGAGGCGCCGAAGGACGCCGGCGGCTGGGTGAAGTTCGACGACGGCAAGACGTTCCAGACCGTGCCGCCGAAGTCGAAGCTGGAGCTGCCGTTCACGCTCGGCGTCCCGGCGAACGCCACGCCCGGCGACCACGCGGCCGGCATCGTGGCCGCGCTGACCATGCCGAGCGCCGACGCCCGCGGCAACCGGGTCAACGTCGAGCAGCGCGTGGGCACCCGGGTCTACGTGCGCGTCTCCGGCGACTTGAAGGCGCAGCTGTCCGTGACCCACGCCTCGGCGAAGTACCACGGGACCTGGAACCCGTTCGGCAGCGGCTCGGCGGACATCACATACGTGATCACGAACACCGGCAACGTGCGGCTCGGCGCCGCGCAGTCGGTGCACGTCACGACGCCGCTCGGCGGCACGGTGCGTGCGGACGCGCTGAATGACTTCGAACAGCTGCTGCCCGGCAACTCGGTGCGCGTGACGACGAAGGTGCGCGGCATCTTCCCGGCGTTCAGCGCCACCGCGCACATCGACGTGGATCCCAAGGCGCTGTATAACGACATCGACCCGAAGGCCGTGGGGACCGAGGGGACGGTGGGCATGACGCCGATCCCGTGGCCCGACTTGCTGCTGCTTCTACTGGTGCTGGGCTTCGGGTTCCTGTGGCTGCGGCGTCGGCGGCGGCTGTCGCGGCCGGCGGGTAAGGCTTCTGCGAAAGCGAGCGGCGCCAAGACCGATCGGGCCGGTGCCCTGACGTGACCGACCCGATCACCCCGGTCCTCGAAACGGAGGACGATGCCGAGCGCGAGGACAGTGGAGAGAGCGAGGACGTCGGGTCGGCCCAATCCGAACGCCTTGCGGGCCCGGGGCCGGCTGCTCCCGAGGGCCGTGAGGGCCGCGCCGATGCGGGATCGACCGCGCCGATGCCGACGCGTTCGCGTCAGCGCTTCAGCCTCGGCGTCATCCTCGCCGCCGCCTACGCCCGGGCCTCCGAGCCCAAACGCCGGGCCTCCTTCCTCAGCGTCGGCACCGCGCTGACCATCCTCGGCGCCCTGATGGTCGGCTTCCTCGCCGACGCCGCGGTCGTCGGCCGGCTGCGCCACGACCGCGACCGCCAGGTCGCCTACGCCGAGCTGCGCTACGCCCTGGCCGACGGCAGCACGCCGACCGGCGCTCTGGACGTGGACGGCAAGCCGGTCGCCGAGGGCACGCCGGTCGCGCTGCTGGAGATCAGAAGCCTCAACCTGCGCGAGGTCGTGCGGTACGGCACCACGCCCTCGGACCTGATGAGCGGACCTGGGCTGCGGCGCGACACGGTGCTGCCCGGCCAGGCCGGCGGCAGCGTCATCATGGGGCGGCGCGCGCTGTTCGGCGGGCCGTTCCAGTACCTCGACCAGTTGCAGCCGGGCTTGCAGTTCACGGTCACCACGGCTCAGCGCGCGAACGTGTTCCGGGTCGTGGACGTGCGCCGCCCCGGGGACCCGATCCCGCCGGAGTTCTCGGCCGCCCCGGCCCGGCTGGTGCTGGTCACGACGTCCGGGAACCCGTACCTGCCGCAGGACCTGCTGCGCGTGGACGCGATCCTGGTCAACGACAAGGACGTTCAGCCGACCGGGCCGGTGGCCAGGCCGCAGCCGGGCGACGACGCGCTCGCCACCGACGGCTCGGCGTGGATGCCGCTGGTCCTGTGGGGCCAGGCCCTGGTGCTGGCCGCCGCCGCGGTGACGTGGCTGCGCGCGCGCTGGGGCGGGCGCCAGGCGTGGCTGGTCGGCAGTCCCGTCCTGCTGGCCCTGGGCCTCGCCGTCGCCGACACCGCCGCCCGCCTTCTGCCCAACGTGATGTAGGGAACGAACACATGCCGGACCAGATCTTGTCCCCGACGGACGCCACGGTGGAGCTGGCGACTGCTTCGGATCCGTCGTCGTCACCGTCAGCGCCCTCGGACCTGCCCCAGCCCCCGCCCGCGCTCCCATCGGCAGGCGGCCACCTGCGCGCCGAGTCGATCTCGGCCTGGTTCGGGGACCGCAAGGTCCTGGACCGCGTGTCGCTGGACATGCCGCCGGGCGCCGTGACCGCCCTGATCGGCCCCTCCGGCTGCGGCAAGTCCACGTTCCTGCGCATCCTGAACCGCATGCACGAACTGGTGCCCAAGGCGACCCTGGCCGGCCGCGTGCTGCTGGACGGCGCCGACGTCTACGATCCCCAGCGCCGCCTGACCGAGGCCCGCGCCGCGATCGGCATGGTGTTCCAGAAGCCCAACCCGTTCCCCGCGATGTCGATCTACGACAACGTCGTCGCCGGGCTGAAGCTCACCGGCCGCCGCGCGGCCAAGGCCGAGAGGGACTCCCTGGTCCAGGAGTCGCTCACCAAGGCCGGGCTGTGGCGCGAGGTCAGCGGCCGGCTGGACCAGCCCGGCGGCGCGCTGTCCGGCGGGCAGCAGCAGCGGCTGTGCATCGCGCGGTCACTGGCGGTCCGCCCCCGCGTGCTGCTGATGGACGAACCCTGCTCCGCCCTGGACCCCACCTCGACGCGGCGCATCGAGGAGACCATCGGCGAGTTGGCCTCGGAGGTCACCATCGTGATCGTCACCCACAACATGCAGCAGGCGGCGCGGGTGTCCGATCAGTGTGCTTTCTTTCTGGCCGAGCAGGGGACCCCGGGCCGGATCGTGGAGTACGGACCGACGGACGCGATGTTCGGGAGTCCGCAGGATGAGCGGACTTCGGATTACGTCAACGGGCGGTTCGGGTGAGCCGCGGTTCTCCGGTCGCGTGGCCGTGGCACTGGTGAGGATCGTCGGCCCTGGTCCTCATAGACGTCGCGGCGCGGTCTCACACCCTATTGAATGAAAGCCATGCCGGTCTCAGAGGTTGATGGACAAGAGCGCATTCCCTTGCCGCACAACACGGAGAACGCCGCGTCGGGTGGGATCTTCCGGGTGCCTGGGGGAGGCGACAGCCGTGGCGAAAGCAGGATCCTGAAAATCCTCCGGCCGCCGGCAGCGGACCCCGGAGCCGGTACCTCCGCCTGGCCGACCAGCGAGGCGCCCGACCACTTCAACTACTGGCGGCGTGAGGTCGCGGCGTATCAGTCCGGCTTCGCGGACTCCGCGTTCGCGGACGCGGGTATCCGCGCGCCCGGCCTGATGGCCGTCGAGACCCGGGCGGACGGTTCGATCGAGCTGTGGCTGGAGGACGTCGAGGGGCGTTCCGGCTTCGAGGTGTCCGTCGAGCGCCTCGGCCGCTTCGCGCACGAGCTCGGCGCCGGTCAGGCCCGCTGGGTCGATCGGGTCCCGCCGGCCGCCGACCTGCCCTGGCTGTCGCGGCGCTGGCTGGCGCAGTACGTCAGCGGCGGCCCGCACAGCACGGTGCTCATCGACGACGCCGACTGGGACGGTTCGATCGCCCGGGTGTGGCCGGCCACGACGCGGCTGGCGCTGCGCCGGCTGTGGTCGTCGCGCGCGGCGGTGTCGGCCGCGGCGGAGGCGTTCCCGCGCACGCTGTGCCACCTCGATCTGTGGCCTGCCAACCTGATCGAGGACACCTCCGGTGCTTCCGTGCTGATCGACTGGGCGTTCGTCGGCGAAGGAGCCGTCGGTGAGGATCCGGCCAACCTGATCGTCGACAGCGTGACCGACGGCCTGATCGATATGGCGCAGCTGCCGTACATCGTGGAGGCGATCTGCGACGGGTACCTCGCGGGTCTGTCCGACGGCGGCTGGGACGGCTCCGCGGACCAGGTCCGCGCCGCGATCGCCACCTGCGGCGCCGCCAAGTACAGCTGGCTCGGCGCTTTGGTCGTCGCCTCCGCGGCCCGCGGCAGCACCGGCGCGGAGTCCGCCGATGAGATCGACGCGGCAGCCGAGGGCCTCGAACGTGTCAGGCCGCTGGCCGAACTTCTGGCTCAGTGGGCTGACACCGTCGCCTCGTGATGGCATATGGCGCCGGACCCGCGACTTCGCAGCGGCGCCGCGACCGTTGACAGCTCTCGCGCTTAGCGCTTGAGTCTGCGCATGACGCGAACCCACAACGCTGGGAACCACTGATGCGCAAAGCAGGCATCGCCCTCCTCACGGGCGCCATCGCCTGCGCCGCCGCCTCGGCCTACATCCGCTTCGTGATGGTGCCCGACGCCGAACAGGTGCAGTCCGACACCCACACGGTGAACCACTACGCCGGCACCGCGAGCTTCCTGGACACCCAGACGATCGCCACGGGCGACTTGGCGCACGCCTTCAAGAAGGAGGTGCCCTTCACCGCCGTCGAGGACTTCAAGACGGCGTCCCTGCACGGCGGGACCGCCGTGATCACGGATGCCACCACCGTCAGCGGCCCGGCGGCTCCGGCCCTGGCCAGCACCACCGTGAACTGGGCGGTGGATCGCAAAACCCTGCTGCCGGCCGCCGCGCCGGCGGGCAGCGACGCCGTGGACCACAAGGGGCTCGTGGTCGGCTTCCCGTTCGACCCCGACGCCAAGGACTACCCGTGGTGGGACGACGGCACCGCGAAGCAGGCCACCGCCAAGTACGTCCGCACCGAGAAGCACGCGGACCGGACCGCGTACGTGTACACGGTGGAAGCCGGCGGCTCGCTGGCCGACAAGACCATCCTGGCCAAGGTCCCGCCGTCGATCCAGGCCGAGGTGCTCAAGGGCCTGGCCGCGAGCGTGGCCCCCGACCAGGCCTCAGCGCTGGCGGTCCTGCTGCCGAAGAACGGCGGCGAGGTCCCGCTGAGCTACGCGTCGACGACGAAGAGCACGCTGTGGGTGGACGAGTTCTCCGGGACCACCCTCGACGTCGACATCCAGCAGACGGTCACGGTGGAGCTGAAGTCGGCGCTGGGGATGGTGCCGCTCGCCCCGGTGCTGGACGTGCACACCAAGTACTCGCCGCAGGGCGTGGCGGACTCGGTGAAGCAGTCGAAGGACGACCAGTCTCGGATGCTGTGGGAGGGTGAGGTCGCGCCCGGGGCGTTGGCTGCGCTCGCTTTGGTGCTGCTGGTCGGCGCGGTTGTGGCGTGGCGCCGTCGGGATGCGGTGACGGCGGCTGGGGATTCGGCGGCGGGAGAGACGGCCGGCGAGGACGAAGCGTCGGAGGGTGAGCCGACGTCTACCTGACCGCAGGTGGGACGTGAACGTCGGGTCGGGCACCCATCAGAAGTCAGGAACCCGCGACCACCAGTGAATGGCGGCGGCCGTCGCGCCGAGCTGACGGCCGCCGCATCCGAGACCGTCAGACCTTGAACCGCACCACCTGCGGGTCATGGTCGCTGGCCTGGTCGGAGAACTCGGCGTTCACGTGCACCACCTGGTAACTCAAGTCCTTGATACCCTTGCTGACCAGGATGTGGTCCAGCACCTGCGACACGCCGTCATACACATACGTGTACTGCTGATCAGCCGGCAGAGTGCTGATCAAGTCCGTCAGGATCGACGGGCCCGTGCCATCGGCCGTGCCGGTGCGCAGCGAGTTCAGCGCCGGGCTGAACTGGTAGTCGTTCAAGTCGCCCAGGACCACCACGTCAGCCTTCTTGTCCTCGTCGAGGATCTTCTGGACGAAGTCGTGCTCCACCTGCGCCTGGCCCGAGCGCTGGAGCGCCGAGGACTGGGCCGGGTACTGGAACCGGCCGTCCTGGTTCTGGTCGCCGAGTTTGGCGTCGAAGTGATCCGCGATGACGAAGACTTCGTGATCGCGGAAGGTGAACTCGCCGACCAGTGGCTTGCGGCTGGAGTTCCAGACGGGGTTGGTCGGGTCGATGCGGCCGGGGGACAGCGTCAGCGCCGGCTTGCCGTGCTCGTGGACGACCTGCGTGCTGGTCGTGGTGCGGTTCACGTCGGCCGGGCCCGCGTCCACGAAGGTCACGCGAGCCGGGTTGTAGAGGAACACCGTGCGGATGTTGCCACCGGGTTGGCCCCCGTCCTTCCCGTTGGTGGGGTCGATCTCACGCCAGGCATATTGCGGGCCACCCGCGGCGGTGATCGCGGCGGTGAGCTTGGTCAGGGTCTGGTCGGCGGCGACCGTGCCGTCGTTGGTGGCGCCGCTGTTGTCCTGCACCTCCTCCACCGAGACGATGTCCGGGGTCGCGAGGTTGGTGACGATGCCGGCGGCCAGCCGCTGGAACTTGGCGTCCGGATCGGACGGTGCCAGGTTCTCCACGTTGTAGGTGGCGGCCGACAGCTGCTTGACCGGATCCGGATCGGCCACGACCGGCGCCAGGTGGTTGTTCTGCACGGTCCCCAGCGCCGTGGCGGCCAGCACGAAGCCGCCGTACTGCGAGTAGTCCAGCGGGCCGACGGTCGCGCCGGTGAGGACGTCGCCGACGTTCACGTGCGGATTGGTCCCGTCGGCGGCGACGATCTCCAGCCGGCCGGAGGGCGTCTGGTTCTCGCCGAGCAGCTCCGTGCCGCCGCGGTAGGTGGCGGCCTCGGTGGGCTTGATGGTCACGTACTGCTCGCCGTACTTGTCCGACGGGCCGACCACGCGCACGTCGTCCACCTCGACCCGCATCCCCTGGACCGAGCGGTAGAAGTCGAGCACCGAGCGGGCCGGCGTGACCGGCGTGCCCTCGATGTTCGCGCCGCCCAGGTCCGGGGCGTAGACGGCCGGGACGTTCGCCGCGGAGAGCACGATCGGCGCCGGGAGCGGGTTGCCGGCGCTGAGCTTGGTGACCGTCGCCGTGCCGATCTCGGTGACCGACAGGTTCGAGGTGGTCGCGACGCTGTCCCCGCTGGACAGCGGGTAGTACGCCTGCGCCTTGCCGGAGACCAGGACCGAGTCGCCGACCGCGACCGTCGGCGCCGAGCTGGTGAAGACGAACAAGCCCTCGCTGGTCGCCGGGTTCGCGTCCGGATCCGGGTCCTGGATCCAGAAGCCCTTCGAGCCGCTGGTGCGCACCGCGGTCACGATGCCGGGCACGTTGACCACCGCCTGGCCGTTCAGCGGCGATACCCAGCCGGCGCCCTGGATGTCGTGGATGCGCGACGGGCCCGGCACCGGAGTCCCGCCGCCGGAGCTGGAGCCCCCGGGCGTCGGGGTCGGCGGCCCGGCCGTGAAGTCGGCGCCGTTCTGGTCCGTGTCGGTGCCGGAGGCGTTGCGCGCGGCCGACGTGGTGTTGCTCGCCGCCGGGGCGCCGGCGGCGCCCTCGTGCACGACCGCGGTTCCGTAGCCGATCAGGTCCTTGATACCGGGATCGGCCGCGCAGTCCGCGGCGGTCTTGCAGGTGAGCGCGGTCTGCGAGGTGACCAGCGCGACGGTGCCGGCCGTGCCGCCGAGGTTGATCACCCCGGTCGCGTCCGGCGTCGGCAGGTCGGCGGTGCCCCCGGCCCCGGCCGCCTCCCCGATCAGATACGTCGCCCCGGGCGCGATGGTCCCGGACAGGTTCGTGACCTGCCACGTGGTCGCGGCCCCGGGCGCGGCGGAGATGTACTGCACCGACCACGAGGCCAGCGATACCGGCGCGGAGCCGTTGTTGCGCAACTCGATGAAGTCGTTCTTGAGCGTGGCGCCGGAGTTGCCGCCACCGCCGTAGACCTCGTTGACGACGACGTCGGCGGACACCGTCGCCTGCGCGGACGGCAACGCCAGCAGGGCGGCCACGGTGCCGGCTGAAATCGCCGCGGCGGTCAGTGCACGAGTCCTGGACACGGTTCTCCTCGTCAGGGTTCTGGTTCGGCACACAGTGTTCGGCATCTTCGCGAACCGTGGGCGTCCACGACAAGGACAACAAGTGCTGATTGCGCGCTGCGGAGTCGGTGGTGGTTTCCGGGCCGCCGGTCAGGCCCGGGTCACCCGCACGCCTGGGCGGGCGCGAGCCGGACGCCGATACGGCCGAACGGGGAAGGAAGCCGCCGGCGGGGACGAGGAAGAGCGAGCGAGCCGGCCACCGGCGAGTCCCCCCGGGCCCGCCGGGTGCCGGCTCGCTCCGGGGGCGGCTACAGCCGGATCGCCCCGCACACCGAGGCCGGCTCCACCGGATGCCACTGCCCGCGCGGCAACTGCCGGATCCGTACCTCGCCGACCCCCCGGCCGCCGGGACCGGCCCATTCGCACTGGCCGAAGTACTCCGCGTCGTCCCGGCTGGCGAAGCCGTCCCGCGTCTCGCGCTTCTCCCCGTCGGCCTGGATGAACTCGACGGCCCAGTTCTCTGAACCCTGCGTCGTTCGCACGGCGAGTCCTCCTGAAGTCCGCTCCGGTTTCGCCAACTGACACACATCATCACGCACGGTGGTGCCACAATGCCAGACGCGACACTTTCTCCCGGTGGACCGGGGAGGAACCGGTCGCGGTCCCGACCCCGCCACCGTCCCGCGTCACAGTTTTCAAAAGCAGGCTTTTCAAGAGCAAGCTGAAAAGCGATGCGCGGCAGCGTAGCGGGTCCGGACGGCCGTGGGGCCGGCCGCCGAGGCAGGGATCGCCGAACATGAGCAGGAAACCCAGGAGCCTGAAACAGATGCAGGCTCAGCTCGCCGACCAGATGCGGGCCACCGACCACTCCTGGGCCGAGATAGGCCGGGAATTCCAGCGCCGCTTCCACGTCAGCGCGCGCGTGGCGCTGCGGCAGGCGCGGGGCTGGACCCAGCCGGAGGCGGCCGAGCGGTGGAACCGGCGCTGGCCGGACGATCCCAAGACCTTCAAGAACTTCTCTTACTGGGAGGCCTGGCCCAGCTCCACCGGCTACGCGCCGTCGCTGGAGGTCCTGGACCGGCTGGCGCAGCTGTACGAGTGCAGCGTCGCCGA
>JAEKKI010000147.1 GCA_019510485.1 Catenulisporales bacterium
CGTGGGGGAACCCACAGTGCTTCTCGCGGACGAGCCCACAGGCAACCTCGACACCGTCAACGGAGACGAGGTGATGGCGATCCTTGAGCGCCTCAACAAGGACCGTGGAGTCGCGGTGGTCCTGGTGACTCACGAAGCCGATATCGCAGGACGCGCACGACGGGTCATCCGCGTACGGGACGGCCTGATCGAGGAAGAACCGGGGGCGGTCCGTGAGGTTCACTGAGTCGTTCCGCGTCGCGCTGGACGCTCTGCGCGCCAACCGCCTGCGCTCTCTGCTGACCATGCTCGGGGTGGTGATCGGGGTCGCGGCGGTGGTCGTCCTGGTCGCCATCGGCGGTGGCGCCAAGCAGTTGGTCACCTCCGAGGTCGAGGGTCTGGGCTCGAACATCGTGTTCGTCGCTCCGGGTAAGTTCCAGCTCGGCACGCAGCCCGCGCTGTCCCGGCTCCAGCTGTCCGATGCCGACTACCTGAACCGGGTGCTTGGCCGGCCCGACGCTGTCGCCGTGGCGCTGACGTCCGCCGAGAACCTGCGCGCCGGCACCCACACGTTCTACGCGACCGTGCAGGGCACCACGAGCAATGTGGTCGACGTGTTCGACCGGCCGGTGGAGAGGGGCCGGTACGTCTCCAAGGCCGACATCGCCACTGCGCGCCGCGTCATCGTTCTGGGGCCGGACGCCGCACACGCGCTGTTTCCCGGTGCCGACGCCGTGGGACGTCAGGTGTCGATCGCCGGGGTCGAGTTCCGGGTGATCGGGGTCTTCAAGGCCAAGGGCGGGGCGTTCGGGGTCAGCCCCGATGCGGAGGTCCACATCCCGGTGACCGCGGCGCAGCGGCTGTTCGGGATGGAGACGATCACCGGGTTCGCCACCAGGGCTGAGACGCCGGGAGCGGTCGATGCGACCGGAGCGAAGATGGTCGCGGCGCTGAAGCAGAAGTATCGGGGCGACGAGTTCACGGCCGTATCGCAGACGCAGATCCTGGGGACGATCGGCAGGATCCTGTCGCTGCTGACCTTGGTGCTCGCCGCGATCGCCGGGATCTCGCTGTTGGTCGGTGGGGTCGGTGTGTCGAACATCATGCTGGTGTCGGTGCGGGAGCGGACCAAGGAGATCGGGCTGCGGAAGGCGTTGGGTGCGCGACAGCGGGATGTGCTGGCGCAGTTCCTTATAGAAGCCGTGCTGCTGACGAGTATCGGTGGTCTTATAGGGATCGGGCTGGGGGTAGGTGCGTCGTTTACGCTCTCTGCGTTCTCTCCGCTGCCTGCGGTCCTGGCTTGGTGGTCTATAGCGTTGGCGTTCGGGGTGTCGGCTGCGGTCGGTGTCTTCTTTGGCGTCATGCCTGCGCGGCGCGCTGGAAAACTTGATCCTGTGGTCGCGCTGAGGACCGAATAAGTACAGCGGCGCGGAGCGCCTCCTGAACGGGCGGTGGAGGGAGACGGGTGGGCGCTACGGTCATTGCATGACCACCGCTCCCACCCGCGAAGAACTTCGCATCCACTTACTCACGCACCGTATCGCCGGTGCGGTGGCGACTCCGCGTGAGGACAACCTCCGCAAGTACGCGATGTTCGCCGAGCGGGATCCGTACCACCTCTTCGGTCTGGAACCCGAACGGGTGTGGACGCAAGCGGACGTGGTGAAGCTGATGGCCGACCGCGCGGGGGTCTCCGCCGACCCGAAGTATCGCTTCGGTCAGGACCACATCGACGTCGACCTCACCCTGGACGCCCTCGACCGCTTCGCCGACCGGCTGGGCGAGGCGCGTGAGCGGCGGCAGCGCGTGCTCTTGGCCACCGGGCATCCCAGCACTCTGTTAGCCGTGCATTTAGCCTTCGCCGGTGCGTTGCGCGAGGCGGGTTGCGAGGTGACGGAGGCCGGGGCCGGCTGGTCGTACCAGGCGTCGGCGCAGATCGGGCGGAAACGGCGGTCGATCGCGTACTTCGGCGGGGTCGGGGTGATGGCCGAGGGCGGGTCGCTGGTGCACACCCACTCCGCGCGCCCCATCCGCGCGGCGCTGGCGTCGCTGGCCGGGGACGGCGAGCCGCTGCCGGATCTGGTGGTCGCCGACCACGGCTGGTGCGGCGGCGCGGGGCAGGCCGGGATCGACGCCATCGGGTTCGCCGACTCCAACGACCCGGCGCTGTTCGCGGGGGAGGCCGAGGGGGTCGTGCAGGTGGCGGTGCCGTTGGACGACGGGATCGCGCCGCGCCACTACACGCCGATGTCGCGGTACGTGCTCGCGCGGGCGGGGTTGGCGGGGCCGTCGGCGGGTAACGGCTTGTCCCAGGTGTAACAGTCCGCAAATCACACGAATGCCGCATCCTCTTCCCCATATGTATCATCCACCCCTATCCTCATAACATGGCTTCTGAGATATCCGACATGCACGGGAGCGCTCGCACGGGCGGCGACGCCGCGCGGCTCTCCGAGGTCAAGTTCCTCACAGTCGCCGAGGTCGCCCAGGTCATGCGGGTGTCCAAGATGACGGTGTACCGGCTGGTGCACAGCGGGGAACTGCCCGCGGTCCGAGTGGGCCGCTCTTTCCGGGTCCCCGAGCAGGCCGTGCAGGAGTACCTGCGCGACGCCTACGTGGCGGACACCCTGTAGCCGGCGAGCTTCATCGCCGGTGAACGACCGCGCCGGGCCCGCGGGGGGCCCGCGTTCAGTCGTCGTCGGCCCGGTGGTGGCCGGGCGTGGGCCCCCTGTGGGCCGAGGGTAGGCCCCGGCGCACTCCCAGCGCCGACAGGCGTTTGGTGGCGGAGGCGGATGACCAGGTACCCTAGGCCAGTCGCGAATCCCGTCACAAGTGAGCGAGGGCACCTTCAGTGGGCTCAGTCATCAAGAAGCGCCGTAAGCGTATGGCCAAGAAGAAGCACCGCAAGCTGCTCAAGAAGACGCGCATCCAGCGTCGCAACAAGAAGAAGTAGCCGGCCCTCGGGGCCAGCAGCATGGACGGTGCGGGTCGGACTCGGGCGGCAACAGGGTCGCGGCGAGACCGGCGCGTGCTCGTGATCGGCGCGGATAGCCGACTGGGGCGCTCCGTCGTCGAAGCACTGCGGGCGCAGAGCCGCGTGCGGTCCGTCGCCGGCGCTGACGGCGCCGACGCCTCCGGATCCCCCGCCATCGCGCGGCTGATCGCCGAGGCGGATCCGGACACTGTGATCCACCTGGGGCTGGAGCCCCGGCCCTCGCTGGCCGGCGGCCGGGCGGCGATGAAGGAACGCAACGTCATCGGCACCATGCAGGTGCTGGCCGCCTGCTCCAAGGCGCCGGGCGTGAAGCGGTTGGTCGTCAAGTCCAGCGGCGCCGTCTACGGCTGCGCGCCCCGGGACCCGGCCCTGTTCGCCGAGGACACGCCGCCGCACCAGCCGCCGACGTCCGGCTACGGCAAGGACGTGGCCGAGGCCGAGGGGTACGTGCGCGGATTCGCCCGGCGCCGGCCCGACGTCGCGGTCTCCGTGTTGCGCTTCGCGCCCTTCACCGGGCCCGGTGTGGCCTCGCCGCTGCTGGACTACCTCACCATGCCCGTGGTGCCCACGGTGCTGGGGTACGACCCGCGGTTGCAGTTCGTGCACATCGACGACGCGGTGCGGGCGCTGGTGCTGGCCGCGATCGGCGCGCACCCGGGGACGTACAACGTGGCCGGCGACGGTGCCATGCTGCTGTCGCAGATCGCGCGGCGGCTGGGGCGCCCGACGTTTCCGGTGGTGTCGTTCGGCTCGGGCTTGTTCGGGGCGTTGATCCGGCGGGCCGGCATCGCCGACTTCACGCCGGATCAGGTGGCGCTGGTGCGGTACGGTCGCGTGCTGGACACCACTCGGCTGAAGGAGCGCCTGGGGTGGGTGCCTACGCACACCACGGCCGACGCGCTTCGGGCGCATGCCGAGGCGATCGGGTTGAAGCCGGTCGTGCCCGGCTGGACGAAGGGGTACTGAGGTGGATTCGCCGTCTTCGTCTGAATCTTCTGAGCCTTCGCCACCTGAGTCCGGGTCTCCGTCGTTGCTGGAGGACTGGGAGGACAGGGCCGCGCGGGGCCTGGCGTTCCTGCGCCGCCGGCTGAACGGCGAGTACGAGGTCGACGAGTTCGGCTTCGATCCGGACCTGAACGACTCGGTCTTGATGAACGTGCTGCGGCCGCTGTACGAGAAGTACTTCCGGGTCCAGGTCTCGGGCATCGAGAACGTCCCGGCCGTGGGCGGCGCCCTGATCGTCGCCAACCACTCCGGCACCGTCCCGGTCGACGCCCTGATGACCCAGGTCGCCCTCCTGGACCACCACCCGGCCCGTCGCCACCTGCGCATGCTGGCCGCCGACCTGGTCTTCACCCTTCCGTTCATCGGCGAGCTGTCCCGCAAGATGGGCCACACCCTGGCCTGCAACCCGGACGCCGAACGCCTGCTGCGCGGCGGCGAGGTGGTGGCGGTCTTCCCCGAGGGCTTCAAGGGCGTCGGCAAGCCCTTCTCCCAGCGCTACCGCCTCCAGCGCTTCGGCCGCGGCGGCTTCGTCTCGGCAGCCCTGCGCACCGGCGTCCCGATCATCCCGGTCTCCATCGTCGGCGCCGAGGAGATCTATCCCAAGATCGCCGACCTCAAGCCGCTGGCGCGCCTGCTGGGCCTGCCGTACTTCCCGCTCACGCCGACCTTCCCGCTTCTGGGGCCGCTCGGTCTGCTGCCGCTGCCGACGAAGTGGCACATCGCCTTCGGCGAGCCGATCCCGACCAGCGGGTACGACGCCAGCGCCGCGGACGATCCGATGCTGGTGTTCGACCTGACGGATCAGGTGCGGGAGACGATTCAGGACACGTTGTATCGGTTGCTTTTGCAGCGGCGGTCGGTGTTCTTTTAGGGCTTGAGCGCCCGCTGGTAGCGGGAGTTGCGGTACTGCTCGCCCCAGGCTTTGCTGCTGCGCCACTTTCCGTCAACATCCGCTCGGTCGAGTGACCCGCGCCACGTCACCCCATCCCTATCAGATGACGTAGAACACTCTGTCGTGAAAGTCGACCATAGTTCCCGTCGCGCCTGTGGAGAGGGGGAGATCCGCATCCGCCGGGTGGTCGCGTTTCGTCGCAAGGGGTGCGAGCCCTGCGTGGGGTACGGCTGCCGGGGATGGTGACGCGGGGGGAGCCGCGGGCGCGGCCGGGTGGGGACCCGGGGTAGGGGGAAACGGGGGTAGGGGAGCACGGGGGACCACGGGGGTCTTCGGGCGCCGGGGGGATGGCGGGGGTGCGGGGGGGCGCCATTCCTCGGGCCGAACTTTGCGTGGGAGCGGGGCTCGGTTATCTTCCGAGGAATGGCGCGTGACGACGGGTGGCGGTTCTGGGATCTCCTCGACGCTATGGCAGCCGAGGAGATCCGGTCACGTTCCGTGTACCAGGTGTTCCGGGCCGGCGATTCGCTGACGGGGGAGGGGGAGGACACGCATCGCGTGTTCTTCATCCAGTCCGGGTGGGTGTCCGTCATCCAGCACAGACTGTGAAAGCCCGCAGCACCGTTGAGGCGCGCGGGATGAGCGGTGAGGCGTTCATGGACCTCGCCGAGCGCACGCCCGCCATCGCCCGGGCCCTGTTCCGGATCCTGGCCGACCGCCTCCACGACGCCGACCGGCATCGCACGCAGCTGCACGGCTCGGTCGCCCTGGGCGCGGTCGCCGACAAGCTTCTGGAGATCCACTCCTACGCCGATGCCGGGCGCGACCGGCCGGTGTTCACGCAGGAGGAGATCGCTTGCTGGGCCGGCGTCAGCGTCCCGGCTCTGGCGCGGTCCCTGCGCACGCTGCGCGAGAGCGGCGTGATCCGCAGTGCGCGGCAGCGCATCGTCGTGCTCGATGAGATGGCGCTGCGGGAGATCGCGCAAAACGGGCGCGTGCACTGACGCGCGAAAGCCGGTTTTGTGGGTGCCCACCGATACCGTAATTGGTGAACGGATCGCCGAACGCGCTGGTTTAATTGCCAGTGCGGAACTCTTGGGCATCGGAGTATCTTGCGATACATGTCGGGGGGCACGGAGGGTCATCATCAAGGACCTGCTCTTATGAACCCGTCGCTGGAACCACGTAATCGCGCAGGTAGGACCGCACGTCGCTTCCATGGGCGGTATGCACATCCGATCAGCCACCAACCACTTCCCCAGCCCGTCGCCAACCTGCCCACCCACCGGTCGATCGTCGTCGTGGACGTGGTCTCGTTCACCCGGCCGGACCGGGACAACGTCGACCAACTCGCTATTCGCGCCGCGCTTTACGCCACGCTGCGCGACGCATTCGAGGATTCGGGAATCCCGTGGCGGCAGACTGTGCGGGAGGACCGCGGGGACGGGGTGCTGATCTTCGTCTCCGCGGACGTCTCCAAGGTCCTGCTGCTCGGCAAGATGCCGGTCCGGCTCGGCGAGCTGCTGGAGCGCGGCAACGCCCAGCGCGCGCCGCGCCAGCGCTTCCGGCTGCGGGTCGCGGTGCACGCCGGCGAGGTGCACCACGACGCGCACGGCTACGCCGGCTACGACGTGAACCTGGCCTTCCGCCTGGTGGACGCCAAGCCGCTGCGGGAGGCGATGACGGCCGGCGAGGCGGTCGTGGGCCTGATCGTCTCCCAGAGCGTGCACGACGGCGTGCTGCGCCACGGCTACGGCGGCCTGGACGCCGCGGCGTTCCAGCGGGTCCGGGTGCAGGTGAAGTCCGTCGACGTGGTCGGGTGGATCCAGCTGGTCGCGGGCGGGGCGGTGCTTCCGGTGGCCGCGATCCCGACCGCGGACGAGGTGCCGGCCGACGTGCTGCCGGCCGACGCCATCGCGGCGACCGCACCCGACGGCCCGGTCGCCGTGCTCCTCGCCGACGAGGCGTCGCTGCTCGACGACCTCGCGGGCCTCGGCGTGCGCACCGTGGTCCTGGTCGGCGGTGCGGCCGGCCTGGCGCCGGGCCTCGCGCCCTTAGCCCGGCGGTCGACGTCCATCGAGCACGAGTTCATCGAGTAGCGGGTAGACGGTAAGACGGGTAAGAGCAGGAAGACCGAGCGGCCGGGTGCGATGGAAGCACCCGGCCGCTCAGCTGTCCCGATCTCTACCGCGCAACCCCAACCATCAGAACCCAGAGGAGCCCGCGCTCAGTTCGGATTCGGATCCGTGGCCGGCGGCGGATTGTCGCTCGTCGGCCCGGTCGCCGGAGCGGTGTTCCCGATCGTGATCCCGATCGGCGGCAACCCGCTGAGCAGCGGCGGCACCGTGACCGTCGTACTCGTCGACCCCAGAGGCACCGACACGTGCAGCGTCGAGGGATCGCTGCTCGGCGTCCCCGGCGCGGTGCCGGTCGGATCGCCCTGGGTCCCGGGCGGCGAACCGGCCGCCGGCGGCCGCCGGCTCTCCGAGCCGCGCGGGTCGGCCGAGCCCGTGGGCGTCGGGGTCTGCGGCGGGTCCGGGTGCCGGGAGGACGAACTGCTCGTCGGATGCTGGTGCGCCGCGCGCTGCTTGTCGATGTTCGCGTGCGCCACGCCCATCCGTGCGTTCAGCGCGTTCATCAGCGCCACCAGGCGGCGGGCCTGGTCCTGGCTCTGCGGGGCGAGCAGCGTCTCCAGGTCGACGGCCTGCGGCTGGTAGGCGGTCAGGAAGTTCTGCAGGTTCGCCAGCGCGTCGGCGTTTCCGGACTCGGCCAGCGGCGCCAGCAGCTGCCCGGCGTCGTCCACGTCCCGATACAGGTTCTCCATGGTCTCGGCGACCAGCTTGCCGCTCTCGGTGCCGTCGACGGTGGAGTCCTGCCGGCCCAGGAGCTTGCGGATCTCCTCCAGGCGGGTCTTGGCCTGGCCCAGGTACTGCTCGCCGCGCTCCAGGTCCGAGCCGGAGACCGACACGCGCATGTTCTCCAGGCTGCGCTTGACGCCGTACAGCGGGTCTCCCGGCAGTGCCGAGGAGGCCGCCCAGGCCACACCGCCCAGACCGCCGGAGAGCACGCCGACCGCGACGCTGCCGCCGATCAGCCGCCGGCGCCAGGGATTGCGGCCGCGGACCAGGACGTCGCCGTCGCCGGGACCGTCACCGGAGCCGGGCGCGTCGGCGTTGAACAGGACCAGGAAGTCGCGCTGGAGCCGGGCGCCGAGCTCTTCCTTGAACTCCCGGCGCACCGCCGGGCCTCGGAAGCGGCCCTCCTCGATGACGCTCTCGACCACCCGCAGCATCAGGGCGATCTCCGGATCGGCCTTCTGCGGGGGGATCAGCGTGGCGACACCGGCGCCGTCCCGCGAGCTGTCGAGGCCGTCGAGCAGCCTGGCGAACTGCTCGGCCCGCTGACGCTCGCCGAATGCTGCGGCCATGTGCCATCCCTTCCTGTTCCCGTACGCAGGAAGCGCCACCCGTCGCCCGGCGCTGCCCCACACGCAGTGTTAGACACCAACAGACGACAAAGGTTGTGCCCCCGGCTCGCACCGGCATGTTTTTCGGTCCCCGATTCACCCGTCAGAGTGAGTTGTTGGACCGCTACCGGGAAAACGAGCGCCCCAGTTTGCGGGTTACGGCGTGTCCCGCATACGGGTGGTGCTGATTTAGGGGTATTAGAGCGATTCGGCCGGCAGCAGCCGGGCCAGCGTGCGCACGGCCCGGTACTGGAGCGTCTTGATCGCGCCCTCGTTCTTGCCCATGATGTCGGCCGTCTCGGCCACCGACAAGCCCTGCAGGAACCGCAGGGTGACGCACTCGCGCTGCTGGTCGTTGAGCCGGTGGACGGCGTCCAGCAGGGCCTCGTTGGACAGGTGCTCCAGCACCGAGTCCTCCGGGGACGCCTCGACCTCGTTGGAGTCGAGCATCTCCCCGGTGGAGACCTCCATGCGGTGCCGGCTGGACTTGAAGTAGTCGGCGACCAGGTTGCGGGCGATGGTGACCAGCCAGGCCCCGAAGTCCCTGCCCTGCCAGCTGAACGTGGTGATGCGGCGCAGCGCGCGCACGAAGGTCTCGCTGGTGAGGTCCTCGGCCAGGGCGCGGGTGGAGACGCGGTAGTAGATGTACCGGAAGACGGTGTCGCAGTAGATGCGGTACAGCTCGCCGAAGGCGTCGGCGCTGCCCTCCTGGGCCAGCCGCACCAGGTGGACCATGGCCTCGGACTCGCCGTCGCCGGCCACCGGGCCGCCGGGGCGGTCGGCGGTGCCGGCACCGTGACCGCCGCCGGAGACGCCGCCGACGCCACCGGAACTCGCGCCGCCCCGTCCGGCCGCGTGCGCACCGCCCACGCCCTCGCCGGCCACCGCCCGGATGGCCTCGCGCAGCATGAGCAGGCCGCGTGCCTGCGGGTCCAGCAGTGGCCCCGGCAGCGGCATGGGTACGTGCGTGGACAGCACCTGCGTGGACAGCGACCCGGTGCGGGCGAACGGATCGCCCCCCACCTGTGCGCTGTAGCCGTTGAGTCCGTAGTTGTCCCGGTACACGTGTCTCCCGTGGCTCGGTTCTTAGCGGGCCGAATGCTCGTGAGAAGCCGTCGGTTGCAGAGTGTTCCGACTCGATCACCGATAGTAGAGTTCACCATCGTACGGAATGAGTGTGGACCCGTGCGGGTGATTCCGGCTATTGCACCCCGAGGAAACGCCTTCATGGCGCGGAAGTCCGGTGGAGGTCCGCTGAGCGGACGACGGTCGTCCGCTGGACTTTTGAGGACTTCAAGGGGTTACCACAAGCTTTCGCAGAGGACTTCCAGAAGGTGGAAGGGCTTTGCGGCTATATGCGCGCGGTGAATTCGCACGATCGCATTCAGTCGCGCTCCCCGGCCCAGTGCACGGCGGCCGCGGCCGCGCCGGCCGCCACCGCCCCGACCGCCGCGGCCCCGGCCACCGGCAGCCCCACTCCGGCGCGCCGGGTGCCGCGGTAGTCGACGATCGCCCAGCCGTTGTTCCGTGCGTGCCGGCGCAGGCCCCGGTCCGGGTTCACCGCGACCGGATGGCCGACCAGCGACAGCAGCGGCAGGTCGTTCGCCGAGTCGCTGTAGGCGTAGCTGTGGGCCAGGTTCAGGCCGCGCTCGCGGGCCAGCCGGGCCACCTGGCGGGCCTTGTCCGGGCCGTGCAGCAGCGGGCCGGCGATGCGGCCGGTGTAGACGCCGTCCACCGATTCCGGCCTGGTCCCCAGCGCCCCGGTCAGCCCCAGCCGCGCCGCGATCACCTCGGCCAGCTCGATCGGCGCGGCCGTGACCAGCCACACCTCCTTGCCGGTGAGCAGGTGCGCCTCGCTGAGCGCCCGGGTCCCGGGCCAGATCTTGTCGGCCAGGTAGTCGTCGTAGACCGCCTCGCAGATCTTCTGCATCCGGGTCACCTCGTGGCCCCGGACGAAGTCCAGGGCGTGCTCCTGCACGTCGTCCAGCAGTCCGGACTGCTCGCCGAAGACCCGGAAGCGGACCTGGCGCAGGGCGTGCCCGGCGATCTGGAGCCGGCTCACCATGCCGTGCGCGGTCAGGCCGCGGGCCAGGTGGAACAGCGAAGCACCCTGCACCAGAGTGTTGTCCAGGTCGAAGAACGCGCCGGCGCGCACAGCCAACGCCGACGCTGACACTGCGCCTGTTGCTTCGGTGCCCATGGCGCCAACCCTAAGCCCTGAGCGTGACGGATAGATGTCCTCTCGGTGTTCTCCGTACGCTTTCGTGTGTGATCCGACTTTTCAAGCGCCCCGGCGGCGGCGCGACCGCACCCGTGACCGTGACCCTGGTCGGCAAGCCCGGCTGCCACCTGTGCGACGACGCCCGGGCCGTGGTGCGCCGGGTCGCCGCCGAGACCGGCGCCGAGGTCGAGGAGCTGGACATCACGGCCGAGGACTTCGATCCGGACCTCAAGGCGGAGTACTGGGAGCAGATCCCCGTGACCCTGGTCAACGGCGCGCGCCACGACTTCTGGCGGGTCGACGCCGAGCGGCTGCGCAAGGCGATCACGGCGGCCGCGCGCCGCTGATCCGCATGTGAAGGGCAGGTGAACGACAGGTGAGCCACAGCACTCCACACCCGCTTCGGTAACTTTTCAGCCGTCAGTTCTCCCGACAAAACGGACATCGCGCCATGGGGTGACCGAAGAGACTTTGTGCGCGCGTTCACAAACGCCTATCGTGCTAGTCCAGAGGGGCAAGCGCGCGGATGCGCGCCGACCCCTCGCGCGAGCAGCATTTGCCAGGGCACCGGACACGGGCCCCAGACAGCGGCCGCGGATCCTCCCAGCCGGGAGGGCAGATCCACAGCGCAGCACAGATTCTTCAGCAGCACAGATCCTTCAGCAGCACAGATCCTTCAGCAGTACAGATCCTTCAGCACGACGGCAACGCCGAGCGCGAACGCGATGAGGAGCAGCGTGGCCAGCACGAGCAGCAACGCGTCGGGCGGCACCGGTCCGGACTCCCGTTCCGGGAACGGCGCCTCGCTGCGCTCCGCGCGGCAGGGCATCCCGGAGGCCACCGTCGCGCGGCTGCCGGTCTATCTGCGAGCCTTGATCAGCATGCAGGAGCGCGGGATCGTCACCGTCTCCAGCGAGGAGCTGGCCGTCTCGGCCGGGGTCAATTCGGCCAAGCTCCGCAAGGACTTCTCCTACCTCGGCTCCTACGGCACCCGCGGGGTCGGCTACGAGGTCTCGTTCCTGGTCTACCAGATCTCCCGCGAGCTGGGCCTGACCCAGGACTGGGCGGTGGCCATCGTCGGCATCGGCAACCTGGGCCACGCCCTGGCCAACTACGGCGGCTTCGCCTCCCGCGGCTTCCGGGTCGCGGCGCTGTTCGACGCCGACCCGGCGCTGACCGGCTCGGTGGTGGCCGGGGTGCGGGTCCGGCACACCGACGAGCTGGAGGCGGCGATCCGGGCGCTGCGGATCTCGATCTTCGTGATCGCGACCCCGGCGCCGGCCGCCCAGGCCGTCGCCGACCGCCTGGTGGCCGCCGGGATCACCTCGATCCTGAACTTCGCACCGGTGGTGCTGAACGTGCCCGAGGGCGTGGACGTGCGCAAGGTGGACCTGTCCATCGAGCTGCAGATCCTCGCCTTCCATGAGCAGCGCAAAGGCGGGCACGCGCTGCCGCAGGCCGGAAATGTGAAAAGCGATGGGAGCCGCGGCGCGAGCACGAGCGCCACAGCGGGATCGGACACCGGCCCTCGCGCCGGCGCCGGATCCGCCGCCGCGCCCGCCGCCGCCCACACCGCCGGCCGGTCCCTGGACGCCTCCCTGATCGACACCGGGATCCCCTCGTGAGCCTTCTAGCCGTAGGACTGTCGCACCGGTCCGCACCCCACGCGCTGCTGGAGCGCGCCGTGCTGAGCACCGACCGCACTGAGAAGCTGCTGGCCGACCTGGCCGCCTCCCCGAACGTGCACGAGGCCGCGGCGCTGGCCACCTGCAACCGCATCGAGGTCTACGCCGGCGTCGACAAGTTCCACGCCGCCGTGACCGAGGTCATCGAGCTGTTGGCGGTCCATACCGGGATAGCGCAGGCCGAGCTGACCCCGCATCTGTACGTGCACTACGACGGCCGCGCCGTCCAGCACCTGTTCGCCGTCGCCTGCGGCCTGGACTCGATGGTCGTCGGCGAGCCGCAGATCCTGGGCCAGATCCGCACCGCGCTGGCCGCGGCCCAGGAGCACGGCACCGCCGGCCGCTCGCTCAACGACCTGGTGCAGCAGGCGCTGCGGGTCGGCAAGCGCGCCCACAGTGAGACCGGGCTGGACCGGGCCGGGCAGTCCGTGGTGTCGGTGGCGCTGGACGCCGCCTACCGCGGGCTCGGCGTCGAGGGCCCGGCGGGTCTGCGGGTCCTGATCGTCGGCGCCGGCTCCATGGCCGCGCTGGCCGCCGCGTCACTGAATCGGGCCGGCGTCCGTCACATGGTCGTGGCGAACAGGACGCATGAGCGCGCCGAGCACCTGGCGGCGCAGTACGGGGCCGTGGCGACGCCGATCGGCGAGCTGGTGCCGGTGCTGGGGGAGACCGATCTGGTGGTGGCCTGCACCGGGGCGCCCGGCTACGTGATCACCGCCGAGATGCTGAGCCGCGCCGCGCACCGGCATCCGCTGGCGCTGGTGGACCTGGCGCTGCCGCGCGACGTCGACCCGGCGGCGCGCGAGCTGCCCGGCGTGCACGTCGTGGACCTGGAGCGGGTCGCCCAGGACGGCAGTGCGCAGGCGGCCGGGGCCGCGCAGGAGATCGCCGCGGTCGGGGAGATGGTGCTCGCCGAGGTCGAGGCCTACGCCGCCGCCCAGCGCGCGGAGGCCGTCGTGCCGACCGTCGCGGCGCTGCGGGTGATGGCCGCCGACGTGGTCCGCGCCGAGCTGGAGCGGCTGCGCGGGAAGACCCCGGGCCTGACCGACAAGGACCGCGCCGAGGTCGAGCAGACCGTGCGGCGCGTCGTCGACAAGCTTCTGCACGTGCCCACGGTGCGCGTGAAGCAACTCGCCGGCGCCCCCGGCGGGTCCTCCTACGCCGAGGCGCTGCGCGAGCTCTTCGGCCTCGACCCGGCCTCGGTGGAGGCTGTCAGCGCGGCGGACACCGCGGGCCCGACGAACAACACAGAGGTGCGAGCATGAGCGGGAGTCCGGCGCATAGCGGACCGCCTGCCGCCGGTTCCCGGCAGGCCCGGCGGGCGCTGCGGCTCGGGACCCGGGCCAGCGCCCTGGCCCTGGCCCAGTCCGGGATGGTCGCCGCGGCCCTGACCGCGGCCACCGGCCGGGCCGTGGAGCTGGTCCACATCACGACCTACGGCGACACTTCGCGCGAGTCGCTCGCGCGGATCGGCGGCACGGGCGTGTTCGTCAACGCCCTGCGGGACGCGCTGCTCGCCGGGGAGATCGACTTCGCGGTGCACTCGCTGAAGGACCTGCCGACGGCCGAGCCCGAAGGGCTGCGGCTGGCGGCGGTGACCGAGCGGGCCGCGGTGAACGACGTGCTGGTCGCCCGCGACGGGCTGAAGCTGGCCGACCTGCCGCCCGGGGCGAAGGTCGGCACCGGCGCCGCGCGGCGGATGGCGCTGCTGCGGATGCTGCGGCCGGACCTGGACGTCGTGCCGATCCGCGGCAATGTCGACACCCGTGTGAACTATGTGCGCTCCGGCAAGCTGGACGCGGTGGTGGTCGCGCTGGCGGGCCTGCAGCGGCTGGGCCGCGACGACGAGGCCACCGAGGTCCTGGGGGTGGATGTGATGCTGCCCTCGCCCGGACAGGGCGCGCTGGCGGTGGAGTGCCGCGACGACGATCTGGTGCCGCTCCTGGCGGTCCTGGACGCGCCGCTGACCAGGGCCGCGGTGACCGCCGAGCGCACCATGCTGGCGGTGCTGGAGGCCGGCTGCTCGGCTCCGGTGGGTGGTCACGCGGTCGCCGTCGATGACAAGGTTTTGTCGCTCACCGGCCTGGTTGCTACGGTCAGCGGGTCTCGCAGCCTGCGCCTGCAGGAAACGGGGCCGGTCGCCGAGCCCGAGGCGCTGGGGCGACGGCTGGCCGAGCGGCTCTTGGCCGAGGGAGCGGGTTCGCTGATGGAGGCCGACGCATGACCGAGCTGGTGGCCGAGCTGGCGGGGAAGCAGCTGACGGCTGAGAAGTTGGAAGTGCTGGACGGCGCCAGGGGCGCCGGGAAGACGGACGGTGGGGGTGAGGCAGGCATGGTGACGACGCAGCGAGGCTCGGCCTCTGCACTCGATTCCTGTGGGACGACGGCGCTGCTGGCGTTCGTCGGCGCGGGCCCCGGCGACCCCGAGCTGCTGACCCTGCGCGCGGTCGCGCTGTTGCAGGGGGCTGACGTGGTGGCCGCCGAGGCGGGACTGGTGGAGCGGCTCCGCAAGCACATCAATCCCGGGGCCCGGATCGTGCCGGTGGTCGAGGCCGAGCGCGGCGAGCTCGGCGAGCTCGGCGACGCCACGGTCCTGATGACCCCGGCCTCGCGGATGAAGAACCTGCTGGCCGAGGTCGCCGAGGGCCGGCGCGTGGTGCGCCTGGCCTCCGGCGACCCGGGCCTGTCCGGGGTGGTGGCGGCCGAGGCCGCGCTGTGCGCCAAGTCCGGCGTGGTCTACGAGATCGTGCCGGGGGTGGCGGTCTCCACGGCGGTGCCGCTGTACGCCGGCATCCCGCTGGGGCGCTCCTCCGGACAGGGCGGCGTGCGGATCCGGTCGCTGGCCGATGTCGCCGACTCCGCCGGCAAGCCCGGCACGGGCCCGCTGCACCCGCACGAGACCCTGGTGATGGTGGGCCCGGCGCACCTGCTGGAAGCCGCCGCCGCCGCGTTGCAGGCCACCGGCCTGGCCAAGGCCGGCACCCCGGTCGCCGTCACCGCCGACGGCTCGCTCACCACCCAGCGCACCGTGGTCTCCACTGTGGCCCGGGTCGCGATCGAGGCGTCCGCGCTGATCGCGGCCGGCGGCGAGGTGGTGGTCGTGGTCGGCGCCGCGGTCGCCGACCGGGCCGCGCTTTCCTGGTACGAGACCAAGCCGCTGTTCGGCTGGAAGGTCCTGGTCCCGCGCACCAAGGAACAGGCCGAGGGCCTGTCGAACCGGCTGAGCGGCTACGGCGCGGTCTCGCACGAGGTGCCGACCATCGCCGTGGAGCCGCCGCGCACCCCGCAGCAGATGGAGCGCGCGGTCAAGGGCCTGGTCACCGGCCGCTACGAGTGGGTGGCCTTCACGTCGCAGAACGCTGTGAAGGCCATCCGCGAGAAGTTCGAGGAGTACGGCCTGGACGCCCGCGCCTTCGCCGGCATAAAGGTCGCGGCGGTCGGCGAGGCCACGGCCGCGGCCCTGGTGGCCTTCGGGGTGCAGCCGGACCTGGTGCCCTCCGGCGAGCAGTCGGCCGCCGGCCTGCTGGAGGACTTCCCGGCCTACGACCCGGTCTTCGACCCGATCGAGCGGGTCTTCCTGCCGCGCGCCGACATCGCCACCGACACCCTGATCGCCGGCCTGATCGAGCTGGGCTGGGAGGTCGACGACGTCACCGCCTACCGGACGGTGCGCGCCGCGCCGCCGCCGGCCGAGGTCCGCGAGGCGATCAAGGGCGGCGGCTTCGACGCCGTGCTGTTCACGTCGTCCTCCACGGTCCGCAATCTGGTCGGCATCGCCGGCAAGCCGCACGCGGCCACCGTGATCGCCTGTATCGGCCCGCAGACCGCGAAGACCGCCGAGGAGCACGGGCTGCGCGTCGACGTCCTGGCACCATCCGCGTCGGCCACGGCGCTGGCCGACGCCCTGGCGGCGTTCGGCGAGTCCCGGCGGCTGTCGGCGCTGGCGGCCGGCGAGCCGGTGTACCGGCCCTCGGAACGCCGGCCGGGCGGCCGACGGCGCTCAGCACGCTGAGTCGTGCCGAACGAAGCAGGGCCGCGGAATCCGCGGAATCCGCCGATGAGTTGCGGCCACCGGCGGGAAGTGGTCGGGTAGTCGCATGAGCAGTGGCTTCGCCGACGACGTGTACCTGCCGCAACCGGACACGGACGCCCAGGACCCGATCGAGCAGTTGGACGGCTCCGACACGCTCATCGCGGGTCCGGAGTTGGTGGACACCGGCTACTCGCCGCCGGAGCGGCCGATGGCGCTGCGTGATGCGGAGACTCTCGACGAGCGCCTGGCCGAGGAACTCCCGGACGACCAGGGCCCGCCGGAGGACTGGGACGGCATCGGCGACCACGCCGGCAACGACGGCGAGCCCCTGGACGATCAGGTCGGCGGCCGCCGCTCCGGCCGGCTGGTGGCACCGGACGAGGGCGCGCACTCCGGCGGCAACGCCGACCTCGCGGCTTGGGACGCCGGGATCGACGGCGGCGCGGCTTCCGCCGAGGAGGCTGCCATGCACATCGTCGACGAGGAGGAACTCGCGGCGGAGTTCGACGAGGCCTTCGACTGACGCCGACCGGCTGATGGGACAGGGGATTCCCGCCCGGCGTCCCGTAGCCAAAACGGCGCGAGTACCCTCAAATCCATGAGCTATCCGCTTCACCGTCCGCGCCGTCTGCGCACCACTCCCGCCATGCGGCGCCTCGTCGCGCAGACCCGGCTGCACCCGGCCGACTTCATCCTGCCGCTGTTCATCAAGGAGACGGTGGAGGAGCCGACGCCGATCGCCTCCATGCCCGGAGTACTGCAGCACACCCTGTCCTCGGCGCGTAAAGCGGCCGCTGAGGCGGTGGCCGACGGCGTCGGCGGCGTGATGCTCTACGCGGTGCCCGCGGTGAAGGACGCGCGCGGCTCGGCCGGCACGGACCCGGACGGCATCCTGCAGCGCGCACTCGCCGAAGTGCGCGCCGAAGTCGGGGACGCGACCGTGGTGATGTCCGACCTCTGTCTGGACGAGTTCACCGATCACGGGCACTGCGGGGTGTTGCGCGCGGACGGATCGGTCGACAACGACGCCACCTTGGAGCGGTACGCCGAGATGGCCGTGCGGCAGGCCGAGGCCGGGGCGCACATGCTCGGCACGAGCGGGATGATGGACGGACAGGTGGGATTCGTCCGGCGGGCCCTGGACGCCGCCGGGTTCCAGGACACTGCGATCCTGGCCTATTCGGCCAAGTACGCCAGCGCCTTCTACGGGCCGTTCCGGGACGCCGTCGAGTCGAGCCTCCAGGGCGATCGCCGCACCTATCAGCAGGATCCCGCCAACGCGCTCGAATCCCTGCGGGAGGTCCGCCTCGACGTCGAGGAGGGCGCGGACATGGTGATGGTGAAGCCGGCCCTGTCCTATCTCGACATCGTGCGGCAGGTCGCCGACCTGGTCGACGTGCCGGTGGCCGCCTACCAGGTGTCCGGCGAGTACGCGATGGTCGAGGCAGCGGCCGCCAACGGGTGGCTGGACCGGGAACGCACCATCCTGGAGACGCTGACCTCGGTGCGCCGGGCCGGCGCCACCTCGATCCTCACCTACTGGGCCGCCGAGGTGGCACGTGCGCTTTAGCACCGGCGGACAACGGGAATAAAGACCCTTCTGCGAACTCCCGCATCCCTTGCCGTGCCCTTGTCGTGGCCGGGCGGGCCGGTACGGGAGTTCGGCGCTTTCTCGATCCCGGCATTCCCGATAGCAACTACTGAATATAAAGGGCATCTAGTCGCATGCCGACTGGGCTGGGGAAATGAAGATGGGATCTTGAAAAACGCCTCATTCGCCACGGGGATGTCGATCTTGTTAAGTCCTCCTGACATGGGGTCATAGCATGGATCGCCGCCTTTCCATAGCGATTTCGTTGCCGATCCGTGATCGCTTTTCCCCATACCTTGGGCCACTGTATGCAGCAGTGGTCGTGAGCCACCCTCCGGCGCCACTGCCCCGTCATCTGTCGCTGTCGGCTGCGCTCACAACCGCGACCGGCCCGGATCCACACACCGAGCCGGATCCATCGATGGGGAGGGCTTGATGGCCGTCAGCAATACCCGAAGGTTCGTGGCGATGGTGGGTGTCCTCGCCTCCATCTCAGCCGCCGCCGCCTGCGGCAGCAGCAAGTCCAGCGGACCGAAGAACAACAACATCACGAGCAGTAGCTCTGCTGCCGCGCCGTCCAGCTCGGGTCCGGCGGCGAAGCCGGGCGGGGTCGCCCGGGTGGCCGAGTGGCCGGCCGGGTCCAGCCCGGACGCGATCTGGCCGTTCATGTCGATCGACCAGCTCAGCACCCAGAACGCCGGCCAGTTCCAGTACTTCTTCTACCGGCCGCTGTACTTCGTCGGCCTGAACGACAAGCTCGCCGTCAACTACGACATGGGGCCGGCCGACAAGCCGACCTGGAGCGCCGACGGCAAGACCATCACCGTCCCCCTGAAGTCCAGCTGGAAGTGGAGCAACGGGGAGCAGGTCACCGGTCAGGACGTCCAGTTCTGGCTGAACATGATGAAGGCCGACAAGGACAACCTGGGCTACTACAGCCCGCCGAACGACGTGGTCGGCGTGAAGTACCTGCCGGACAACATCGTGGCGAGCAAGGTGACCGACTCCAGCATCGAGCTCACCTTCGACCAGGCCTACAGCCAGGACTACATCGTCGGCAACGCCCTGCAGACGGTGACCCCGATGCCGCTGGCCTGGGACGTCACCGACGACAAGGGCACCAAGGGCAAGTGCTCCACCGACACCCTGGACTCCCCGACCCTGAAGGCCGACTGCGACGCGGTGTGGAAGTACATGTCCGCGGCGGGCAAGGACGTCAAGACCTTCGCCAGCAACCCGCTGTGGAAGATCGTCGACGGCCCCTGGGTCCTGAAGGACTTCAACGCCACCAGCGGCGCGTACTCGATCGCCAAGAACGACAAGTTCGGCGGTGAGCACAAGCCGTACCTGGACGAGGTCGACTTCGTCTCCTACACCGGCCCGGACGCCGAGTGGAAGGACCTGCAGGCCGGGTCCAGCCAGGCCAACGCGCTGCAGCTGGGCGTGTACCCCAGCGCCGACACGCCGCAGTACAACCCGAGCGACATCCAGAAGGGCAACCCGCTGGCGTCGGCCGGATACAACCTCGAGAAGGGCGCGCTGCTCGACTCGATCAGCTACTACCAGGTGAACTTCGGCTCCAAGGCCCACGGCACCCTGTTCAAGCAGCCCTACTTCACCAAGGTGCTGCAGGACGAGATGGACCAGCAGGGCGCCATCGACGGCCCGTACAAGGGCTGGGGCTACAAGACCACCGGCGTCGTCCCCGGCTCGCCGGACGGCAACCCGCTGTCCCCGCAGGCGAAGGCCGCCGCGGCCAAGTACGACCCGGCCGAGGCCAAGCAGCTGATGACCCAGCACGGCTGGGACCTGTCGACCTCCCCGGCGACCTGCAAGAGCCCGGGTACCGGCGACACCCAGTGCGGCGCGGGCATCAACGCCGGCGACAAGGCGGAGTTCACGCTCGAATACCCCTCGGCGCACCCGGCGCTGGACACGGTGATGTCCGCGTACAAGGACGCCGCGGCCAAGGCCGGTGTGAAGATCACGGTCACCACCAAGACCCAGAACACGCTGGGCAGCGAGCTGGTCGCGTGCTCCCCGGACAAGCCGGCCGGCTGCCAGTGGGACGCGATCCTGTACGGCGGCTGGGTGTTCTCCCTGCTGCCGACCGCCGACTCGTTGCTGACCACCGGCGCCGGGTCGAACATCTACGGGTTCTCCGACCCCAAGTTCGACGCCGCCGTGGCCAAGACGGTCAAGAGCAGCGACCCGCAGGCGTGGTACGACTACGAGGCCTACGCGGCGTCCATCTCCCTGCCGCTGATCTGGATGCACAACAACGTCTGGGTCTGGGCCGTGGCGAAGAACTTCCACGACTCCGGTCAGGACGCCTTCCAGGGCTTCGAGCCTGAGTTCTGGTACTACACCCAGTGATCCAGCGCACGAACGTCACCGCGACCCCCGGCGGGGGGTCGCGGTGACCGCCTACCTGATCCGCCGAACGCTGCAGTCGATCGCGACGCTGTTCATCGTCTCGCTCGCCACCTTCGGCCTGTTGCACTTGATGCCCAACGGCGTCGTCCGCGGGATGCTCGGGCAGCGGGCCACCCCCCAGCAGATCGCCTACGTGACCCACAAGCTGGGCCTGGACAAGCACATCTGGGACCAGTACTGGATCTGGATCAAGAACCTGCTGCACGGCGACCTGGGCACCAGCTATATCCGCAACCAGTCGGTCGACAACCTGGTCAAGGAGACGCTGGGCCAGTCCGCGTACCTGGTCGGCCTGGCACTGCTGCTCACGATCGTGCTCGCGGTGCCGATCGGGGTGCTGCAGGCCACGCGCCGCAACACCGTCACCGACTACACCATCACGACCCTGTCGTTCATCGGCTACGCGGTCCCGGTGTTCTTCATCGGCGTCATCCTGCGCGACATCTTCCAGGTGAAGCTGCACTGGATCCCGACCGCGAACCAGATCGACTCCTTCAGCTCCGCCTTCGGGCAGCCCGAGCAGATGGTCCTGCCGGTGGGGACGCTCGTGATCGGCCTGGTCGCCGGCTACAGCCGCTATATGCGCTCGGCCATGCTGGACGAGCTCACCCAGGACTACGTCCGCACGGCCATCGCCAAGGGCGCGACCAAGCGCCGCGTGCTCTACCGGCACGTACTGCGCAACGCACTGATCCCGATGGCGACCCTCGTCGGGCTGTCGCTGCCCGGTCTGGTGGGCGGCGCGCTGCTGGTGGAGCAGATCTTCAACATCCAGGGCATCGGTCTGCTGACGATCAACGCCGCGCAGCAGAACGACTTCGTCGTCGTGCTGGGCACCACTATGCTGACCGCGCTGGTGACGGTGCTCGGCTCGCTGGTGGCCGACATCTCCTACGCGGCCCTGGACCCGCGAGTGAGGCTCACGTAAATGGTCATGTCTCCCGCCTTCCCCGAGCAGGGCGATCCCACGATCCCCACGGATCAGATGCTGGGCCTGGCGCCGGCCGAGAAGCCCCGCTCGATGTTCCGGCGCGGCCTGGAGGTCTTCGTCGAGAACAAGCTCGCCGTCGTCGCCGTCGGCGTGCTGGTCTTCTACGTCCTGTTCTGCTTCTTCGGGCCGCTGTTCTACCACGGCAACACCACCGACGTGCAGATGGGCGAGATCACGCTGCCCCCGGGCGCCGGGCACCCGCTGGGCACCGACAAGGACGGCATCGACGAGCTCGGCAAGATGATGCGGGCCGGGCAGATCACGCTGGAGATCGGCATCACCTCCGGGCTCCTGGCCTCGGTGATCGGCATGCTCTACGGCGCGGTCGCCGGCTACGTCGGCGGCTGGATCGACGCGGTGATGATGCGCGCCATCGACGCGCTGATGTCCATCCCGATCATCTTCGCCCTGATCTACCTGTCGGCCACCCGCGGCCGCACCAAGACCGTCTTCATCCTGGCCATCGCGCTCACCAGCTGGTTCAGCCTGACCCGGCTGACCCGCGGCGACACCCTGACCATCAAGGTGCGCGACTATGTGGCGGCCTGCCGGATGATGGGCGGGCGGAACCTGCGGATCATCGTCCGGCACATCCTGCCGAACACCATCGGCACCACGATCGTCAACACCTCGCTGACCATCGCCAACTCGGTGTTCGCGCTGTCGGTCCTGAGCTACATCGGCCTGGGCCTGCAGGCGCCGGAGGACGACTGGGGCGGCATGTTCGCCACCGGGTCAAGCTACCTGGACCAGAACTACTGGTGGATGATCTATCCGCCGGGCATCTCCATCGTCCTGATCATCATCTCCTGCAACTTCATCGGCGACGCACTGCGTGACGCCTTCGAGACCCGGCTCCAGAAGCGGTGAGGCGGCCATGGCACTTCTAGAGGTCCAGAACCTCCACACCCAGATCAAGCTGAAGCGCTCGGTCGTCCAGGCGGTCGACGGCATCAGCTTCAGCGTCGAGGCCGGCGAGACGATCGGCATCGTCGGGGAGTCCGGCTGCGGCAAGACCATGACCGCGATGTCGATCATGCGGCTGCTGCCCAACGGCGGCTCCTCTCCGGAGGGCAGCATCTTCCTCGACGGTCGCGATCTGCTCCAGCTCGACGAAGAGGAGATGGCCGGCGTCCGCGGCAACGAGATCGGCATGATCTTCCAGGACCCGATGACGTCACTGAACCCGACGATGACCATCGGCCGGCAGATCTCCGAGTCGGTGCGCATCCACCGCGGCACCGGCAAGAAGGAGGCGCACGAGCGCGCCGTCGAGGTGCTGCAGCTGGTCGGCATGCCCAGCCCGATGCAGCGCGCTCAGGACTATCCGCACCAGCTCTCCGGCGGCATGCGCCAGCGCGCGATGATCGCGATCGCGCTGGCCAACGAGCCCAAGCTGCTGATCGCCGACGAGCCGACCACCGCCCTGGACGTGACGGTGCAGAAGCAGATCCTGGAGCTGATCGACAGCCTGCGCGAGCGCCTGGGCATGGCGGTCATCCTGGTGACGCACGACCTCGGCGTGATCGCCGGCCGCGCGGACCGGGTGAACGTGATGTACGCCGGCCGGATCGTGGAGACCACGCAGACCGAGCGGCTGTACGCCAACCCCCGGCATCCGTACACCGAGGCGCTGTTCGACTCGCTGCCCGAGCGCGGCGCCGAGAGCGGAACCCGGCTGTACTCGATCCCGGGCCTGCCGCCGGACCTGACCGACCCGCCCAAGGTGTGCCGGTTCTCGCCGCGCTGCCGCTACGCGCAGGACGACTGCCGTGCGCAGGACCCGCCGTACCGGGTCGACGAGGTGGGCCACGAGTTCGCCTGCTTCCACCCGGTCGGCGCCGCCGAGCGCTCCGGCGAGGACCTCAAGGTGACGCTGTCGGAGGCGACCTCCCGGCAGGAGCTGCCCGCCGGCGAGATCGGCGACGTGCTGCTGGAGGTCAGCGACCTGGTCAAGGACTACCCGATCACCAAGGGCCTGCTGCGCCGGCAGATCGGCACGGTCAGCGCGGTGGCCGGGGTGTCGTTCACCATCCGCCGCGGCGAGACCGTGGGCCTGGTCGGCGAGTCCGGCTGCGGCAAGACCACGGTGGCCAAGCTGATCGTGGGCCTGGAGGACACCACCTCCGGCGCGATGAAGCTGTCCGGCGCCGACCTGGCCGCGCTCAAGGCGCGGGACCGGCGCAAGCGCAGCAAGGACGTCCAGCTGATGTTCCAGGACAGCTACGCCGCGATGGATCCGCGTATGCGGGTGCGGACGGTGGTGCGCGAGCCGCTGGACATCCAGAAGGTCGGCGACAAGGCGGCGCGCGAGGCCCGGATCAGGGAGCTGTTCGATCAGGTGGGGCTGCCGGCCTCGGCCCTGGAGCGCTATCCGCACGAGTTCTCCGGCGGCCAGCGCCAGCGGGTCGGCTTCGCGCGGGCCCTGGCGCCGGCGCCGAAGCTGATCGTCGCCGACGAGCCGGTCTCGGCCCTGGACGTGTCGATCCAGTCCCAGGTGCTCAACCTGATGAAGGACCTGCAGACCGAGCTCGGGCTGTCGTACCTGTTCATCTCGCACGACCTGTCCGTGGTCCGCTACCTGTCGGACCGGATCGGCGTGATGTACCTGGGCAAGCTGGTGGAGATCGGACCGGCCGAGGCGGTGTACTCGCGCCCGATCCACCACTACACGCGCGGCCTGCTGGACACCATCCCGGTCGCCGATCCGGAGGTGGAGAAGGCCAAGGCCAGCGCCGGCGTCGCCGGGGAGCTGCCCAGCGCCATCGACCCGCCCTCGGGCTGCCGGTTCCGCACCCGGTGCCCGGCGGCGCAGGAGCTGTGCGCGCAGGTCGAGCCGCCGCTGGCGCCCTTCGGCAGCGACGGGCACGAGGCGGCGTGCCACTTCCCGATCTGGAAGTGAGCGCGCGGCTGTTCGGCAGGTCGGCGGTAAGTGCCGGGAGCGACACCGGGCTCTGACGCGGTCTCAGATTGTGGACGCAACTCAATATCAGTACGGTGAACACCGGGCCCCGGCGCTTGATCGCGGGCCCGGTGTTCTCTTGTACCCTTTTCCCTTTATACGTGTACTGCCTGCATCAGGGCATTCACTCTATGTCGCAGGGGTTTGAGAGTAGATATCCGTTCGTGTCCCGTTCGTGATCGATTTTGCGGCCGGCATCCGTCACTCTGGTAAGCGACGGGCTCGACACGATCTACGCCCGGTTCCATCTGGGTTGTGGGTATCGAGCACGGAGGGTCGTTACGTGGGCGCCTTCATTGTCCGCAGGCTGCTGAATTACGCGGTCCTGGTTTTCATCGCCACATCCCTGGCCTACCTCGGGGCGGCGACGGCCTTCCACCCGAAGGACATGTACCTGCACAAGAACCCGCCGGCCCCGGCCGTGGTCATGTACCGCGAGCTCGACGAGCGTGACAGCAACCCGGACAAGCCGGTGTTCGAGCGCTATGCGCACTGGGTCGACGGCGTCGCGCACGGCGACTTCGGCAAGACCTGGGACCTGGACTCGGTCAGCAAGCACTTCTCGATCAGCGTGTGGGTCACCGTGCGCCTGGTGAGCGTGGCGGCCGTCCTGTCGGCCGTGCTGGGCGTGCTGATCGGCTCGTTCCAGGCGGTCAGACAGTACAAGGTCAGCGACCACTCGATCACCTTCGCGTCCTACGTCATCTTCGCGATGCCGGTGTTCGTCCTGGCGCCGTTCCTGAAGCTGATCGCGGTGCAGGTGAACAAGGCGGTCGGCGGCGACACCCCGCTGTTGCAGTACCAGGGCGAGATCGACCCGAACGCGACCGGCTTCTTCGGCCAGCTGTTCAGCCGCGCCGACCACCTGCTGCTGCCGACCATCTCGCTGTCGCTGGGCCTGATCGCGTTCTACAGCCGCTATCAGCGCGGCACCATGCTCGACGTCATGGGCTCTGACTTCCTGCGCACGGCGCGGGCCAAGGGCCTGCGCAAGGGCCGGGCGATCCTCAAGCACGGCGTGCGGACGGCGGTGATCCCGGTGATGACGCTGGTCACCTACTCCACGATCACCACCTTCGCCGGCGCGATCATCACCGAGCGGGTGTTCGGCTGGAACGGGCTGGGCTCGTGGTTCACCGACGCCACCAACCACGCCGACGTGAACTCGGTGGCCATGATCACCCTGTTCTCCGCGGTGCTGGTGCTGATCGCCGGAATGCTCTCGGACGTCATCACCGCCGTGCTCGACCCGCGGGTCCGGTTGTGACGTCTCCGGCTGTCCGCCCCTTTGCGCCTGTTCGCCCGCCCGTCTCCCGCCGGCCGCCTTTCGCGGAGGCGCGAAGCGCCGCTGTCTCTGATAACTGCCACCGAAGGACTCTGCGATGACGATCCAGCTCATCGACGACGGCCACACCCCCGAGACCGTCGGCGGCGGCCCCGTCGCCTCGACCGCGGCCGGCCGCGCCCGCCTGGTGTGGCGCCGCTTCCGGCGCAACAAGCTCGCGGTGGCGGGCCTGGCCGGTCTGGTGCTGCTGTTCCTGTTCGCGTTCTTCGGCCCGTCCCTGACGCACTGGAAGGCCGGCGACAACGACTTCCTCAACACCCAGACCGGGCCCGGCTCCGACCACTTCTTCGGCACCGACGACGCCGGCCACGACATGTTCGCCCAGACCGTTTCCGGCATGCGGAAGTCGCTGAACATCGGCCTGCTGGTGGCGGCGCTGTCCACCGGCGCCGCCGGGATCCTGGGCACCGCCGCGGCCTACTTCGGCGGCTGGTGGGACAAGGTCATCGTGTGGCTGACCGACCTGTTCCTGGTCGTGCCCTCGCTGCTGATGCTGATCATCCTGTCGCCGTACTTCCAGGGCGCGAACTGGATCGTGCTGATCCCGATGATCGCGCTGTTCAACTGGATGATCACCTCGCGGGTGGTGCGCGGCATGACCCTGACGGTCCGCGAGCGGGAGTTCGTGCGGGCGGCCCGCTATATGGGCGTCCCGGCCTGGACGATCATCCGCCGGCACATCCTGCCCAACATCTCCTCGATCCTGATCGTCGACTACACCCTGAACGTGGGCGCGGCGATCGTCACCGAGTCCTTCCTGTCCTTCCTGGGCTTCGGCATCCGCACGCCGGACGTGTCGCTGGGCACGGTGATCAACGACGGCTCCACCTTCGCCGGCACCGACCAGTGGTACCTGTTCGCGTTCCCGGCGTCCTTCCTCGTGCTGATCATCCTCTGCGTCAACTTCATCGGGGACGGACTGCGCGACGCCCTCGACCCCAACTCGACGGGAGTCTCCGCCCGATGACCGCCAACCTCGTCGCCCGCTCCGGTTCCGGTTCCGCCGCCCGTCCGGCCGGCTCCCCGGTGCTGTCCGTCAAGGACCTGCACGTCACCTTCGGCTCCGAGGCCGGGGACGTGCGCGCGGTGCGCGGCGTCAGCTACGACCTGCACCCCGGCCAGGTGCTGGGCATCGTCGGCGAGTCCGGCTCCGGCAAGTCGGTGTCCGCCATGGCGGTCCTGGGCCTGCTGCCGGACAACGCCCGGGTCACCGGCTCCGTCGAGCTGGAAGGGCGGGAGCTTCTTGGCCTGTCGGACCGGGAGATGTCGAAGGCCCGGGGCAAGGACATCGCGATGGTCTTCCAGGACCCGCTGTCCGCGCTGACCCCGGTGTTCACCGTCGGCGACCAGATCGTCGAGGCGCTGACCGTACACCGGAGGCTCTCCAAGGACGCGGCCCGCGAGCGCGCCCTGGAGCTGCTCGACGTCGTCGGCATCCCGGACCCGCGGCGGCGCTTCAAGAACTTCCCGCACGAGTTCTCCGGCGGTATGCGGCAGCGCGTGATGATCGCGATGGCGATCGCCAACGACCCCAAGGTCATCCTGTGCGACGAGCCGACCACCGCGCTCGACGTGACCATCCAGGCCCAGATCCTGGAGGCGCTGAAGAGCGCCCAGGAGCTCACCGGCGCCGCGATCCTGATGATCACCCACGACCTCGGCGTGGTCGCCGGCTTCGCCGACCGGGTCTCGGTGATGTACGCCGGCCGCCCGGTGGAGACCGGCGCCGTCGACGAGATCTACTACCGCCCGCGCATGCCCTACACGATCGGCCTGCTGGGCTCGATCCCGCGGCTCGGCACCGCCGGGCACGGCCGCCGGCCGCTGACCCCGATCGAGGGCACGCCGCCGTCGATGGTCGACCTGCCGGACGCCTGCCCGTTCGTGGCGCGCTGCCCGATCGCCGTCTCCGCCTGCCAGGCCGCCGAGCCCGAGCTGCTGCCGGCCGGCCCGGACTCGCACCCCTCGGCCTGTCACCGCCGCGCGGACCTGGAGAGCGGGACCATTCCGATCGACGAGGTCTACCCGCTCCCGGTGATCCCCGAGACCTCGCTGGACGCGGTGCCGCGCGCCGAGCGGCAGCCGGTGCTGGAGGTCAAGGATCTGAGCAAGCACTTCCCCCTGCTTCGCGGCGCGGTGTTCAAGCGGCGGGTCGGCACGGTCAAGGCCGTGGACGGCATCAGCTTCGAGATCCGCGAGGGCGAGACCCTGGGCCTGGTCGGGGAGTCCGGCTGCGGCAAGACCACCACGCTGATGGAGATCCTGGAGCTGGTGGCCCCGCAGGCCGGGTCGATCGCGGTGTTCGGCCGCGAGGCGGCGAACCTGTCCGGCCGCGAGCGCATGGAGATGCGCAAGGACATCCAGATCGTCTTCCAGGACCCGATGGCCTCCCTGGACCCGCGGATGCCGGTCGGCGACGCCATCGCAGAGCCCTTGCGCACCCACGGCTGGTCCGCCGACCGGGCCGCGGCGCGGGTGTCGGAGCTGCTGAAGCTGGTCGGCCTGGAGCCGTACCACGCCGCGCGCTTCCCCCGGGAGTTCTCCGGCGGCCAGCGCCAGCGCATCTGCGTGGCCCGGGCCCTGGCGCTGAGCCCGAAGGTCGTCATCCTGGACGAGCCGGTCTCGGCGCTGGACGTCTCGATCCAGGCCGGCGTCATCAACCTGCTGGACGAGCTGCGGGCCAAGCTGGGGCTGAGCTACCTGTTCGTCGCGCACGACCTGTCGGTGGTGCGGCACATCGCCGACCGGGTGGCCGTGATGTACCTGGGCCGCATCGTCGAGATCGGCGACGTCGCCTCAGTGTTCCACGCGCCTTCGCACCCTTACACCCAGGCCCTGCTGTCGGCGATCCCGCTGCCGGATCCGCGCCGGGAGCGCGAGCGCTCCCGGATCCTGCTGCCCGGCGACCTGCCGTCGCCGGCCAACGTGCCCTCGGGCTGCCGGTTCCGCGACCGCTGCTTCAAGTACGCGTCGCTGAACGAAGCCGAGCAAGTGAAGTGCCGCGACGAGGACCCCACGATCGTCGCGCGCCCCGGCGAAGCGGACCACGCCACCGCGTGCCACTTCGCCGCCGCCCTGGAGGTGGTCTGAACCGACCGCCGTCCGGGGCTCTGTGCCCCACACCACCGAGCTGCCCGGAACCCGGCGCCGCTCTCGCACCGACCGCATGCCACAGGGAGATTCACCCATGCGTAGCACCACCAAGAAGTCGCCGGCGATCATCGCCATCCTGGCGACGGCCGCGCTGGCCGCGTCCGCCTGCTCCTCCAGCAAGAGCGGCGGCTCCGGCGCCGGCAACGGCGCCACCTCGGCCGGCGGCAAGTCCATCCCGGTCGCCACCAGCAACGACATCAACGCCAAGGACGCCTCCACCCTTAAGAGCGGCGTCCTGACGCTGGCGATCGACCAGTACTCCTCGCAGTGGAACACCGCCACCAACAACGGCAACGAGGGCGACACCGCGAAGGTGATGTCCACCCTGATGCCGCGGCTGTTCCACTTCGACGCCGCCGGCAACGCCACCCCGAACAAGGACTACCTGGTCAGCGCGGACGAGAACACGACCGCCGGCAAGCAGGTCGTCACCTACAAGCTGAACCCGAAGGCCAAGTGGTCCGACGGCACGGCGATCACCTACAAGGACTTCGTCGCCACCTGGAAGGCCGAGGCGGGCTCCGCCGCCGGCTTCGACGTGGCCGGCTCCGTCGGCTATGACCAGATGGCCTCCGTCGAGCGCGGCGCCGACGACCAGACCGTGGTCGTCACCTACAAGACGCCGTTCTCGGACTGGAAGTCCATGTTCGACCAGTTCAACGGCACCGGGCTGTACCCGGCCTCGAAGATCGCCACCGCCGACGGCTGGAACAAGGCCTACATGAACGCGATCCCGGTCACCGCCGGCCCGTTCAAGCTGGCCACGATGGACCCCACCACCAAGACCGTCACCGTCGTGCCGGACCCGAACTGGTGGGGCGACAAGCCGGTGCTGAGCAAGATCGTCTTCCGCGCGATCGACGACACCGCGGCCCAGGCCGACGCCTACAACAACCACGAGCTGGACGCCTTCGAGGTCGGCCCGTCCTCGGCCAACTTCGCCAAGGTCAAGGACACCACCGGCGGCACCGTCCACTACGCCGGCGGCCCGGACTGGCGCCACATCTCGATGAACAGCCAGGCCCCCGCGCTGAAGGACCAGGTCGTCCGCCAGGCGATCTATCAGGCCGTCAACCGCCAGCAGATCGCCGACGTGGACCTGAAGAACCTCGGCACCTGGAAGCCGACGGTCCTGAACAACCGCTTCTTCGTCAACAACCAGACCGGCTACCAGGACAACCTCGGCGAGCTGGCCTACAACCCCGACGCCGCCGCCAAGGCCCTGGACGCGGCCGGCTGGGTCAAGGGCTCCGACGGCATCCGCGCCAAGGGCGGCGTCAAGCTGGACCTGAAGTGGATCGAGCCGCAGGGCGTGAAGACCTCCTCCAACGAGGCCCAGATGGCCAAGGCCGACCTGGCCAAGATCGGCATCGGCATCGAGGAGACCCCGGTCAACAGCGACGACTTCTTCGACAAGTACATCAACGTCGGGCAGTTCGACATCACGGCGTTCGCTTACCTGGGGAACCCGTTCCCGGTGTCCAGCGGCGCGCCGCAGATCCAGTCGGTGGCCGACCCGAAGAACATCCACAACAACCCGCGCCTGGACAACGCCCCGGACGTCGACGCCGCGCTGCAGAAGGCGCTGACCGACACCGACCCGGCGCAGGCGATCGCGGACGCGAACGCGGCTGACAAGGCGGCCACCAAGCAGGCGACGCTGATCCCGCTGTACCAGCGGCCGCAGATCTGGGCCACCAAGTCGACGCTGGCGAACTTCGGTTCGTTCGGGTTCCAGGACTTCGACTGGACGAAGATCGGCTTCACCAGCTGAGGTTCGGGTAGTAGGTGACGTGCACGGTTCGAGGGCCCCGTTGTGTGGAACGGGGCCCTCGTTTTTGGCCGGCCCGGCTCAGTCCCCGGACTCCAACGCGAGGATCGCATCAGCCAGCCGTGCTATCTCCCCGGCCAGCAGCTCAGTCTGCTGGCGCTGCTGATGCGCGATCCGGGCGAGCCACGATCCGAAGAACAAGAACCCGCCGAGCGTGGTGAGCGCCAGGCCGCCGATCCCGCCGGACACCAGGTACGCGACTTGTTCGAAGGTGTACGGCGTGTGCGCGGCACCGTACCAGCCCAATCCGATGGCGATCAGACCCAGCGGCATCAGCAGGCTGCCGGCCAGACCCAACCCCTGCTGCATCAGCCGCTCGGACTCGGTGGTACGCGTTTTCGGCCGTGCCCCTACGGCTGAGGCCGCCGCCGGACGCGCCGTCCCGGCCACCGCGCGGGCAGCCCATGTCTTCGCGGTACTCATTCGTCGACCTCCCGCAAGTCCGGCACACCAGTGCTGTGCCCCATCTCGCACCCCGCCCCGCCGAACAACAATCCGCTGTACTTCCGCAGCCCCCAGGCCGCCAGACACGCCACCGCGAACGCGCCGGCCATCAGCTGCCCCGGCAGTCCGCCGAACGCCGCCGGCGCCGCCTTGCTCGCAGTGGCCTGCATCGGCGGGCTCGACGGCGCGCCGCCCGGGGTATTCGGGGCGCCGGTGGTCCCGCCTCCCGTCGTGCCCCCGCCGACCGTGCCACCGCCCACCGAACCACCAGTCGTTCCGCCGCCGACGGTGCCTCCGGAGTCGCCCCCGCCAGTGCCGCCGGTCGTGCCGCCGACCGCTCCACCGGTCGTCCCGGCGTTCCCGCCGACCGCCGACGTCGACCCGCTGCTCGAAGGCGGCGGACTCGAGCCCCCGGTGATGCCGCCGCTCGACGCGTCGAACGCCGGAGAAGCATCAGCCTTCGACTTCGCAGACCCGATCGTCATCACGATCTTCGGCGCCAGATCCGGCAGGATCCCGATCGCCTGGCTCAACTGCGGCGGCAGCTGCTGCGTCAGCTGTGTCGGCACCTGTGCGACCAACTGCTTCAGAACCGGGGTCAACGGCAGCATCTTCTTCAGCACCGCCGTATCGATCGTGACCTGCAGCCCGTGGCTGAACATCTCTCCGGCGGTGTCCTTCGACACGTCACTCGCGGCCGGCATCGTCACCGTGATCCCGAGCGGCGCCAGCACCTGGTTCACAGCGTCCGGCAGCTGCGGCAGCGCGATCATCCCGAACGGCGTCTGGATCCCGTTCGCCGTGATCCCGAACGGCACGCCGGCCACCGACATCGAGCCGTAGTCGACGTTGCCCGTCGCAGCGCCCTTGGTGCCGTCAGACGTGCTCTGCGACGTCACCTTCAACCCGTCGAACTCGATGAGCCCGCCGAGAATCAGCAGCTTCCCCGCATCGGACTCCGCAGTCGCCACGGCCTTGTTCCCGGTCACCGTGGTCGACGATTCCGACCGCTCGCCCTGCACATCGACCAGCGCCGCCTGCCCGGTCAGGAACTTCAGCATCGTCCCCAGATCCGGCAACCGCGGTTGCGGCAAGGGCAGGGCGCCGCCGATGAGCCCGCCGAGCAGCCCGCTGCCTGAGGACGACGGCGCGGGTGTCGGCGGCGCCGACGACGCCCCCGGCAAAGCCGGCCCGGTCCCCGGCAGCGGCAGCCCGAACGTCGACACCGACTTCGACCCGTCAGCCCCGGTGTGCGACTGCATGTACGACCCCGGAATCGGCTGCATCGTCGCGTCCGGGGTCTGTCCCGGATACTGCACGTTGGTCAGGATCGGATACTTCACGTTCGGGCTGTTGAACAACTGTCCCAACCCGAAGGCGATCGCATCCCCCGGCCACACCCAGCTCGCCGTCGCAGCACCCGTCGGCCCCGAGCCGAAGCCGGCGCGGGTATAGGAGAAGTCGAATTCGAGGTTCGGCTTGCCCGGCATGGCCGGAATCGGGATCTTCGGATCGTAGATCTCCATCGTGAACGGCGCCGCGGAAGCCGACAGCGTCCAGCCGCCCAACCCCGCGCCGCCCGAAGGGCTCGGCGACGGAGCCGGATCGGCGGCGGCCACCGACACCGGGGCCGCCAGCGCCGCCAGCACCAGCGCCGCGGCAGCCGCACCGCCTCGCCGTACGTTCGCTCGCGCCTTCCCTCGTCCGTTCGCGCTCGACTCAAGGGCCATCACACCGTCGCGCCTCCCAAATACAGCTCCGCCAGATCCCGCCGCACAACTCCAGGCTCGTCGAAAGCGACGATCCGGCCCTGCGTCATCACCGCCGCGAAGTCCGCCACGGCCAGCGCCGTATCGGCGAACTGTTCCACCGCGACCACCGTCACACCCCGCTCGGCGATCTGCGCCAGCACCTCGTACAGCTGCCGCACGATCAACGGCGCCAATCCCATCGACAGCTCGTCGACCAGCAGTACCGCCGGATCGGTCACCAGCGCCCGCGCCATCGCGAGCATCTGCTGCTCGCCGCCGGACAGCGACCCCGCCAGCTGGTCGTACCGCTCAGCCAGCCGAGGGAATCGCGCGAACGCCGTCTCGTAGATCTCCGCCGCGGAGGCCTGCCCGGCCAATCCCGACAGCCGTAGGTTCTCCGCGACCGTCAGGTTCGGGAAGATCCCGCGCCCCTCAGGAATCGTGCATAGTCCCGCGCGCGCCAAAGCGTCCGGGGCGGCGTCGTTCACGTGCGACCCGCCGAGATGCACGTGGCCTGACGTGGCACGCAGCCGCCCGGAGCAGACCTTCAGCAACGTCGACTTCCCGGCGCCGTTCGGTCCCAGCAGCGCGACCACCGCACCCCGTGGCACCGCCAGATCGACACCGTGCAGCACCTCGATACGGCCATAGGCCGCATGCACATCCTGCAGTTCCAGGATCGGCGCCATCAGAACCAGCTCCCTGATTCCGCTTCGGTAGTCGCCTCGGGCATCACCAACGTGGGTGAGCTGTGCTCGTCCACGTCCACCGCGGAATCCCCGTCCTCGCCCAGATACGCCTTACGCACCGCAGGATCCGCCTGCACCTCCGCGGGGGTCCCAGAGGCGATCAGCACCCCTCGATCCAGTACGTGGATCCGATCCGACACCCGCATGATCAGCGTCATGTCATGCTCGACGATCACCACGGCCCGCCCCTGCGCGGCCATATCCCGCAGTAGCTTCCCGAACGCCTCGGTCTCGGTCTCCGAGAGCCCCGACGACGGCTCATCCAAGAGCAGCAACTTCGGATCGATGGCCAGCGCTCTGGCCAGCTCCACCAGCCGAGCCACACCGGTCGGCACCGAGTCCGCCCGCGCGTGGGCGTACCGCTCCAACCCGATCCGCCTGATCAGATCCCCGGTCACCCGCGACGGCCTGGCGTTCTTCGACCGGATCGCATCGGCGGCGACGCGGATGTTCTCCTCGACCGTCAGCGAGCCGAACGCCTCCAACCGCTGGAACGTCCGCGCGATCCCATGGCGCGCGCGGCGGTGTGTCGGCGTCTGCGTGATGTCGTCGCCGTTGAGGAACACCCGGCCCGCCGTCGGCTTCTGCAGCCCGGTGATGACGTTGAACAGCGTCGTCTTCCCGGCTCCGTTCGGCCCGATCAGCGCCGTGACCTGACCGCCGTCGGCGGAGAGCGTGGCCGCGTTCACGGCCGTGACGCCGCCGAAGCGGACCGTCACGTCCCGCACGTCCAGCCGGGTCACGCCTCGACCTCCGC
The DNA here is from genome assembly GCA_019510485.1 of Catenulisporales bacterium. GTDB lineage: Bacteria > Actinomycetota > Actinomycetes > Streptomycetales > Catenulisporaceae > Catenulispora. The sequence goes on from JAEKKI010000147.1 coordinate 34,286, forward strand.
GTTCTCGCCGACGGCCACCGGGGCGCCGACGACCGTTCCGGAGGCCACCGACCGCGCGGCGATGGTCCTGGCCACCCCGGCCGATCCGAACCCGAGCCGCCCGGCCAGCGGATGCTCGCGCATCTCGAACAGCCATCCCGTGATCCCGTTGGGCTGCTTGCCCAACCCGACCGCCGCGACCGCCAGGATCAGGAACAGATAGGCCTGCGCGCTCGGATAGCTGTTCAACGCCATCAGCAGCATCCCGCCGAGCAGCGCGCCGCTGACCGACGTCACGCCGGCGCACACCACGATCAGCAGTAACGGCAGACTGTTGAAGAACTGGAAATCGGCGCTGCCCACCTGGTTCTGCAACCCGGCATAGAGCCCGCCGCCGAGCCCGGCGATCGCGGCCGATCCGGCGAACACCGCCACCCGCGCCAACCGCGGGTTCAATCCGAGTGTCGCGCAGGCGGCGGGGGAGTCCCGCAGGGCTATCAGGATCCTGCCGTAGCGGCCCTTGCGCAGCACGATGACGACTGCTCCGACGACGCAGAACACCGCCGCGGCGAGGATCGCGTAGGCCTTGTCCGAGGCGAAGCGATACCCGAGCAGGTCCAGCCGCTCGGTCTTCAGCGACCCGCCGAAGCCGCCGAGCGACGGGTTCTGGAACACCATCGAGTCCATGATCTGCGCGAAAGCGATCGTCGACAGCGCCAGGTACAACCCTTGCAACCGCAACGACGGCAGCGCCACCAGGATCCCGGCCAGCGCCGCCAGCAGCGCCCCGGCCAGCACGGCGGTCGGCGCCGAGGAATGCGTCTTGGCCACCGTCAGCGCGCCGACGCCGAAGAAGCTGAACTGCGCCAGCGACACGTAGCCGCTGAATCCGGTCAACGGCACCAGGGACAGCGCCAGGATCGCGAAGCAGAGTCCCAACGCCATCCGATTCACGTTGGCATTGCTCAGCACCGCGTTCCCGATCACGACGGCGAGCAGCAGAGCGGCCGTGGCCATTCCGACCCGCCGCATCTCCGGCGTGCGCACGCCCGGCACGCCGGTCAGCCGGCCCACGCGCAACTGCGCCTGCGGCATCAGCAGCAGCATCGACAGCAGGAAGATCGCCGGGATCGCCTCGCGGAACTCGGTCCATCCCGGGCTGGTCCACAGGTATCCGGACGCGTAGGCGTTCAGCAGCCCGAGCACCAGCGCACCGATGAACGTGCGGGGCAGGCTGGTCAGCCGGCCGGCCATCGCCGCCGCGTAGGAGTTCACGACCAGCAGCGTCAGCGATATGTAGTTGAGCTGGCCGGGCTGCGCCGAGACGAGCAGGATGCCCGCGAGCGCGGCCAGCGACGATCCCATCGCCCAGGCGATCGCCGACATCCGGTGCGGGCGGCCGCCGTGCAGCGCCAGCAGTTCCTTGTCGTCCACCGCCGCGCGCATCGCCACGCCGGTCCGCGTGAACGCCAGGAATCCGTACAGCACCGCTCCGGCCGCGACGGCCAGGCCGACGGTCAGCAGGTCGTTGCCGGTGATGCGGACCATGCCGATGACCACGCCGTGACCCGCGAAGAACTGCCGCACCTGGTGGACGCCCGGCGGCCAGACCTTCTCCGCGGCCCCGACCAGCCCGACGAGGACGGCGCAGGTCACCACCAGCGTGACCCCGATGCCGGCGTCCGCGACGCGCCGGATCACCCAGCGTTCGAGCAGTGCTCCGAACAGCGGAGCCACGCCGAACACCACGATCAGGACCGAGAGCCAGTTGGACAGGCCCTGGTTATAGGCCAGTTCCCAATACACGAAGGCCATGACCATCGCCGTGGCGCCGTGCGCGACGTTGAAGATCCGGGTCGTCGCGTAGGTGAGCACGAGCCCTGACGCGGCGATCGCGTAGGAGGCCCCGATGACGCATCCGAGGACCGTGTAAGTGAAGAAGACGTTCATCGCGCCGCGTCGCCCCCGCTCTCAGCGCACGCCGGAGTCGATGAGCTTTCCGCACGACCAGCCCGACCCCGGTGCGACGCGCTTCCACGCCGTGCCGTTCAGCTGCATGAACAGCGCGCAGGGCGAGGTCGTCTTGCCGCCGACGTCCTGCGGGGCGAACATGCCGTTACCGGTGTAGTTCGTGACCTTCTTCAGCGCGTCGATCATCGCCTGCCGGGTCAGGTTCGGCCCGATCTGGTTGGCCAGCCGGGTGAACAGCTCCGCCGAGGACCAGGCGAACATCCCGAAGTAGGTCGGCGCCGCGCCCGGGGCGACCCGCTTCAGCCAGCTCAGGTACAGCTGCGTCTCAGGGTTCGAACCGGCTTCCTCGAACATGGCCGCGTTGCTGAAGACGAAGGTCTTGTCCGCCGCCGAGCCGGCCTGCTGGACGTAGTTCGGGTCGTAGCCGGTCGGGTCCAGGACGAAGACCTTCGGCACGAATCCCTGCTGCTGCATGGCTTGCGCGAGCGTCGCGGCCTCCTGGAACGCCCCGAGGAACTGCACGTACTGGACGCCGGCCTGCTGCATCTTGATCACGTACGGCGTGTAGTTCGACTCGGAGATGCCGATCGGCTGGTTCAGGACCCAGCTGAAGCCGTCCTTGGCATAGGCGGCCTCCCAGGACTTGGCCTGCTGCGCGGTGGTGCCGGTGTCGACGTAGAGGAACGCCGCCTTCGTGCCCGTGCCCGGGAACTGCTTGTTCCAGAAGTCGGGCTGGATCTGCGGGACCAGCGGCAACTGCTGGGAGTCGGTGCCGAAGCACACCGGGCAGGTCTGGCGGGCCCGGGTGGTGCTCACCGCGCGCAGGTCGGGGATGCCGCACTGGGTCGCGGAGGCCGCGCCGCCGGAGTCGAAGGCCGAGACCGAGCCGATCAGGGCGAAGTCGGCCTGGCAGGCGGTCAGGGTCTGCTGGTTGTCGCCGCTGTCAGAGGTCTGCGAGTCGTAGGAGTGGACGGTGAGTTTGCGGCCGCAGATGCCGTTGGCGTGGGTGGCGTTGAAGTAGGCCACATATGCCTGGACTGCCTGCGCGGCCGAGCTGAACAGGCCGCCGATCGGGCCGGACAGGTCGCTGGCGTTGCCCAGGCTGATGCTGGTCGCGGTCACGCCGGGGGCGGTGGCGCCGGACGCGGTGCCGGTACAGGTGTCGGAGCCCGGATTCCCGCTGCCGCCGGTGGTGCCGCCGCTGGAGCCGCCGGTGGTGCCTCCGGTCGAGCCGCCCGTCGTGCCCCCGGTGGTGCCGCCGGAGGTCTTGCCTCCCGTGGTGCCACCCGATGTCTTGCCGCCGCTGGAGCCGCCGGTGGTTCCGCCGGTGGTTCCTCCGGTCACGCTGCCCCCGGTGCTGCCTCCGGTCGTGCCGCCGGTGGTGCCGTTGGCCGCGTTGCCTCCGGTGGTGCCTCCGGTCGTGCCGCTGCTGGAGTTCGAGGTCTGAGAACCGTTGGCGCTCTGCGCTCCGCCGTCGTGCGCGCCCTGGCCGTAAGCGACGGCTGCCGCCTTCTGGTCGGCGGAGAGACGCGCGCCGCACGCGCCCAGGGACAGCGACAGGGCCGCGACTGTGATCGCGGTGCCAAGTCGATTTCGGGTTCTGTTCCTGTCTGGGTTCCTGGGGCGGGGGCGGGAGGAGCGCGCGCAGGTCATCGAGTGCTACCACCTGACGGGTCGTCAGAAACGTTGGGTGTAGCAGTGCAGAGTGCTCCAATTCAACGTGGAACTCAATAGTGTTGCGAGAGTCTCACGGCACAATTTGGCAAAACGTGACTTCGATTCACCCTGTGGGGTGAAGGGATCGGGTGAAGGGATCGCCGAAGGCGGCCGGCGGCGGGTTGCCACTCGGTGCGGGCCAGTCGGTGCCGGCCCGTCTCAGCCCTTGAGGATCTTGCTGAGCGCTTCCAGTCCCCGGCTCGCCGTGGACTTCACGGTCCCGCGGCTGATGCCCAGCGCGTCGGCGATGTCCGCCTCGGACAGGTCGGACCAGTACCGCAGCACCAGCACCTCGCGCTGGCGCGGCGGCAGCTTCTGCATCGCGTCCAGCACCTCGCGGTGCTCCTCCGACAGCAAGGCGACGGACTCGGCGCTGGCGGCGTCCGGCACGTGCGGCGGGGTGTAGCCGCGGGCGGTCTTGCGGCGGCGCAGGACCGAGCGCGCGTTGTTCACCACGGCCGTGCGGAGGTAGCCCAGCGGGTTCTCCATGCCGGTG
>JAEKKI010000299.1 GCA_019510485.1 Catenulisporales bacterium
TGCCATGCCGGTCGTGCAAGCGGGGCCGAGCGGTTTGCAGAGCCGGCGCCGAACGCCTTCGACCACAGAACCCTTCGGGGCAGCAACTCGTTTAGCGAAGTGGGGTGCGGGTGGGACGACAGCGACGGAGTTCGCCGACCGGGTTACCGCTCGCAAGTTCCTCAGCGATCAGGCGGCCGACCGTCGGTGCCAGGGCCACGGCCGAGTGCATAACCGCGATGTATACGGACCGATCCGGCGTCAGGTGGCCCACTATGGGTCCGGCCGGAGGCATCGGTCGTTCGCAGACGTGGTAGCTGAGTAGGCGGCAGGCGGATCCGTTGTCGAATGCCGACTGCAGGCGATGCAGCGTGTTGAGTGCCTCCCGGGCGACTGCGTCGTCGGGCTGACCGACGGCATACGGCATGGTGGCGAGAAGCTCACCGTCGCGCACTTCTCGTGCCTCGAAGTGCGGGCCAGCCACGATTGTCTTGAGGAGTCCGGGCGGTGCCGCGATGCGCAGCAGGCAAGCCGGGGAAGTAGAGACTCCCAGTTCCAGATCCAGCGACGACCTGGCCAATGCGGCAGTTCCGGCTCCGGCGGCCAGCACCACGGTCGTCGCCGGGTGGAAGCCGGCTGAGGTCTGCACCCCTGTGGCTGGCTTGATGGAGGTCACTGATGCTCCGTAGACGACTTGAGCACCGTGCGCACGGGCATCTCGGATGAGTGCGCCAGCCATCGCTACCGGGTCGACGCCTCCGTCTGTCGGGGTATGAACGGCTCGATGGGGCGGGTCGCGCAAGTGCGGCTCCAGGACTGCGATCTCGTCCGGTCCGACCAGGTACTGACCTTGCTGCGTCGTTGGAACGCCGGTCCACCTCAGCGAACCTGTCCACCGAACGGCGAACTCAGGCAGCTCCGCCTCAAGCCGACGGTAGTCCGCGAGCACATAAGGGCGCAGATCCTGCGCGCCGCACGGCCAATCGCCGCCGGAGTCGCCGATCCAGGCGAAAGAGCTGCCGGTCACGCCCGCAGCCGGGCAAGGCGCCTGCTCCAGCAGGGTCACGGGGACCGACTTGCGCGCCAGGTGGTACGCCACCGAGGCGCCGACGATCCCCGCGCCGATCACGACAACGGCGGAGGCCGCATCCTGGCGAGCCGCGTTGCTTGGCACCTCACGCCCGGTACTGGTCATGCCGCGCGTAAAGCTCGTCCCACTCCCCCGGCGACAGCTCGCGTCCTTCGGCGCGGATCGCCGCCAGTTCCTCGAAGTACGGCTCGCGCGGGGCGCCGGGGGCGAACAGCACCAGCATCGATGCGGGGGCGCCGGAAGGGTTGGCGAAGCTGTGGATGCCGCCGGGCGGGACGAACAGGTAGTCGCCGGGTGTGGCCTCGCGCCAGGTGGTGCCGTCGTAGAGGGCCACGGTGCCGTCGAGGATGTAGAAGGCCTCGGAGAAGGTGCGGTGGTAGTGGCCGGTGTTGGCGGGGGTCGGTTCCGGGGCGGCGGGCAGGAGGTCCCAGCGGTAGAGGCCGTAGAGGCCGTCGGTGGTGGCGCCGGTGGAGAGCAGGCTGACGCGGGAGCGGTCGCCGATGGCGAGTTCGGGGTCCGTCGCGACGGTGCGGAAGGTGGCGCTGGCCTCGCCCCGATCGGCGAGGTAGCGCGGCGGTGGGTAGGACATGGGGCTGACTTTAGGGCCGTGGTGGCGGTGAGGGTAGGGCGGCCGGGACCGGATAGTGAGACGGGTATTCGGTGATATTGACGGTCTCTGAGATTCACTGTCATTCTTCAGACATGGGACGCGCCGCCATTCTTGTGGCTCGCCGTCACGTCGATCTGCGGCGGACTGCGAGCGCCATCTGTTCTGCGCGCGCATAGCCCCGCACCAGTCCTGAGCTGCCCGTCCAGCAGCGTGAGCCACCAATAGGTTCTGTCTCCGAAATATTCGGAGCCACTTTGTCTTCGTATCCGAAGAATCCCATTCCGGGGAGCACCACTTCCATGGCACGCAATCCGCGTCACCTTCATCTGAACGCCTCGCTGCCGGTACCGGGGCTGGACGTCGACACCTGCATCGAGCTGGCCCGCACCGCCGAGCGCGGGCTGCTGGACTCCGTCTCCGTCGACGACAGCCTGGCGGTGTGGTGGCAGCCGGGCACCACGGATACGGCCGCCGGCGGCCTGGAGCCCCTGACCCTGCTGTCCGCCGTCGCCACCGCCACCGAGCACATCGGCCTGATCGCCACCGCCTCGACGACGTTCTACGAGCCCTACCTGCTGGCGCGGGCGTTCGCGTCCCTGGACCACATCTCCTACGGCCGGGCCGGCTGGACCATCGTCACCAGCGCCAGCCTGCGCGAGGCGAACAACTTCAGCCTGGACGAGCAGGTCGAGCAGTCCGTCCGGCACGAGCGCGCGGCGGAACTGCTGGACGTGGTCACGCAGCTGTGGGACAGCTGGGCCGACGACGCGCGCCAGGTCCGGGAGATCGAGCACACCGGATTGTTCTTCAAGGTGCGCGGTCCGCTGAACGTGCCGCGGACGCCGCAGGGCTGGCCGTTGCTGGCCCAGCGGGTCGGATCCTCGGCTGAGGATGTGGAGTTCGCAGCGCGCTATGCCGAAACAGTGTTCAGCGAACGGCAGACCCTCAGCACCGCAGTGACGTTCGCGCGCGAGGTTAAGGCACGCGCGGCCGCGTATGGCAGGGAAGCACACGTACCGGTGGTACTACCGGGGATCATCCCCATCATCGGGTCAACCGACGCCGAGGCCCGTCGACTCCAGATAGAGCACGACGCAGTGCGATCGGACTACGGACACGGACACCGCGT
>JAEKKI010000252.1 GCA_019510485.1 Catenulisporales bacterium
CGGGGTCTGTTCACGTGATCGACTTCCGCTACCACGTCGTGTCCATCGTCGCGGTCTTCCTCGCCCTCACCGTCGGGCTGGTCATCGGCTCCTCCTATCTGAGCAAGATCGCTTACGACGGCCTGAACCACCAGTTGTCCGTGCTGCGCAACGAGAATCAGACCCTGCGCAACAGCCAGGACCAGCTTTCGGCGCAAGTCAGTGACCGTGACAGCCTGATCGCCGCGCTCGGCCCGGACGCCGTGGCCGGGAAGCTCACCGGGCACTCGGTGGCGGTGGTGCTGCTGCCCGGCGCCGACGGCTCCGCGGGTGATGCCATGGTCGATCTGCTGGGCAAGGCCGGTGCGACGGTGACCGCGGAGGTGGCGTTGAAGTCGTCGCTGGTGGATTTCTCGCAGGCGGGCAAACTGGCGGCGGCCGGCGCCAAGCTGCCGACGGCCGATCGCGGCAGCGCGCAGCTGCCGGCGCCGTCGGCTTCGGCCGGCTCGGACAAGACGGCCGCGGCCACCGCGGCCCTGGCCGATATCGCGGGCGCGGTGGTGCATCGCATACCGGCCAACACCTCCGGCGTGGGCCAGCAGCACATCACTGACGCGGCGTCGGCACGGGTACTGAACGCGTACAGCGGTGCCGGGTTCCTGGAGGTGAAGGTGGGCGGCTCATCCAGCTCGGGTTCGTCGACGACGGCGGCCGATCTCGTGGCGGTCGTGGCTCCGGAGGCCCCCAGCGCGGGCTCCACCGCCGACACCGACAACACGCTGTATCTGGCCTTCTTGAAGGATGTGGCCGGCGGCGGCCGGTCGGACGGCGCCGTCCTGGCCGGACCGGCGTCGGCGGCGGTGTCGCCGGGCCTGCTCGCGGCGGCGGTGAAGGACGGTTGGGCGTCGAAGAACGTCTCCACCGCCGACTCCGCCGACCTGGCCGCCGGCCGCATCATCACGATCTTCGCCCTGGTCGAAGCGGCGGAGGGTAAGACGGGGCACTACGGGCTGACCGGTACGGCCGACGGGCCGTTGCCGGATCTGCGTTGAGGCGTGGGGCGTTGGAGGTGGTGGCGGGTGAGGGTTTGCGATCGCGAAGGTATGAGGGCGTGACGCGCACGGCGACGGCTGCGGTCATCGGTGCCGTGGCCGCGCGGGGCGCGTATCGGGCGCTGGTCGCGCGGCCGCCCGGTGGGGCTGGGCGCTGGCGGCGGGAGAACAACCGGGGGCGCGAGGTCACGCTGCTGGAGGGGCCCGCGGTCGCGGCCGGGATCGCGGTGGCGGCGCTTGTCGCTCCGGGGGTGCCGGCTGTGGTGCGGGTGGCGGGGTGCGGTGCGGCGGTCGGGGCCGGGGCCGTCGGGCTCTACGACGATCTCCACGAACGCGGCAAGGTCAAGGGCCTGCGCGGTCACCTCGGGGCGTTGACTCGGGGCGAGGTCACGACCGGTGCGGTGAAGTTGATCGGTATCGGTGCGACCGGAGTCGCGGCGGGTGCGCTGCTGCGTCGCGACACGCTGGATCGGGCGCTCGCGGCGGTGGTGGTCGCGGGTGCGGCGAACGTGGTCAACCTCTTCGATCTGCGTCCCGGGCGAGCGGTCAAGGCGGCGGTGATCGGTGGCGCGGCCGGGGTGGCACGTGGCGGCGCGTTCGGGGCCGGCGCACTCGGCGCAGCCGCCGCACTGCTGCCCGAGGATCTCGGCGAGCGCGCCATGCTCGGCGACGGCGGGGCGAACGCGCTCGGGGCCGCGCTCGGTGTGGCCGCCGCGGCGCGCGCCTCCCGCACGGGTCTCATCGCGACCGCCGCCGGCCTCGCCGCTCTGACGGTCGCCAGCGAGAAGATCAGCTTCACGAAGGTGATCGCCGCGACTCCGCCGCTGCGGTTCCTCGACGAATTGGGCCGCATCGGCTCAGCTCAGAACTCTGCTCCCGGTTCTGGCTCCGGTATCGAGGAGCAAAGCGAGATTCCGCATGGCTGAGCTCCAAGTCGAGCCGGACAACGCGGCCAAATCCGCCGCGCTGCCGCATCAGTCGGCCGCACAGGTGACGACACAGGCTGCTGATTCAGACCCTGGCACCGCTGCCGCGAGTCTGGCTTCGCTCGCAGCCGCCGCTGCCGCCGCCGCTGCCGAGACTGCGGCCTCGCGCACCGCCACGGCTACCGATGTCTCGACACCGCGTCCCGCTACCACCGGCCAGACCTCACCTTCACACATCACCACCATCGCCAGTGCCGCGATCCTCATCGCCATCGCGACCGTGGCCTCCCGCGTCGTCGGCTTCGGCCGCTGGCTCGTGTTCTCCCACACCGTCGGAGCCGGCGCGCTGGCCGACGCCTACAACTCGGCGAACCAGCTCCCGAACATCGTCTTCGAGATCACCGCCGGCGGCGCGCTGGCCGGCGTGGCCGTCCCGTTGCTCGCCGGACCGCTCACCGGCGGCGGTGACGGACCTGCCGACCGGGTCCGGGCCTCGCGGATCGTCTCGGCCTTGCTGACCTGGACGCTGGCCGTGCTCATCCCGCTGTCCGCCTCGGGGATCGCGCTGGCCGGGCCGATCGGGCACATCCTCGGCGGCGGCCACGGCGCCGACTACACCGACCAGATCAGCCGCTTCCTGGTGTTCTTCCTGCCGCAGATCCCGCTCTACGGGGCCGCCGTCGTCCTCGGCGCGACGCTGCAGGCCGATCGGCGCTTCCTGGCCCCCGCCCTGGCGCCGCTGCTGTCCAGCCTGGTCGTGATCGCGTCCTACACCGTGTTCGCGATCCTCGACCGGGGCCGGGGCGCGCACCTGACCGGCCTCCGCCACGCGCCGGAGTTCGTCCTCGCCCTCGGCACGTCCGCCGGCGTCCTGATCCTGGTGCTGTCGCTGCTTCCGGCGGTCCGCCGTGCCAACCTCACGCTGCGGCCCACCTTCCGCTTCCCCGAAGGCGTCGCACGCCGGGCCCGCTCGCTGGGGATGGCCGGTGTCGCCACCCTGATCGCGCAGCAGTTCGCGGTGTTGACCATCGTCCTGTTGGCCAACGCCGGGCACGCCTCGACCGGCACGCTCACCGTGTTCAACCTCGTCTGGGCCGTGTACTCGCTGCCGTATGCGGTTCTCGCGGTCCCGGTGGCGACCAGCGCGTTCACCGACCTGTCCGCGAAGTGGGGCGCCGGCGACCGGCCCGGTTACGCCCGGAGCGTCGCTCTGACCACGCAAGCGGTGCTGATCTTCTCGGCGGCCGGCGCGTCGGTCCTGGCCGCCACCGCGTGGCCTACCGCGCGCCTGTTCCTCACCGCGCGCCACGGTTCCGGCGGCGGCGTCACCGTCGAGATGATGGGCCAGGGCCTGGTCGCCTTCGCCCCCGGCCTGATCGGGTACGGCCTGCTGGCGCACCTGAGCCGGGCCCTGTACGCGGCGGGCCGGGGCCGGGCCGCCGCCGGCTCGGTCTGCGCGGGCTGGCTCACGGTGCTGATCGCCGACTTGACCCTGGTGTCGCTGCTGCCCGGCGCGGACGCGGTCATCGCGCTCGGACTGGGCAACGTCCTCGGCATGTCGGTGGCCGGTGCCGCGCTGCTGGCCGCGGTTCGCCGTGCCGTCGGCCGGGACGCGCTCGCGGGTGTCGGCCGGGCCGGCGCGGTCGCGGGGCTCGCGGCGGCGGTCGCCGTCCCGGCCGGGATGGTCGTCGCGGCCGCTGCCGGAGCGACCGGTCCGTTCCAGGCCGCGGTCATCGGAGCGGTGACGGCGTTGGTGACGGTAGCGCTGTTCAGCGGGGTCGCCGTGGCGGCGGCGAAGCGATTGCTGCCCGACGCGGAATGCGGAAAATGGCTGCGGGCCACAGTCGACAATCGGCGCGGCCGTCGGTCTATACGATGATCGCCGTCCCCGGCGTACGATGAGCGCCGTCCCGTGCGCCGCGCGCGGCACCGAACGGAGGCCGCCACGGTGAGAATCCTGTTGGTCCGCCCCGACAGCAGCGGCGGCATCGGCGTCCACGTCGACAACCTCACCCGCGGCCTGCGCGAAGCCGGCCACGACGTCCACACCCTGGTCGCGACGGGCACCGGTGCCATACCGGCCATCCGGCATGCCGCGCGCCGGGCCGCCGTCGACGTCGTCCACGCACACGGCCTGCGCGCCGGTGCCGCGACCTGTCTGGCGACCCGCGAACGCACGGTCGTCACCATCCACAACGCGCCGTCGAACCGGGCCGGTGAGCTTCTGATGCGGCTCGTCGCCCAGCGCGCCGACGTCGCCATGGGCGCGTCCCGGGACCTGGTCGAGGCCCTGACCAAGTACGGGGCCGAGGACGCACGGTTCGCGCCGGTGGTGGCGCCGTCTCTGCCCGCGCCGACGCGTTCCATCCCGGAGCTGAGAACGGGAGTGAGGAAGGAACTCGGATTAGCCGCCGATGACCCGCGGCCGCTGGTCCTGGCCGTAGGCCGCCTGGCACCGCAGAAGGACTACGGAACTCTTCTCAAAGCCTTGACCGTCCTCAAGCAGCGCCACGGAGCCGAGCGGGTCCCGCCGGTCGCGATCGCCGGGGAAGGACCGCAACGTGCCGTGCTGCAAGCGGCCATCGACCGCGACCAACTCCCCGTCACCCTGCTCGGGCACCGCACCGACATCGCCGACCTGCTGCGGGCCGCCGACGTCTTCGTGCTGTGCAGTATCTGGGAGGCGCGGCCGCTCGCGCTGCAAGAGGCATTGCGCGCCGGGTCGCTGCGCGTCGTCGCGACCGACGTCGGCGGCGTCGCCGACGTCACCGCCGGCTACGTCCCGCTGATCCCGCCCGGCGACGCCGAGGCGTTGTATCGGGCCCTGTACCAAGCGATCGGACCGGCTGATGATGCGCCGACGTTGCCAGGTGCGCACCCCGGCGCGCCGGCCGACGACGACGCGCCCGACTGGGACTCGTTCTGGCCGGGTCCCGACGCGGAGCTGAAAGCCGCCCTGGACGCCTACACGGCGTGAGAACCGATGCGAACCGTTCATGAACACCACGTCACCGACACCCGGCGCGCGCATGATCGACCCGGCGCCGCCAGGCCCGGCAACTGCTGATATCCTGGTCTCCCGTGGATGACAGGTTCCGGCCAGGCCGCCTCGACACGGTGAACGCCCCCTCCGGCACCGCATCGCCCACCGCTCGCCTGCTCCACGAGCAGCGCCCCTCCAGTTAGCCACAGCGATCCGCGGGAGCCCCCCTTTGGCACACCAGACGAAACACCTGTTCGTAACCGGGGGCGTCGCCTCCTCCCTCGGCAAGGGCCTCACCGCCTCCTCGCTGGGTGCTCTGCTCAAGGCGCGCGGACTGCGGGTCACCATGCAGAAGCTGGACCCCTACCTGAACGTCGACCCCGGCACGATGAACCCGTTCCAGCACGGGGAGGTGTTCGTCACCGACGACGGCGCCGAGACCGATCTGGACGTCGGCCACTACGAGCGCTTCCTGGACACCGACCTGCACGGCTCGGCGAACGTCACCACCGGCCAGGTGTACTCGGCGGTGATCGCCAAGGAGCGGCGCGGGGAGTACCTCGGCGACACCGTCCAGGTGATCCCGCACATCACCAACGAGATCAAGTCCCGGATCCGGCGGATGGGCGGCGAGAACGTCGACATCGTCATCACCGAGGTCGGCGGCACCGTCGGCGACATCGAGTCGCTGCCGTTCCTGGAGGCCGCGCGCCAGGTGCGGCACGAGGTGGGCCGGGACAACGTGTTCTTCCTGCACGTCTCCCTGGTCCCCTACATCGGCCCGTCCGGGGAGATGAAGACCAAGCCGACGCAGCACTCGGTGGCCTCGCTGCGCAGCATCGGCATCCAGCCCGACGCCATCGTGGTCCGCGCCGACCGCCCGGTCACCCAGGCCATCAAGCGCAAGATCTCGCTGATGTGCGACGTGGACGAGGAGGCCGTGGCCGCCGCGGTGGACGCGCCGTCCATCTACGACATCCCCAAGGTCCTGCACGCCGAGGGCCTGGACGCCTACGTGGTGCGCCGCCTGGGCCTGCCGTTCCGCGACGTGGACTGGACCCAGTGGGACGACCTGCTGCGCCGGGTCCACGAGCCGGACCACGACGTCACCGTGGCCCTGGTCGGCAAGTACATCGACCTGCCGGACGCCTACCTGTCGGTGACCGAGGCGCTGCGCGCCGGCGGCTTCGCCAACTCCGCGCGCGTCAACATCCGCTGGGTGCCCTCCGACGATTGCGCCACCGACGAGGGCGCGGCGAAGAACCTGTCGGACGTGGACGCGATCTGCGTCCCCGGCGGCTTCGGCGTGCGGGGTATCGAGGGCAAGGTCAACACCGTCAAGTTCGCCCGCGAGAACCGGATCCCGCTGCTGGGGCTGTGCCTGGGCCTGCAGTGCATCGTGATCGAGGGCGCGCGCCACCTGGCCGGCATCGCCGGTGCCAACTCCGCGGAGTTCGACGAGGCCACCCCGAACCCGGTGATCTCCACGATGGCCGACCAGCGGGACATCGTCGCCGGACAGGGCGACCTCGGCGGCACGATGCGGTTGGGCCTGTATCCGGCCAAGCTCGGCGAGGGCACGATTGTGCGTGAGCTCTACGCCGGCGCACCCTACGTCGAGGAGCGGCACCGGCACCGCTACGAGGTCAACAACGCCTATCGGCCGCGCCTGGAGGAGGCCGGGCTGGTGTTCTCCGGCACTTCGCCGGACGGCCGCCTGGTGGAGTTCGTCGAGCTGGCCCGGGAGACTCACCCGTTCTTGGTCGGGACCCAGGCCCACCCCGAGCTGCGGTCGCGCCCGACCCGGCCGCATCCGTTGTTCGCCGGGCTGATTGCCGCCGCCGTCAAGCGTTCGCAGGGTGTGAGCGGTGCGGTGGAAGTCACCGAATCGCTTGCGGAGACCGGCGCCTGACGGATTCCGATCCGCGCACTGTCGTGCGTTCCGCGCCCCGCGCTCCGGTTTCGCGCCGGGGCGCGGGGCGTTCGCACACGATAGGCTTCGATCAGATATCCAAACTCATATACGGGAGCGTGATGGAGATCCGCGACGAGCCGGACAGGTGGCCGGTGCTGGCCTCGGAGGAGAAGTTCCGGGGACACGTGATCTCGATCCGCACCGATACCGTGCAGATGGTGGACGGCAAGATCGCCGACCGCGACTACGTCGTGCATCCCGGCGCCGTCGGGGTGGTGGCCCTGGACGAGGCCGACCGTGTGCTGCTGGTGCGGCAGTACCGGCACCCGGTCGGCTGGCGGCTGTGGGAACTGCCCGCGGGGCTGCTGGACCAGCCCGGCGAGAACCCGCTGGCGGCTGCTAAGCGCGAACTCTATGAGGAAGCGCATCAGCAGGCTGCCGACTGGCGGGTGCTGGTGGATCTGTTCACCACCCCCGGCGGTTCTGACGAGGCGATCCGCGTGTATCTGGCCCGCGGCGTCACCGACGCCGACGGCGAGCAGTTCGCCCGTGAGCACGAGGAAGCCGACATGCATGTGGTGTGGGCCGACCGGTCCGAGGTGACACGGCTGATTCTGGCGGGGGAGCTGCACAATCCGCTGACGGTGGCCGGCGTGCTCGCGCTGACCACGGCCGTGGCCACCCATGCGCTGGAGGATCTGCGGCCGGCTGATGCGCCTTGGCCGCAGCGGCCGTACTGAGGGTTCTGGATCAGGACTCGGATTCAGACCGACTCCTTCACCCCTGACCACGATGCTGACCACCTGATCAGAACCCCGGGTCTCAGCGCTCGGTCACTCCTCGCCCACCATCAGGACCGGGATTAGGCTTCAAATCCGGAAACAGCTGATTCGCCGTTCCGGGGAGGTCCGCGATGTCCGTCCAGTTTTACGGTCCCGCGTCGTGGGAGGGACCGGCCAAGCGGTACGGGCCGGCGGGCAGCGTGGCGGTGCTGTCGGACGTGCATGCCAATGTCCCGGCGCTGCGGGCGGTGTTGGCCGAGCCGGAGGTCGCCGCCGCCGATCTGATCGTCTTCAACGGCGACCTGACCTGGGGCGTCGACCCTGACCAGACGGTGGCGATCGTCAAGGCCCTGGGTCTGCGGGCGGTGTGCGTGCGCGGCAACAGCGAGCGCCTCGTCCGCCAGATCGCCACCGGCGCCTACACCCCGGCCAATCCGCGCCAGGAGTGGGTTCCGGCCCGCCACGGCACCGGGGCGCTGGCGTTCGTCGGCTCGTTCCCGTTCAGCGTGGTCGTGGACGTCGCGGGACTGGGCGCGGTCCGCTTCTGCCACGGCTCTCCGCGCAGCGACAACGAGGCGGTGACCCCCGGCACCTCCGAGGAGCGCTTCCGCGAACTGACCGCCGGCATCGACGAGCAGGTGCTGGTCACCGGCCACACCCACCTGCAGTTCGACCGCCGCGTCGCCGGCCTGCGCAGCGTCAACCCCGGCAGCGTCGGCCTGCCGTACCACGCCGGCGAGCCGGGCGTGGCGTATTGGGCGCTGCTCGGGCCGGACGTGCGGCTGCGCCAGACTCGCTACGACGTGCGCGAATCGGTCGCGGCCAGCGTCGCCGCCGGGGATCCCGCCCACGAGAAGATCGCCGAGCTGCTGCTGCGGCCGCCGGCGCCGGAGGAGATCATCGCCGAGGCGGAGAAGCTGGTGCTCGTGGATTGAGACCGGGTGTCTCAGTCTGCTGTCGCGATCAGGGCCGCCGGTGCGCCGGATGCGATCCGTGCCGTGCGCATCGGCGAGAACGCCGCCACCAGTGCGGCGCCCGTCATCCCGGCGATCGCCAGCCACAGCGCGGGACGGAAGCCGACGTGTTCGGCGAGCAGGCCGCCGACCGGGGCGCCGATCGTGAACATGCCCCAGTTCAGCGAGCGGATCGTGGCGTTCGCCCGGCCCTGCAGCCGGTCCGGGGTCACCGACTGGCGGTAGGCCATCTCGTTCGGGCCGCTGACACCCAGCGCGATCCACACCAGGAACTGTGCCGCCGCGACCATCGCCCAGCCGGCCGCGCCGCGGGTCGCCAGCGCGGCCAGGGTCCATCCGCAGGGCTCGGCCAGCCGCTCGGCGGCGAACAGCCGGCCGACGCCCCAGCGGCCCGCCCAGCGCGACAGTGAGTTGCCGATCAAGGCGCCGACGCCGCCGGCCGCGATGACCAGACCGAGGCCGAAGGCCGCCCGCTTCGAGCCGTTCCCCAGGCCCGGATCCCGCAATACGAGCAGCGTGAAGACCGTCGAGATGACGCTCGCGAACAGGAACCGCGCGTGCAACGTGAGCGCGGTGCTGCGCAGCACCGGATGCCGATAGACGAAGCCGAGCCCCTCGCGCAGCTCGGCGCGCAGGTCACGCGACGCAGAGTCCGGCATCGGCTCGGGTCGCCGGATCGTCGCCAGCGTGAGGCCGGAAACCACATAAGACACCGCGTCCACCACCATCGCCAGCGGCGCCCCGACCGCCGCGACCAGCGATCCGCCCAGGAACGGCCCGGTCGTCTGCGCCAGCGCCGAGGTCTGTTCCAGGCGCGCGTTGGCGGACGTCAGACCGGCCGGCGGCACCAGGCGCGGCAAGTACGACTGGTGCGCGGCGTCATACAGCAGCGACAGCGCACCGAACACCGCGACGAACGCAGCCAACTCGTAGATATCCAGCACGTGCGCCGCCGCCAGCGCCGCGATCAAACCCAGCAACACACCGCGCACCAGATCGGTCGCCACCAGGATCGGCCGCCTTCGGTACCGGTCGGCGATCACCCCGGCCAGCAGTCCGAACAGCAGGTACGGTGTCCAACGCGCGCCGTTGAGCAGGCCCACCTGGGCGTCGCCGGCCTTCAGCGTGATCACGGCCAGCGTCGGCAGCGCGACGGTGGTGACGTAGGTGCCGAACGTCGACACCGTGTCGGCGGACCAGAAGCGTGCGTATCCCGGCTGTGCGAAGATCCCCGCCATACGCTGCAAACTAGCCGACGCCCCTTACCGTCGCACCGCCCGCAGCACCACGAACTTCGGATTGCCGGCCACCACATCGCAGTTCCCGAACAACCGCTTGAGTTTCGCGTGGTAGCCCAGGTGCCGGTTCCCGACGACCCACAGCTCCCCGCCGCGGCGCAGCGCCGTCCGCGAGCCGGTGAACATCCGCCACGCCACCGCGTCGGTCGTGGCCTGGTGGCTGTGGAACGGCGGGTTGTTCAGGACCACGTCGACGCTGCCCGGTTCGAAGCCGGACATGCCGTCGGCGACGCGGAAGTCCG
>JAEKKI010000253.1 GCA_019510485.1 Catenulisporales bacterium
CCACCGAAGACGCCGCGGTTCCTAGCACCAGTAGCACTGTCGCCAGCGCGCCGACGTGCGCGCCGAGCCGCGACGGCAATGGCGGCCAGGCGCTCAGCCGGGAGGCCACGAAGCACGCCGCCGCCGCCCCGAGCACGAGCACGCAGTACAGGAGCTGATTACCTGTGCGCGGCCACAGCTGCACGGTCCCGGTCGCCCACATCCGTGAGGCCACCTCCATGCGCCACAGCCAGGTTCCGGCGAACACGCACGCCACGGTCACCGCCAGCGGCCGTTTCCAGCCCAGCCACAAGGCCACGCCGAGTCCGGCGAACGTCAGGACGCTGAACAGGCCCTCGCCGGCCAGTTCGCCAGGTGGTGGCCACTGGCCGACGTCGCCCGGCATGTCGGTGCGCCACATCGAGAAGAAGGCTGGGTCGGTATATGCGTCGAACCCATAAGCACGGTCGGTGGTGCCAGGACCAAGGAGGTCCTTCACATACCAGCCGCACAGAAGCCCGAACACGGCCACGGTCAGCCCCACGAAGCCCGCGAGCTTGCCGATGCGTTCTTTGGACCACGGGAACAGCAACAGCACGGCGACCACCAAGCCCGGCGCGCTCCACAGCGAAGAGCCTGGATACGTCAGGAACAGCGCCGAGTACAAGAGCCCGAACACCGCGGCGCTCACCACCACCCGGCGCCAGGGCATGTACCCGACTCGCATCGTGTGCCGGACCGAGGCCACGAACACCGGCAGCAGCACGATCATGACGATCGCCCCGTAGGGCTTGTAGGGATCGATGATCGCGTACGCCGGCACCACCCCGATCACCAGTGCCCACAGCGGACTCAGCACCAGCCGCCACGCCAGATACGCGGCCGGCCCGGTGAGCGCCGCCCCGCCGATCTCGAAGTCGCGGAACGCTGAGGCGGTGTCGCCGTGGTGGAACAGCTGTGCCCACCACGCCAGCGCGTGCAGTGTCAGCGGGGGGTAGGTCTGGTTCGGGCTGCCGTGGCCGTGCACGATCGACGCCGACCATTGCACCAGGCGCCCGGTGTCGCCCGACAGTCCGAACAGCGGCCAGGGCGTGCCACGCAACGCCACGACGATCCCCCCGGCCAGGAACCCCGACGCCAACCCCGCGACCGCCGCGCACACCACCCGTTTGGCGGTGTCGTATCCGCGCCGCCGACGCATGATGAGCAACACCGCCAGCAACACCGCACCGGCGAGTGCGAAGCGCAGCTGGAGCGCCGCCAGAGCGCTGACCTGCCCTGTGCGCGCCAACGGATCCACTTCGATGGAACGCGCCGCGAACGGTAGCACCAGGCATCCGACCAGCGCGGCGGTCACTTCGGCGGCCGGTTTCGCAGCACGCCGCCACTGCGACCGGGGACCGCTCATCGTGTTCTGCCTCTCCGCGCACCTCGACGCCCCGTGAGGTGAACTGGCCGCGGCGCCGAGAGTTACGGCTCGCAGTACGTCGCCCGGCTCGTCCGGCGCGTTCTGCCCTCCCAGCCAGTCGACAGGCTCTCGCCGATCTCGTGAGCCGCGCCGGCCTTGCGTTCTCCGCGAGTCATACGCCTGGCGCGGGTTCTGCTGCTTCAGATTTTCCTGATTCTGCGGGTTGTTTGGTTCGTGCTGGTTCTGGTTCTGGTTCTGGTTCTGGTTCTGCGAGCGCAGAGTGTTCACCAACCCGCCGCCCATCACCGCGACCACCACCACCGGTCCTCCGATCCCCCCAGCCGCCGCCGCATGCAGCGCACCCACCGGCAGCTCCACCAAAACCGCGAGCACCACCGCCCCGGCCCCCCAAGCCACCGGCACCACCCGATGCCGATCCAGCGCGACCAGCATCGGCTGCAAGATCGCCGCGCTCATCAGAAAAACCGTCCCGATCCCCAGCACGGCCAACAACCCATGCGACAAGTCGGCCTTCGTCCCGAAGAACACCCGCAGCACCCACGGCCCCGCCAACGCCAGCACCGCCGTCCCCGCCACCCCCAGCCCCGCGACCGCCCCCAACGCCAGCCGCACTTTCCGCCGCAACGCCGCATGATCCCCGCGCGCCGCCGAACGAGTGAGATCCGGCAGCAACATCGCCTGAAGCGGAGAGATCAGCAGCAGCGGAATCCGCACCAACACGAACGCCTGCGCGAACGCCGCCGCCACCGCGTCCGAATGCGTCAGCCGCGCACTCGCGGCCAGCGGCGGCAAGTTCGCCACCACCTGCATCAGCAAACTGGCAGTCACCAGAAGCGCCAACCCGCCCGCCGCCGACCGCTCCCCGGCCTCGAACGCGGAGACCTCCGTATCCACCGCATCCACACCATGATCAGCGAACCCCCCACGCAGCCACCACAACCCCGCCAACACAGCCACCCCCTGCGCCGCAGCGAAAGCCAGCGCATAGGCCCATGCCGCCCCATCCAGCCCCGTGACCACGAACACCGCCACGCACGGCACCAAGCGCCCCAACCCCTCCATCGCCAGCGTCACGGCGTACCCGTGGAACTCCCGCCGCCCGCCAAGCAGCCCCCGCACCCAGAAACACGCCGCCCCCACCGAAGCCGCCAGCACAAGCGCCCCGAACAACGCCCAACGCCCCCGCAACGGCCCCGACACCAACACCGGTGACAACGCAGCGAGCGCGACCAGCGTCAGCCCGAGCAGCCACACAGCATGCCGCCGCGCCGTCCGCGCGACCGCCGCCGCCCCCCGCCCCTCCGCCAAGGCCCGCGCCGTCGCCCGGCTCGTCTCCTGCTCCAACCCGACGAACACACCAAGCGTCACCAGCCCGGCCAGGAAGTAAAGCGAGGACAGCGCCGCGGCATCCGAGGGCGTCGAGGAATGGCCGGTGACCGCCAGGAACACGTACCCTGACAGGCCCACCAGCAGCAGACCCGCCGCCATGCCGACGGAGGCCCTCATGCCTCACCTCCGGTGCGGGAGTCCTCGGCGCCGATCATGCCCGCGGCGAAACGCGGGTAACCAAGGCGAAAAGCGGTATATGCCCCTCATGCGACGAGTCGCCGGGCTGTGGCGCCACGATCTGCTCGGGGTCCGCCTCGGCGTCCTCGCCGTCGTCCTGCCCGCCGTGCTCCTCACCATGGCCCACACCCTCGGTACCCGGGGCGTCTGGCTGCATCCGCCGGACAGCCGCTACTACCTGACGATGACCTCCCGCGATATGGGCCACGGCATCTCCGACGCGATCACGCGCACCCGCGCGGTGACCGAGTGGCGGCTGGCCCCGTGGTATTTCGCCGCCAACGATCCGACCTGGCAGTTGGTGAAGACGCGAGGCCTGTACCCGGTGCTGTCCGTCCCGTTCGTCTGGCCGGCCGGTCTGAAGAACGGGACCGTGTACGTGCCTTGCCTGGCCGTCGTCGCCTTCTGCTGGGCCACCGCACGGGTGACGCAGCGGCTGTACGGCCCGGCGGTGGCGGCGCTGGTCACCGGCGCGTTCGGGATCACCGCGACCGTGGCCCAGCTGATCTGGGCCACCACCGACGCCCTCGCGCTCGCCTTGTCCGCGGTGCTGGTCGCCAACCTGCCGATCGAACGCCGTATCGCCCGCGCCAACCTGGTCTGGCTGGCCGCCGCCGGGGGGGCGTTGGCGCTCACCCGGCAGGTCGGCGTCCTCGCCCCGGCGATGGCCGTCGCCGGCTGGGCGTGGGCGCTGGTCCGCGACCGGACGTGGCGGAACCGATGGCTCGGCGCGGCGGTGGTGACGATCGTGGTCGCCGGAGGGATGCAGCTGCTGCTCGGGATGGTGGCGCACGTCGACACCCAGGGAGTGGTCACGCACGGCCAGACCACGCCGGGCGGCGTCGCAGAGCAACTCCTCAGCAACCTGCGCACGGTGACCACAGGGGACCTGCACTATATGTGGACCGAGGATCGTGTTCTCTATGCGTTGCTCGCAGCGGCGGCCCTGATGACGGTCCTCCGGATCACCAAGGATCTGGCCGCCGTCTTCCTCGGCGCGCTAAGCGCTTCCTGCGTGTTGACCGCAGCAGTCGGCTTCAGCGCGGCGATGCGCTATGAGGTCATCATGTTCCCCGCCGCAGCGGTGGCCGCCGGCGGATTCGCGGCGTGGGCGCTAGACCAAACGGGTTTACCGTTCCCGCTCGTCCGGGAACCGGAACTGGAACCTGATCTAAGCCGCGGCATGTGGATCCCTCAAGCCGCCGGATGTGCGGTGGTGCTCGGCGCCTGCGCTCTGGTGACGGCCTTCGGCGGGTCACGATCCACGGTGGCCGCCCCTGCGTCACCCTCCTACGCCGCCGCACAGGGCGGACAACCCTATGCGGCACAGCCCCTGGCGCATCCCGGTGCCGAAGTGACACTTAAAGCCGCACTGACGCAGGCGCTCACCGTCATCAAGTACGGCGATGACCTCGAAGGACCCTTCGATTGGGTCCACGACCTCCGCTACCGCGTCCGCACCCCCGACGATCCCAACTACACGCGGCGTTCCCCAGACGGCACCACCATCACCCGCGTCAACGCCATGACCGGCCCGGAGACGAAGTCCTTCGCCGAGACCATCACCTTCGGGGGAACCGTCCAGCCCGACACAGTACGTATCGAGGATCGTCAAACCACTCCGTACGGCGAGGATGTCACCTTCTCCGTCCGCGACAACGCAGGTGTCCGCCACACCGGCACCGCCACCACGCTGTATCCGATCTGGTCCGCCACCGAACCCGGACTGGTGACAGCACTCGTCTACGCTCCATGACGCGCTTCGTGACAGTCTCCATGACAGATCGAAAGACGCCCCCGGCGCCCGGTACGGTGGAGCCATGTCGGTGATCCCTGACCAAGCCGGACCAGTCCTGGAGACCCCCGTAGCCACCGCGACCGCCATGCACGACCTCGGCCGCCGCCTCGGCGCCCGCCTGCGCCCCGGCGACCTGGTGGTGCTCACCGGCGATCTCGGCGCCGGCAAGACCACCCTGACCCAGGGCCTGGGCGAGGGCATGAACGTGCGCGGCCCGATCACGTCCCCGACCTTCGTCATCGCCCGGGTCCACCCCTCCATCGCCGTCGGCGGCACCCCGCTGGTCCACGTCGACGCCTACCGGCTGGGCTCCCTGGACGAACTCGACGATCTGGACCTGGACGCCTCGGTCGCCGAATCGGTCACCGTCGTGGAATGGGGCGAGGGCAAAGCCGAGGTCCTCACCGACGACCGCCTGGACATCGTGATCTCCCGCGAGCACGCCGAGGACCTGGACGAGCCCGGCGACTCGGACGTGCGATGGGTCGTGGTACGCGGGATCGGCGAGCGGTGGACCGAGGCGGACCTGGCCGACCTCAGCGATCTCTGACTCAGGCTGCGACGGCTGGTACCGGTGCCCTACGGCACCACCACCACCTGCGTCCCCTTCGCCGTCGTCGCGAACTGCCACACCGCCGAAGCGTCGTTCTGCGTCAGCCGCACCCCGCCGGTCGTCGTCCCGGGGGCCGGCTTCTGCGGCATCTGATCGGCCGGCAGCGAGGCGATCGCGGCGAAGGCGAACTCCGTCGGGTTCGACGTCGGTCCCCACAGCACCTGATACTGCACCGCCGTGCCGTCGCCGGCCTTGTGCGTCGTGTGCCACTTGGACACCAGGTACGTCCCCGGCTTCGGGACGTCCGTCCCCGACACCGACGGCGCGGTCAGCTGCGCCTTGCCGTCCGCGCCGACCAGCCAGACCAGCGACTTGGACACGCTGTACACCACTCGCTTGCCGGTGCCGCTCTTGTCCGGCAGCGTGCTCGGGTTCGGCGGCGGCGCCACCGTCTGGCCCGAGGAGTTCGTCGACACCTGCGGCTGCTGCTTCTTGCCGTCGATGGTCGTGGCGGCGCTCTTGCCCGGCGCCGACCCGTTCGCCTGGACGGCCAGTACGCCCACGCCGACCAGCGCCGCGGCCGTGATCACCGCGACCGACGCCATGGGGTTCACGCGGGAGCGGTTCACCCTCGCCGGTGACCGCGGGGCGTTCTGCTGCTGGCTGGTCATGGGTCGTATGGTGCCAGAAAGATAGGCTGTGCGGGTGCTCCTGCTCGCGTTCGACACCGCAACCCCGGCCATCACCGTCGCCCTGCACGACGGCGCGCACGTCCTCGCCGAGTCCACCACCGTGGACGCGCGCCGCACGGGTGAACTCCTCGCCCCCGGCGTCGCCGCCGTCCTGGACACCACCGGCCGTAAACCCGAGCACCTGACCGGCATCGCCGTGGGCGTCGGCCCCGGGCCCTTCACCGGGCTGCGCGTGGGGCTGGTCACGGCGCGCTCGCTCGCAGACGCCCTCGACATCCCCGTGCACGGAGTCTGCACGCTCGACGTGCTCGCGTATCAGACCCGGAGCACGCAGCCCCTCGCCGTCGCCACCGACGCCCGGCGCAAAGAGGTCTACTGGGCGCAGTACACGGACTACCTCACCCGCTCCTCGGAGCCGGACGTCGCCCACCCCGCTCTCATCGCCGAGCGGCTCAGCGGCCTGCCGGTCGCGGGGGAGGGGGCGGTGCTCTATCCCGAAGCGTTCCCGCAGGCGATCGCACCGCGCCTCCCTTCGGCTGCGGCGCTCGCCGAACTCGCCGTCATGCGTCTGCGGGAGTCTCCCGACTCCTTGTTGTTCCCCGAGCCGCTCTACCTGCGCCGCCCGGACGCCGTCGAGCCTGGTACTCGTAAGCGCGTTTCCACGGGCTGACCGCAGTGGTGAGCGCTATGCCGACGACGCCGACGCTGCGTCCGCTGCGATGGTGGGACATCGCAGTAGTGGAACGCATCGAGGAGGACCTGTTCCCCGAGGATCCCTGGTCCACGGAGATGTTCTGGTCCGAACTCGCGGACGTCCCGCGCTCCCGGTACTACGTGGCCGCCGAGATCGACGGGGAGATCGCCGGGTACGCCGGCCTGATGTCCCAAGCCGGCGCCGCTCCGCGCAGCGTCGAGGGCTGGATCCAGAACATCGCGGTGGCCCGCGGGCACCAAGGCAAGGGACTCGGGGCGGTCCTGCTGCAAGCACTCCTGGAAGAGGCCGTGCGCAGACAGTGCGCAGAGGTCTGGCTGGAGGTGCGTACTGACAACGACTCCGCAAAGCGTCTCTACACCCGCTACGGCTTCGAGCCGGTGGGGATCCGCCGCGGCTACTACCAGCCCGGCGACCACGACGCGCTGATCATGAGGAAGGCACTGGTGTGACGGTATGACGGCTCTGAAGGACGAACCTCTGGTCCTCGGCTTCGAGACCTCCTGCGACGAGACCGGGGTCGGCATCGTCCGCGGCAACACCCTGCTGGCGGACGCCGTCGCCTCCAGCGTGGACGAGCACGCGCGCTTCGGCGGCGTGGTGCCCGAGGTGGCCAGCCGCGCGCACCTGGAGGCCATGGTGCCGACCGTGCAGCGGGCGCTGAAGGACGCCGGAGTGGCCCTGCGGGACATCGACGCGATCGCCGTCACCGCCGGCCCCGGGCTGGCCGGCGCCCTGCTCGTCGGCGCCGCCGCCGCGAAGGCGTACGCGCTGGCCCTGGACAAGCCGATCTACGGCGTCAACCACCTCGCCGCGCACATCTGCGTCGACCAGCTCGAACACGGACCGCTGCCCGAGGGCTGCATCGCCCTGCTGGTCTCCGGCGGCCACTCCTCGCTGCTGTTCGTGCCCGACGTCACCGAGGAGGTGCACCCGCTCGGCCAGACCATCGACGACGCCGCCGGCGAGGCCTTCGACAAGGTGGCGCGGGTCCTGGGCCTGGGCTTCCCCGGCGGGCCGCTGATCGACAAGGCGGCCCGCGAGGGCAACCCGGACGCCATCGCCTTCCCCCGCGGCCTGACCGGCCCCCGCGACGCCCCGCTCGACTTCTCCTTCTCCGGCCTGAAGACCGCGGTGGCGCGCTGGGTCGAGCACCGCGAGCGCGCCGGCGACCGGATCTCGGTCCCGGACGTCGCCGCCTCGTTCCAGGAAGCGGTCGTCGACGTCCTCACCCGCAAGGCGATCGTGGCCTGCAAGGAGCGCGGCGCGGAATACCTGCTGATCGGCGGCGGTGTCGCGGCCAACTCACGGCTGCGGCTGCTGGCCGAGGAACGCGGCGCGAAGGCCGGCATCCAGGTCCGGGTCCCGCGCCCCAAACTGTGCACGGACAACGGCGCCATGGTCGCGGCGCTCGGCTCGGAACTGGTGCGCCGGGGCCGTGTGCCCTCAGCCCTCGACTTCCCCGCCGATTCCTCCCAGCCCGTTGTGGACGTGGTGGCCCGATGACGAACCAGACGAACCAGACCCTGATGTGGGAAGTGCGCTGCGAGCCCGGCAAGGCGCCCGCGGTGGCGGAGTGGGCCCGAGCCATCATCGTCCCCCCGCTTTGGCAGGACGAGAGCGTCGCCTCCTACAACGCCTACAGCTCGGCCGGTCCGGATGGCGAACGCGTCGTCATCGTGATCGACTACCTCGGCAACGCGCCCGAGAGCCTGTTCGCCGAACCGCCCGCGCACCTGATCGCCCGCCCCGGCCACGCCTGGGTGTTCGAACGCCTGGACGTGTGACTTTCGGTCCATCGACCGATTAGGCAACTGTCCCGGCGGTCATGACGTCCTCATTCAGGGAATGCGCGGGCATCGGGCCCCGCGGCTACTGACTGGGGAAAAGGCGTGACGCAGGACGAACAGAACCAGCGCATCGGCTGCGGGTGCGAGGATCACGTTCCGCTGTGGGACTCGCACCAGGACGCACCTTCGGACTCCGACGGCTCGTCCCGCCGGCGCTTCCTGCGCACCGCGGCGGGGCTCGCTATCGGCGCTCCCACCCTGTTGGCCGCCGCCTGCAGTTCCTCCTCGTCTCCGGCGGCCGCTCAGAAGACAAGCACCAACGGAGAGGGCGACCCTGCGCCCCCGGCCTCCTCCACGTCTCCTTCTGCCGCTGCCGGCAGCCCCAGCCAGACCTTCACGCCGGCCCCGAACGCCAACGGCCGCCCGCCCGGCCCCGAGACCGCCGACGCGGCCCTGCTGGCGGCCAAATACGGCGGCCTGAAGCCCTTCGCCCCGGCCCCGCCGCCCCCGGCCACCAAACCGGTCGACACCGGCGTCCCGCTGCCCCCGGTCGTCGACCACGTCCCCACCGACCAGAAGATATGCTTCCTGACCATCGACGACGGCGCCGAGAAGGACCCGGCCTTCCTCGCCATGGTCAAGGACTTCCGCATACCTTTCACGATGTTCCTGGCCGACACCTTCATCCGCGCCGACTACCAGTACTTCGCCAAGCTCCGCGACACCGGCTACTGCACCATCCAGAACCACACCATGACCCACCCCAACATGGTGACCCTGTCGGCCCAGCGCCAACTCGCGGAGATCTCCGGCCAGCAGCAGAAGCTGGAGAAGACGTACAACACGACGCCGTACCTGTTCCGCGCTCCCTTCGGCAACTCCAACCAGGCCACCCAGCAGGCCTGCAAGCAGAACGGCCTCAAAGCGATCTGCTACTGGCGCGCCTCCTTCCAGAAGCAGGGGTTCCAATGGCAGGCCGCCGACAAGAAGCTCCGCCCCGGCGACATCCTGCTGGCCCACTTCCGCGGCCCGCACGCCAACGGCACCGGGTGGCCGCAGATGCACGAGCTGATGACCAACCTGTTCCGCATCGTGCAGGAGCAGGGGTATACGTTCGCCCGGCTGGAGGACTATGTCTGAGCGGTGACCCGCCGTGCTTGGCACTCCACTTGACCGAGTGCTAACGCCCCGCCTAGTCTCGGTTCTGGCACCCTCGCACCGAGAGTGCCAGCGCGATACGGGCCGGACCCTGGCACCCGCGACGACAGGTTCCGCAATTTCCCATCGCCGATCCGTCACGCGAACGAAAGGTCACACACCGTGGCTACCGTTGCCATCAAGCCGCTCGAGGACCGCGTCGTCGTCAAGCCGCTCGACGCCGAGCAGACCACCGCCTCGGGCCTGGTCATCCCCGACACCGCCAAGGAGAAGCCGCAGGAGGGCGTCGTCCTGGCCGTGCTCGCGATCGTCAACAAGTAAAGGCCCACCGTCGCCCGACCACCGCCCCAGGTGGAGGCGCGACGCGCCGCAGTGCTGACCAGCTGCAGGACCGCCCCGGCGCGGCCGGGGTAACCGGCTCCCCAACCCGGGCGGTCCTTTCTCTTCTAGACAAGGAACGTACTCGCTCATGGCGAAGATGCTCGAATTCGACGAGGACGCCCGCCGCAAGCTCGAGCGCGGCGTCAACGCGCTCGCCGACGCGGTCAAGGTGACCATCGGCCCCAGGGGCCGCAACGTGGTCATCGACAAGAAGTTCGGCGCCCCGACCATCACCAACGACGGCGTGACCATCGCCCGCGAGGTGGAACTCGACGACCCGTACGAGAACCTCGGCGCGCAGCTGGCGAAGGAAGTCGCCACCAAGACCAACGACATCGCCGGCGACGGCACCACCACCGCCACCGTGCTGGCCCAGGCCATGGTCCGCGAGGGCCTGCGCAACGTGGCCGCCGGCGCCCAGCCGATCGCCCTCAAGCGCGGTATCGACGCGGCCGTCAAGGCCGTCTCCGAGCAGCTGCTGGCCGTCGCCAAGCAGGTCGAGACCAAGGAATCCATCGCCCAGGTCGGCGCGATCTCCGCGCAGGACAAGGCGATCGGCGACCTGATCGCCGAAGCCATGGACAAGGTCGGCAAGGACGGTGTGATCACCGTCGAAGAGTCGAACACCATGGGCCTGGAGCTGGAGTTCACCGAGGGCATGCAGTTCGACAAGGGTTACCTGTCGCCCTACATGGTGACCGACCAGGAGCGCATGGAGGCGATCCTGGAGGACCCCTACATCCTGATCAACCAGGGCAAGGTCAGCTCCCTGAACGAGCTGCTGCCGCTGCTGGAGAAGGTCGCGCAGTCCCGCAAGCCGCTGCTGATCATCGCCGAGGACGTCGACGGCGAGGCGCTGTCCACCCTCGTGGTGAACAAGATCCGCGGCACCTTCACCTCGGTCGCGGTCAAGGCCCCGGCCTTCGGCGACCGCCGCAAGGCGATCCTGGAGGACCTGGCCATCCTCACCGGCGCGCAGGTCGTGGCGCCCGAGGTCGGCCTGAAGCTGGACCAGGTCGGCGTCGAGGTGCTGGGCACCGCCCGCCGCGTCACCGTCACCAAGGACGACACCACGATCGTCGACGGCGCCGGCGACGCCTCGGCGGTGGCCGACCGGGTGAAGCAGATCAAGGCCGCCATCGACACCACCGACTCGGACTGGGACCGCGAGAAGCTCCAGGAGCGCCTGGCCAAGCTCGCCGGCGGGGTCTGCGTGATCCGCGTCGGCGCGGCGACCGAGGTCGAGCTGAAGGAGAAGAAGCACCGGCTGGAGGACGCCATCTCCGCCACCCGCGCCGCGGTCGAGGAGGGCATCGTCGCCGGCGGCGGCTCCGCCCTCGTCCACGCGGTCTCCGTGCTGAACAGCGACCTGGGCCTGACCGGCGACGAGGCCACCGGCGTGCGCGTCGTGCGCCGCGCCGCGGTCGAGCCGCTGCGCTGGATCGCCGAGAACGCGGGCCTGGAGGGCTACGTCGTGACCGACAAGGTCTCGAACCTGCCCGTCGGCTCCGGCCTGAACGCCGCCACCGGCGAGTACGTCGACCTGATCGCGGCCGGCGTCATCGACCCGGTCAAGGTCACGCGCTCGGCGCTGGCCAACGCCGCCTCCATCGCCTCGATGCTGCTCACGACCGAGACCCTGGTCGTGGAGAAGCCGGCGCCGAAGGAGGACGAGGGCCACGGCCACTCGCACGGCCACGGGCACAGCCACTGAGCACCGCCTGTACACCAAGGGCGGTGCCATACGGATCTCTCCGTATGGCACCGCCCTTAAGCGTTCTGCTGAAGGCCTACTGCTTGGTCTTCGCCTTCGCCGCCTTCGCCCGCGCCCCGGCCGCCGCCGCCGCGTTCGCCGGCCGCGTCATGGTCATCCCGTTGCTCGGCCCGGCGCTCGGCGCGGTGGCCGGCGCCCCGGAGGCCTTCGCCTGAACCTTCACCGGCACCTTCGCCGCGGGCTTGCGCGCCGGCTTCCCGTTCTTCCCGGCCAGCGCCGCGAGCTTCGCCGCCCGCGCCGCCGCCTTCTCCCCGCACGTACTGCTCCTCGCGCTCCTCCTCGGTCATACCGCCCCAGACGCCGTACGGCTCGTGCACGCGCATCGCGTGCTCCCGGCACGGCTTGCAGACCGGGCAGTGCAGGCACACCTCCTTGGCGGCCTCCTCCCGGGAGGTCCGCGCCTGACCGCGCTCGCCCTCCGGGTGGAAGAACAGATCGCTGTCGGTACCGCGGCAGGAGCCGCGCAACTGCCAATCCCAGAAGTCCGCGTTGGGGCCGGGGAGACGGGACACGTCGGCCATGGCAAGCCCTTCCTCGCCGGACCAGCGTCCGGCTAATCCGCAGGTCAGTCGTCCTGTTGTCGGACGACCGACGGCGAGTCGCTGGATGGAGTGGTCTTCGGCGACATCGTGTTGGCCGCCGCCGCCGCGGGTGCATGATCCGGTGAGAGTGAGTCGGGGCGTGCATCGGTGCCGCGGCGGCGGCTGTACCTCGTGGTGAACCAGGTGTCAGTTGTCCAATACCTGATCCGGTGGACGGTCATTCCGATCATGCCCCGAACCGTGCTCGATTGTCACTGAGTTGCCGCAATCGATCACGGAGTGTGAGCAATGGCACGGCATGGCACGGCGAGGCGCCGAGGCCGAGAGCGAAGGGCGCGGCAGGGTGATCGGGCTTCCCGGAAGTGACGAACGCGGCGGTCAGGACGGCGGACCGGACGAGGTCGGCGAGGATTACGCCGGCCGCCCCGAGGACCGCCCCTGGACCCCCATCCCGCGTCAGGCGAAGTCGGCCGAGCCGAGCCTGATCCCCCCGCAGCGCCGTCTGAAAAAAACATCGCGGAGCGCGTAACGCTTTCGGGTGAAGCTCGTTTGGCATCTCGGAGTGACGATGGCCAGCGCCCCGCCCGCCGCCCGGCCGCTTCCCCGGTGGAAAACGGGAGCGCTGCGCGCCGAGGCCTGCCAAGGGGTGGCGAACCGGTGCGAACCATCGACTACGGGGACCTGTCCACCATAAGCTCAATAGGTGTCACAACCTCACGAATGTGGAGGCTTGACCAATGACGTCCATCCTAGTCTGCGACGACTCCCCGCTGGCGCGGGAGACGCTGCGACGCGCCGTGGCGACCGTGCCCGGCGTCGACAAGGTCACCACCGCCAACAGCGGCGAGGAAGTGCTCCGGCGATGGACGGCCGATCGCTCCGATCTGGTCCTGATGGACGTCCGGATGCCGGGCCTGGGCGGTGTGGAGACCGTGCGCCGGCTGCTGTCCAACGACCCCAACGCCCGGGTGATCATGCTCACCATGGCCGAGGACCTGGACGGTGTCGCGCTCGCGGTGGCCACCGGGGCCCGCGGCTACCTGCACAAGGACGCCTCCCGTGCGGAGCTGCGGGCCACCGTCAGCCAGGCCCTGGCCGACCCGACCTGGCGGCTGGCCCCGCGCCGGCTGCGCCCGGCCGAGATCGGCGCCGTCCCCACCCTGACCGCCCGCGAGATCCAGGTGCTGGAGGGGATGAGCCACGGCCGCTCCAACGCCGAGATCGGCCGCGACCTGTTCCTCTCGGAAGACACGGTGAAGACGCATGCGCGCAGGCTGTTCAAGAAGCTCGGCGCCTCCGACCGGGCGCACGCCGTCGCCCTCGGGTTCCGGTGGGGCCTGGTCCGCTGACGGCGGATCGGGGGGCGGTCGCGGCGCGGGCGGCTGCGCGGCAGGTCAAGGTTGTGATCCCGGACACGCGGTCGGCGATCATCGGTTGATCGGTTTGGTCGGACCGGATTCCTGGGGGAAGATTGCTTATCGGTCCCCCTTGACATTCGGATGGTGACATGTTTTCCGCCGACCTGCCCGCCAAGTTCGCGAACCTCGGCCTCACCTACGACGACGTCCTGCTGGTCCCGGCCTACTCCGAGGTGGTGCCCGGCGAGGTGGACACCGGCAGCCGGCTCTCCCGCAACATCCGCCTGAACATCCCACTGATCAGCGCCGCGATGGACACCGTGACCGAGGCGCGCATGGCCATCGCGATGGCCCGCCAGGGCGGCGTGGGCGTCCTGCACCGCAACCTGTCGATCGCCGGTCAGGCGGCGCAGGTGGACCTGGTCAAGCGCTCCGAGTCCGGAATGGTCACCCAGCCGGTGACCGTCTCGCCGGAAGCCACTTTGGCCGAGGTCGACGCGCTGTGCGCCAAATACCGCATCTCCGGGCTGCCGGTGATCGCCCCCGACGGCACGCTGCTGGGCATCATCACCAACCGCGACCTGCGCTTCGAGTCTGACAAGACCCGCAGGGTGGCCGATGTCATGACGCCGATGCCGCTGGTGACGGGCCCGGCCGGGATAAGCGGCGAGGACGCCATGAAGCTCCTGGCCCGGCACAAGATCGAGAAGCTGCCGCTGGTCACCGCCGACGGCAAGCTGTCCGGCCTGATCACCGTCAAGGACTTCGACAAGAGCGAGAAGTACCCGCTGGCCACCAAGGACGCCGACGGCCGGCTGCGGGTCGGCGCCGCGATCGGCATCCTCGGCGACTCCTTCGAGCGGGCCCAGGCCCTGATCGCCGCCGGTGTGGACTTCCTGGTGGTGGACACCGCGCACGGCCACTCCAAGGTCGAGCTGGACATGATCGCCAAGGTCAAGGCCGAGGCCGGGCACATCGACGTGATCGGCGGCAACGTGGTCACCGGCCCCGGCGCGCACGACCTGATCTCCGCCGGCGCCGACGGCGTCAAGGTCGGCGTGGGCCCGGGCTCGATCTGCACCACGCGCGTGGTGGCCGGCGTCGGCGCCCCGCAGGTGACCGCGGTCTACGACGTGGCGCAGGTGGCCAGGGAGCACGGCGTCCCGGTGATCGCCGACGGCGGCCTGCAGTACTCCGGCGACATCGGCAAGGCGATCGCCGCCGGCGCCGACACCGTGATGCTCGGCTCGCTGCTGGCCGGCTGCGAGGAGTCGCCCGGCGAGCTGCAGTTCATCAATGGCAAGCAGTTCAAGTCCTACCGCGGTATGGGTTCGCTCGGCGCGATGCAGTCGCGCGGGGAGAACAAGTCCTACTCCAAGGACCGTTACTTCCAGGGCGAGGTCGACTCCGACGAGAAGCTGATCGCCGAGGGGATCGAGGGTCAGGTTCCGTACCGGGGTCCGCTGGCCGCCGTGGCTATGCAGCTGATCGGCGGACTGCGCCAGTCGATGCTCTACTGCGGTGCGCAGACCATCCCGCAGTTGCAGGACGCGCAGCTGGTGCGGATCACCGCCGCCGGTCTGCGGGAGAGCCACCCGCATGACATCCAGATGACTGTTGAGGCGCCGAACTACTCTAAGCGCTGACCGAACAACGCACCCCACGGCCCGACCATGTACGGTCGGGCCGTAAGGCTGTCTGTCGAAAGTTGAGGGACGACAAGTGACCGAGGTCGAGATCGGCCGGGCCAAGCGTGGCCGCCCCGCCTACGGGTTCGACGATGTGGCGGTGGTCCCGTCGCGGCGTACCCGGGACCCCGAAGAGGTCTCCATCGCCTGGCAGATCGACGCCTACCGGTTCGACACCCCGTTCATGGCCGCGCCGATGGACTCCGTGGTGTCCCCGGAGACGGCTATCCAGATCGGCCGGCTCGGCGGTCTCGGCGTCCTCAACCTGGAGGGTCTGTGGACGCGGTATGAGAACCCGGAGCCGCTGCTGCGGGAGATCTCTACGCTCTCCGAGGACGCGGTCACTAAGCGCCTCCAGGAAATCTACAGCGCACCGGTGCAGCCCGAGCTGATCTCCGCGCGGATCAAGGAGATCCGTGCCGCCGGAGTGACCGTCGCCGGTGCGTTGTCTCCGCAACGCACTTCGGAGTTCCACTCCGTCGCCGTCGCTGCGGGCCTGGACCTGTTGGTCATCCGCGGGACCACAGTGTCGGCCGAGCATGTGTCGGCGAACACCGAGCCGCTGAACCTGAAGCAGTTCATCTACGAGCT
This sequence comes from Catenulisporales bacterium, assembly GCA_019510485.1. Classification (GTDB taxonomy): domain Bacteria; phylum Actinomycetota; class Actinomycetes; order Streptomycetales; family Catenulisporaceae; genus Catenulispora. Next base: position 16,012 of record JAEKKI010000253.1, read on the forward strand.
CGACATCCCGGTCGTGGTCGGCGGCTGCGCGACCTACCAGGCCGCGCTGCACCTGATGCGCGCCGGTGCGGCGGGGATCCTGGTCGGCTTCGGCGGCGGCTCCACGCAGACCACGCGGGACGTGCTCGGCATCGCGGTTCCGATGGCCACGGCGGTCTCCGACGTCGCCGCGGCGCGCCGGGACTATCTCGACGAGTCCGGCGGCCGCTATGTGCACGTGATCGCCGACGGTGCCATGGGTGTCTCCGGCGACATCACCAAGGCGATCGCCTGCGGCGCCGACGCGGTGATGATCGGCTCGCCGCTGGCCCGCGCCGCCGAGGCGCCGGGGCGGGGTTTCCACTGGGGCGCGGAGGCGCATCACGCCGCCGTTCCGCGCGGACACCGGACCGCTGTGGGCACTGTGGGGACGCTGGAGGAGATCCTCGTCGGCCCCTCGTCCTCGTCGGACGGCACGATGAACCTCTCTGGCGCGTTGCGCCGCGCGATGGGTACCTGCGGCTACACCGAACTCAAGGGTTTCCAGCGGGTCGAGGTCACTGTCGCGTCCTGAGCCGTTCGCGGTCCGCGACGCTGTGCGGCTGTTTTGAGCGAGTCCTGTGATCGGCTTCACGGGTGACGCGGGGGGCCTGGTCGCGTGCGGCGCCTGCACTTAGGGCAGGCTGGAGTTGTGCGAAGTGTGCGGCTGGGACCGACGGAGCGGGAAGCGGCGCTGACCGCCATGGCCGAGCGGGAGCTCGACGTCGTGGTGGTCGGCGGCGGCGTGGTCGGGGCCGGGACGGCGCTGGACGCCGCGACCCGGGG